>JAEUGZ010000080.1 GCA_016794725.1 Opitutaceae bacterium | reverse complement strand
CAGGCCGCGGAGCGTTCCGCCCGGGTGGAGGCGTTGCACTATGTCGACGGTGCAGCGGCCGCCATAGAACGCATCGTGGCGGAGAGCGAAGGGGGCGACATTCTGGTCTTTCTGCCGAGTGAGCGCGACATCCGCGAAGTGCGCGATCTGATCGAAACCGGAGGCCCGGAACGCCGGCCGCGGTTCGATGTCGTACCCTTGTTCGGGCGTCTATCCAACGCCGATCAGCAGCGGGTGTTCGCCGTCAGCCAGCGACGCAAGGTGGTCCTTGCGACCAACATTGCCGAAACCTCGCTCACCATCCCCGGCATCCGCTACGTGGTCGACACCGGACTGGCGCGCATCAGCCGCTATTCCCCGCAGGCGCGCACGCGCCGCCTGCCGATCGAGCCGGTGGCGCAGTCCAGCGCCGACCAGCGCAAGGGCCGCGCCGGCCGCGTGGCCGACGGCATCTGCATCCGGCTGTATTCGGAAAAGGACTATGTCGAGCGTCCGCGCTTCACCCAGCCCGAAATCCAGCGGGCCAACCTGGCGGACGTCATCCTGCGGCTCAAGGCCTACGGGCTGGGCGACATTGAGCGGTTTCCCTTCATCAATCCCCCCGCCACCAAGGCGATTCGCTCGGGTTACGCCCTGCTGGAGGAGATTGGTGCGCTGGCGCAGCCGGCGACCGCCGACGCCGCGGCTGCACCCGGCTCTCGCGAGCTGACCCCGATCGGCCGGGAACTGGCCCGGCTGCCCGTCGACCCCACGGTGGGACGCATGATTTTGCAGGCGCGCCATGAGAAGTGCGTGCGCGAGCTGGTGGTGATCGCCGCGGGACTTTCCATCCAGGATCCCCGGGAGCGCCCGCTCGACAAGCAGGCGGCCGCCGATGCGGCCCACCGCCGGTTCCGCCATCCGGACTCCGACTTTCTGACACTGCTGGCCATCTGGAATACGTTCCACGACGAGTTCGAGCGCCTGTCCCAGGCCCGCCTGCGCCGTTTCTGTCACGACCACTTCCTCAGTTACGTGCGCATGCGCGAGTGGCGTGACATCCACGCCCAGCTGATGGACGTGCTGGAGCAGCGCAACGATTTCCGGCTCACCTCCGTGTTCGACGGCGTGCCGGAGCAGGCCAATGCCGCGCCCGAGGACGCCCTGGCGTTCGGCACGCCCGCGTATCGAGCGATCCACCGCAGTGTGCTGGCCGGTCTGTTGGGCAATATTGCCCACTACGACGAGGAGAACCGCCTCTACAAGGCGGCCCATGACCGCAAGGTCGTGCTCTTTCCCGGCTCCGTGCTGTTCAAGCGCGACGAGCCGCGGCGTCGCCCGACCGAAGGTCAGGCGCGCTCCGAACCGAAGAAGTCCGCCAAACTCCCGCGCTGGATCATGGCGGCCGAGATTGTGGAGACCTCGCGCCTTTACGCGCGGACCTGTGCGCGTCTTGACCCGGCCTGGGTGCTGGACCTCGGCGCCCACCTGCTGAAGACGAGTCACAGCGAGCCGTTCTGGAATGTCGACGGCGGCCGCGTCATGGTCAAACAACGCACCCGGCTCTATGGTCTGGAGATGGACGCCCGTGCGGTCAGCTACGGAAAGATCGACCCGGTGCACGCCACCGAGATCTTCATCCGCGAAGGGTTGGTGAATGACACGATCACCTGGCCGCTGGACTTCCTTGCCCACAATCGCCGCGTGCGCGAGGAGGTCGAACACGTGTTGACGCGGACACGGGATAGTGGATACCTCAACCTCGACGAGGCGCTGTACCGCTACTATGCCTCGCACCTCATGCCGGACGACGCCGCTCCGGACGGGGTGCCCGATGACCTGGTGGGCGGCATTTCTTCGGCGGCGGAACTCGTGGACCTGACCCGGGGACGGCGCGGAAAGAATCCCACGTTCCTGCACCTGTCCCCGGACGACCTGCGCGATCCGGACGAACTCAAGCATGACGCCACGGCGTTCCCGGAAACGCTCCCCCTGGAGAATCGGGCGCTGCCGCTCTCCTATGCTTACAAACCGGGACAGGATGACGACGGGGTCAACCTCGACATCAATGTCCGTGACGCGCTATCGCTCGCGCCGGCCGCCCTGGACTGGGCGGTGCCGGGACACCTGCAGTCCAAGGTGGAGCACTACCTCCGCACGCTGCCGAAGGAGCAGCGCCGCGTGTTTGTGCCGCTTGCGGAGTCCGTGAAACAGGTGTCGTCGGCCGTGGCTTCCCTCGCGCGCCTGCGCGACCACGCGCACACCCTGGAAGATCTGCTTGAAGAACACCTGAGGGATAGATTTGCGCTGCGGGTTGACCGGTCCGTCTGGAAAGAAAAGGCGCTGCCCGGACACCTGCTCGTGCGTGTGCGGGTGCGGGATGATGAGGGCAAGGTGCTGGTGGCGAGCCGGCACCTTGAGGAGGTGCGCGCGGCCCTCGCGGTTCGGGCCAAAGAGGCGTCGATCGCGGTGGTTCGTGACGATCCCGAGGCATGGAAACGGGCGAGGGCGCGATGGGAAAGACCCGAGGCCACCGACTGGGTGTTTGGTGACGTGCCGGACCGCGTGCACGTCTGCGACCAGGCAGGTGTGGCGGTGCAGGCGTATCCCACCCTGGCGCCCGGCGATCAGGGCGTCGCATTGCGGCTGTCCCGCAGCGAGGAGGAATCGCAGCGCCTTTCCCGACTTGGACTCGGCCGCCTGCTGGACCTGCAACTCCGGTATGAACTGGCGTGGCTGGAAAAGGAACTGCGCGCCTTGCGCACCCTGGGGGCGCTGACGGCCACGCTGGCGCCGATTGAAGCGATCCAGGCGGACGCGTTTGTCTCCCTCCGCCGCTGGGTCACCGATCCGGCCCGCATTTCGGCCCGCACCAAGAGCGCGTTTGCGGCGGCGCTGATCGGAGCCAAGGCGGATCTCCGCGGCGTCGTGCCGCGGTTGACCGACGTGCTGCGCGAGATCCTCTCCTTGCGTCAGTCCCTGCTGGTGAGTCCCCAGCCCTATGCGGGACAGCTTCGTGATCTTGAGGCGCTGCTCCTGCCGAACTTCATCCGTCTCACGCCCTACGAACGACTGAGTCACCTGCCGCGGTACCTGCGGGCGATGGCCTTGCGGGCGGAGCGCTGGCGTCAGAATCCCGCGAAGGATGCGGAGCGGGCGCGCCAGCTGGCCTCCTTTGTGGCTGCCGGTGCAAAGCGGGCCTGGGATGACCCGGTGCGCTGGCTGGTCGAGGAGTTCCGGGTGAGCCTTTTTGCGCAGGAACTCGGCACGGCTGAACCGGTGTCGGCGGTGAAATTGGAGCGGATTCTCGCCGGCAAGGAGGAGGATAGCCGGCCGACGGTGCATCCGATCGCGCCGCCCGCAGCGACCCCGAAGCCGGCTGCGCCGGCCGTGGTGGCGCCCGCGGGGGCGACGCCTGCGCGCAAGGCGGCGCCGCTGAAGGATCTCAACGCGCTGGCGGCGCTGTTTCGCAAGTAGGGCGGAGGCGGTACAATCGGACCGATCTGACGGATCGGACGGATCCGTCGGATCGCTTTCGTCGACCGTCGAGAGGGCGAACTCAGGAGCCCTGAAAATACCGGATCACGTGCAGGGTCGACCAGCCGAGGAAGGCGGTCACCGGGAGCGTCAGCACCCAGGCCCAGACAATCCGGCTGACCACGCCCCACTTGACGGCGCTGAGGCGCTTGGTGGCGCCCACGCCCATGATGGAAGTGGAGATGACGTGCGTGGTGGAAAGGGGAATACCGACATGGCTGGCCACGCCGATGATGGCGGCGGCGGTGGTTTCGGCGGCGAATCCGTGCACCGGCTGCAACTTGACCATCTTGTGTCCCATCGTCTTGATGATCCGCCAACCGCCGGCGGCGGTGCCTGCACCCATGGTCAGGGCGCAGGTGATCATGACCCACTTCTCCACCTTGAATTCGGGCGTGTAGAGAAAGTGCAGCATGTCGGGCAGGTTGTTGAACGCGCCGCTTTGGGTGCCGGTGAAGAGGGCGAGGGCGATGATGCCCATCGTCTTTTGCGCGTCATTCGATCCGTGGCTGAAGCCCATCCAGGAGGCGCTGACAATCTGAAGTTTTCCGAAGATCAGGTTCACCACCCGTGGACGCGTCCGGCGCAGGATGGCGTAGAGAAAGAACATGAAGATGGCGCCGATCACGAAGCCGAGCAGCGGCGAGGTGAGCATGGGCAGGACCACCTTCGGCCAGAGACCGCTGATCTTGCCGGAGGCGTCGGTGACGGACCAGCGCAAGACGTGCCAGTTGCCATTGCTGGTGGCGACGGCGGCGCCGCACAGGCCGCCGACGAGCGCGTGACTCGAACTCGACGGCAAGCCGAGCCACCAGGTGAACAGGTTCCAGATGATGGCGCCGATCAGGGCGCAGAACACGGTCAGCATGGTCAGTGCCTCCGCCTCCACCAGTCCCTTGCCGATCGTCGTGGCGACTGCGGTGCCCCACATCGCTCCGATCAGATTGAAGAAGGCCGCCATGGCCAGAGCCTGCCGCGGCGTCATCACCTTGGTCGAAACCACGGTGGCGATGGCATTGGCGGCGTCGTGAAAGCCGTTGATGTATTCAAACACCAACGCCGCCAGCAGCACGAGCAGGAAGAGCGTCATGGCCGGCCGCTCAGGAGTACTTCAGGACAATCTGAAACACGACATTGCCGGCGTCGCGGCAACGGTCGATGGACTTTTCGGTCATCTCAAAGAGGTCCTGGAGAATCATGGTCTCCTTGGCGTCGTACGGGCCGACATACAGATCGCGAATCAGCCCGAGCATGACCTTGTCCGCCTCGCCTTCGGCAAATTGTAGCCGGTCGTTCGCCTCCTGGACGCCCTCCATCTTGGCACCTTTGCGGAGCTGCTTGACCATGAAGGCGACGGCCTCGGCGGCCTGGGCCAGGAGCTCGGCCTGGCGGAGGAAGGCTTCGCGCGGAAGTTTGCCCGGAAAGATCGACAGACGTTCCACCAGCTTTTCCACCGTCTTGGGAATGCGATAGAGGGCGAGGGAAAGGGCTTCGATGTCCTCGCGCTCCAACGGGGTGACAAAGGTGCGGCAGAGTTCCTCGGTGATCTGGCGGGTCAGGTGCTTGTCCTTGCGTCGACTTTGGATGAAATCATCAAGGTCGCTGGTCGAGGTGTACGACACGCTGCGCTGCAAGTAGCTCGAAAACAACTTGGTGCTGGTCAATGCCTCCTCCGCGCTGGCTTCCAGGAGGTCGAAGAAGCGTTCATCTTTTCCGAAGAGTTTGCGCAACGAGAGCATCACTGCGATGCCGTAGCGACTTCGTCACTTTTGTAAATAGTGTTTCGCGCGGACCGTCCATTTCGTTGGGCCCCTCGCAGGAAGCCCAGGCGCCGGACGGGAAGACGCGATCTCCCCTTCCATCATTGCCTTGCAGAAGGGATAGACCCGGCGTGTGCTGACGTCTCCACCTCCTCCCCCCATGGGCCTATTCGACATCATCCTCGCCATCATCTTGCCGCCACTGGCCGTCTTTTTAAAGAAGGGACTTGGTAAAGACTTTATTATCAATATTTTGCTGACGATCTGCCTGCTTTGGGTCGGCGGAATCATTCACGCACTTTGGGCGATGTCGCGAAAAGGGTGATTCGCCGGATCCGTCGGATCGGACCGATCCGTCCGATTCTCCCCGTCACCCTCAGGCGGCTTTGAGCAGGCCCTGGAGCCGCTCGGTGGAGCGGCGGGTCCGCTCCAGCACCACTTGGGGAACGTCGGCGGCGAGCCCGGCCTGGAGGAGCAGGGCATCATTGACCGACCAGGCTTCGCGTTCGATCGAAAGCCCTTTGCCCAGTTCAGCGGAGATCCAGCCGGCCAGGTGGAGCAGCGCGGTCATGCGCGACCGCTCCGGGTCGTCCCCGGGGCTCATATGGAAGCGCAGGGGGTTGAGCAGGGTGGGGGCGAACTCCCACATGCGAAAGAGGCGTTCCACGGCTTCGGCGTGGGTGGCTCCCAACGTTGCGACTTCCCAGGCTTCCACCAGGGCTGAGGTGGCATGCCGTCCGCTGAAGGGCGGGCAGAACTGGTCGATCGCAAGCCGCTGAAGCAGGAGCCTCCCAATCGGGCGGAGCAGGCCGAGCGTGTAACCATTGCGCGGATCCTCCCCGGCGGCATCGGCCAGGTGGGAGAGGGCGGTGGCGGCGGTCAAGGAGTGTTCCCAGAGCTCGTCACCGCTGATCCCGTAGACGGGCAGTCCGGAGGTGAAAAGTTGTGACGACACCACGCCGCCGACCAGCTGGTTGATCTGGGAAAAGCCGATGCGATCGATGGCCTGATCCAGCGTGCCCAGCGGTTCGCCGCGGGCGTAGACGGCGCTGTTGGCGATGCGGAGAATCTTGGCGCTCAGGGTAGGGTCGGTGCGGACCAGGCCCACGATCTCGGGCGTGCTGACGTCGGGGTTCTTGATCGCGGCGCTCAGCTGCTGGAAGATGCGAGGGCCGGTCGGGAGCTTCGCCGCGGCTGCAGCAAGGCGTTGGTCGGAGAGGGGTCCGGCGGGCACAGCCCTACATCGGCCGAATTCGCCCGGGATTAATGCCTTAAGTGCAAAGGGAGTGATTTGACCCTCCCTGTCGAAGCTGGCCCAGATCCTTCCCGGGGGGAGGTTGACACGGGCTGGATTGAGCTGAGTACTGGAAGGGCACGTCCGTTTTTGCAGCCCATCGACGATTCGCACGGTTCGCATGCAGGCATTTGACTATCATCCGGTCTCCACAGTGAACGAAGCCTTGGCGCTCCTCGCCCGGGAAGGGGCGGGGGCGCGCCTGCTCAACGGAGGCACCGATTTGCTGGCCCAACTCAAGGAGGGGCGTCGCAGTGCGAATCATGTTATTGACATCAAACGTATTCCGGAACTTTCGGAGGTGCGTGAACTGCAGGATGGAGGAATCTGGCTAGGGGCGGCGGTGACATGTCGGACGTTGTCCCACCACGCGGTCTGGCGGGAGCGTTTTCCGGGATTGCACGATGCGACCCACTTGATCGGTGGCGTGCAAATTCAGGGGCGGGCCACGGTGGTGGGAAATCTCTGCAATGCGTCTCCGGCGGCTGACTCCATTCCCGCCCTGATCGTGCACCGGGTTCAGGTCTGCATCGCGGGTCCGTCGGGACTGCGCCGGGTGCCGGTGGAGGGCTTTTGCACCGCGCCGGGCCGCACCGTGCTGCTGCCGGGGGAGGTGGTGGTGGCGTTGGAGGTACCGCCGCCTCCGGCTGAGTTTGGGGCAGCGTACCTTCGCTTCATCCCGCGCAATGAAATGGATATCGCCGTGGCCGGGGCCGCCGTTGCGGTGGAACTGGGCGGGGAAGGTTCGCGTTTCCAATCCGTGCGGGTGGCCTTGGGTGCGGTCGGCCCCACACCGCTTGCGGTGGACGCCATTGGTGCGCGACTCGCCGGGCGTCCCGTGGCGGAGGTTTCGCTCGACGAAATCGCCAGCCTGGCCCGCGCGGCTGCCCGCCCGATCTCGGACCTGCGCGGTACCCTGGCGCAACGGCGTCACCTCGCGGGGGTGTTGACCGTGCGCGCCCTCCGCGTGGCCATTGACCGCGCGCGTCGGAGTGTCACGCCCCCTCCGCTCAGCCCCCCTTTGTGATCATGCGCAAGAAATCCGTCCTGGAATTTACGCTCAACGGCGAAACGCGCGCCGTGCTCTGCGAGCCGCAGCAGACGCTCCTGGAGGTGCTGCGCGATGAGCTGCGTCTCACGGGAACGAAGGAAGGTTGCAGCAATGGAAATTGCGGCGCCTGCAATGTGCTGCTCGACGGCGTGCTGGTGAATTCGTGCCTGATCCTGGCCCTGGAAGTGCAGGGCCGCACGTTGCTCACGGTCGAGGGACTGGCCCGGTCGGATGGAACGCTGCATCCCTTGCAGCAGGCGTTTCTCGATCATGCCGCGCTGCAGTGCGGCATCTGCACGCCGGGCTTTCTGCTTTCGGCCAAGGCCCTGCTCGACGAGCACCCCCTGCCCACCGAATCCCAGGTCCGTTTCTGGCTGGCGGGAAACCTCTGCCGGTGCACGGGCTACGACAAAATCGTCCGCGCCGTGCTCGACGTCGCGCGCACCCAGGCGGCGCAACCGCCGTCCGTCTCCGCCACCCCGGTGTAGCCCCATGCCTTCCGTTCCTGCTTCCTCCTCCGAGACCGCCGCCCCGGCCTGGCGCGTGGTGGGCACGCGTCCGGTCCGGCCCGACGGCGTCGACAAGGTCACGGGCCGGGCGCTCTACGGCGCCGACCTCTCCCTGCCCGGCATGCTCACGGGCCGGGTGCTGCGCAGTCCCTTGGCCCATGCGCGTATCAAGAAGATTGACACCTCGGCGGCCCGGGCCCTGCCGGGGGTGAGGGCGGTCGTGACCTCCGCCGACCTGCCCCGGGCGGCCGACCGGATCGAGGACCTGGGGGAGGGCGCGATCAATCTCCGCTACCTGAGCGACAACCTGTTGGCCGGGGAAAAGGTGCTCTATCACGGGCATGCCATTGCCGCGGTCGCCGCGACCTCTGCCTCCATCGCGGAACAGGCCCTTGCGCTCATCCGGGTCGATTATGAACCGCTGGCGCCGGTCATGACGGTGACGGAGGCGCTCAAACCGGACGCTCCCCTGCTGCTGGCCGACCTCCACACGGATCGCATGGGACAGCGGGACGCTGCTCCGTCCAATGTCGCCTCGCACCTCCGGCATGAACGGGGAAAACTGGAGGAGGGATTCCGCAAGGCGGCCCTGATCATCGACCGGCGGTTTCGCACCGAGACGGTGCACCAGGGCTACATCGAACCGCAGGCCGCGACCGCCCAGGTTCAGGCGGACGGCCAGGTCACGATCTGGAGCAGCACGCAGGGCATCTTTGCGGTCCGCAGCCAGGTGGCGGAGGTGCTCGGCCTGCCGGTCTCACAGATCAAAGTCGTTCCGACCGAGATCGGCGGTGGGTTTGGCGGCAAGATCTCGGTTTATTTGGAACCCCTGGCGGTGCTGCTTTCGCGTCACGCCGGGTTCCTGCCGGTGCGACTGGTCATGTCGCGCACGGAGGTGCTGACGTCGACCGGGCCGACGTCGGGGTCGGACATTCGCATCCGCATCGGCGCCGACGCGGAAGGCCGGCTGACCGCCATGCAGGCCGAGTTGTACTACGAGGCCGGCGCCTATCCGGGATCCCCGGTGGGAGCGGCGGCGGTGGTGAGTTTTGCGCCCTACGCGTGCGATACCATGCGGGTGGACGGGTATGATGTGGTCGTCAACCGACCCCGGGCCTCGGCCTACCGCGCCCCGGGCGGGACCAATGTGGCCTTTGCGGTCGAATCGGTCATCGACGAACTGGCGGAGTCGCTCGATCTGGACCCGATCGAAATGCGGCTGATCAACGCGGTGAGGGAGGGCGACCGCCGCCCGGACAATCTACCGTTGTCGAAAATCGGATACGTGGAATGCCTGCAGGCGCTGCGGCAGTCCGACCACTACCGGACGCCGCTGACCGGCCGCCATCGCGGACGGGGCGTGGCCTGCGGCTACTGGGGCAACTGGGGCGGGCAGTCGAGTGCAACCGCGGTGCTCAACTCCGACGGCTCCGTCGGTTTTAATGTCGCCAGCACTGACATCGGTGGCAGCCGGGCGTCCCTCGCCATGCAGCTGGCGGAATCGCTCGGCATCGACTACAGCCAGGTCAAGCCGCGGATCGGCGACACCGACTCGGTTTCCTACAATGACGTGACGGGCGGGAGCCGGACCACCTTCGCCACCGGTTGGGCCGCCTATGAGCTCGGCCAGAAACTGTCGGCGGAGTTGCGGCAGCGGCTGGCTCTGCTCTGGGAGGTGCCGGTGGATACGGTCACGCGGCAGGGGGACGGCTTTGCGGCCGGGGAAAAGCGGGTGGGGTTTGCCGAGGCCGCCCGGCTCGCCTGCGAGGACGCTCCGCTGATGGTCAGCACGACGGTCCACCCGAAGGGCTATGGCGCGGCGTTTTCCGTGCAGTGTGCCGATGTGGAGGTCGATCCCGACACGGGGAAAGTCACGGTGCTGCGCTACACGATTGTCCAGGATGCGGGCAAAGCCGTGCATCCCTCGTACGTCGAAGGCCAGATGCAGGGCGGGGTGGCTCAGGGCATTGGCTGGGCCCTGAACGAGGAATACGTCTACAACGAAAAGGGCGAACTGCTCAACGGCAGCCTGCTCGATTACCGCATGCCGACCGCCTGCGACCTTCCGATGATCGACACCGTCATTGTCGAGGTGCCCAATCCCGGACATCCCTACGGGGTGCGCGGGGTGGGTGAGGTGAACATCATCCCGCCTGCAGGCACCCTGGCCAACGCCATCCATCGGGCGACTGGGGTGCGGCTCACCGCCCTTCCGATGTCGCCACCCCGGGTGCTCGCGGCCTTGTGGGACAAGAGCGGCTATTCGCCCTTCGCCTAGCCGGACTGGTTGCCATGGCTAGGGTCCTTATTCCCGCCCTGCTCCAGCCTTTGGCCGGCGGAAACGCGGAAGTCGCGGCCGAAGGCGCCTCGGTGGGAGAAGTCATTCGCGCCCTGGAGGTGACGTTTCCCGGTTTGGCCGTGCGCCTCGTGCAGGACGGACGGCTGCGACCGGGGATCAGCGTGGCGGTGGACGGTGTCATCAGCCACCGGGGACTGAGGGAGACGGTCAATCCTGCGAGCGAGGTCATCTTTGTCGCCGCTTTGAGCGGCGGGTGACCGGGTTGGTCCGATGACCTGCCCGGCGTTTTGGCGGGACCCGCCAGAACGGGATTGCCCTTCCTGGGTACCTGGGTGCCAATCACATGCCCGATGTTCGATCCCGCCACGCTCAATCGCGCTGCTCACATCCTCCGGACCGTCACTCCGACGCTGCCGGCGGACGCGGCGCTCCGACAGGAATTGGCGGCGAACCGCAACCTCTCCGCGACCGCGCGCGGCGCGGTGTCGCGTGTGGTATTCACCTACTACCGTTGGCGTCCCTGGCTCACCGCCTCCGACACCCTGCAACGGCAGCTGGCGGATGCAATCGAGTGCCAGCGTCGCTTTGACACCGTCCCGGGTGCATTCAAGCCCGAGGCCCTCGCGGCCATGGCGGTACCGGCGTGGTTGCGCGATGAAGTGGAACTTCCGGCGGAGACCTTGGAGTGGTTTCAACGCGAGCCTCGGCTGTGGGTGCGTGCGCGGCCGGGTGGCGCGGCTGCCCTGGCGCAAGAGCTGGGAGACTGCGAAGGGGTGGAAGCATCGCACCTCCCGGTGCTGCGGCAACCGTGCTCGGCGTTGACCTATCGGGGCCCCAAGGACCTTTTCCGGACGGAGGCTTTTCAGCGCGGGGCGTTT
>JAEUGZ010000067.1 GCA_016794725.1 Opitutaceae bacterium | reverse complement strand
CCGAACAACTCACCGTCGAAGGCATGCGCGCCCAGGTCACCATCGAAGGCCGCCAGACCACCTACGCCAGCCGCCTCGGCCGCTGGTTCATGCGCCTGCTTGGCTTCAAAAAGACCCGCGTCTAGCCCCGACCGGCGATGCGATCAGGCGGACCGAATGGGTACTACTTCTTCTGGTACCACTCGCCGGACTCTTGTTGCAGCCAGACGCCCGGCGTACTGCTCTTGGCGATTTGGCGGGCGCGCAGCCTTCCGACCTGTTCTACGGAAGCTCCGCCTTGCCCCTTGCCGATTTCGGCATAGACCAACAGTCGATCCCGGTTTTCCGCCGCAGAAACGGTCCCTGCGTCGTCCACATTTTGACGAACCTCGGTGAGTCCGCGGTTGTTTTCTCCGATCGCGCCCTTCTTTCTCAGCGCGTCGAGCGCGGGAAGTCTCTGTTCCATGCGCGACTTGATCGCAGCGAGATCCTCGGCACGGGTCACCACGACCGAGCCGAACAGCGAGACGAACAGGGCGAAACAAAGCAGGATGCGTTTCATGGAAATCAAAGTTTGGCGGATGGGGTGGCAATTACGGTCGATTTCTGGTCGAGGTCGCCAAAGAAGTCAGTCAGCGCCCGGTCCACCTTCACGTTCACGTCGACCACGGCATGCACTTTGATTGGATCCATGGATACATGGATGCAGCCCGCCAGCAAAAGTGGGGAAAGGGCGGTGAGAAGGACGATCCTGCGCATGAAGATGAGTATGAGTGAACCACCGATTGAGACTAGCAATTACCGGCAAAGTTTCGTCGCCCGGAGGACGACTAACGGAGAATGGGATTTAAAATTTCTTAAAAAGTTGATGATCATTTATTAGTGATACTTGATATAGAGTTCTCCATTCCAATTCGCAGAACCTGATCGAGCGGGCCGGAGACGTTGACCTCAAAGCTGACGGATTCCACCACACCCGGCACCTTCGGACGCGCACTCATTGCCACCCGTGCGGTGCGGCCCAGATCGTCGCCATTGGGTTGGGTGCGGAGCTCGAGTTCGTCGACGACCAGCGGCAGTTCGCCCATCTCGATCGCTCTGAGCACCTGGCGCGCCGGATTGGTCACCGTTAGAAGCCGGCCAAGCGCGCCCGTCCATGCAGGTAGCAGTGAAAGGGTCTCCGGAACACGATCCGTCAGAAAACCAGGTTGGGGGAAGAGCCGGATCTCCACCGCGTCGAGGCGGTCGAGTCGCAGGCTTCCCACCCCCAGAGCGATGCCAGTCTGCGGATCCCAGCTAATCCCCAAGCCTCCGCTGACCTTGCCGTGTGCTTCCAGGATCACCTTCGGAAGGAACAGGGCCACTTCTGCGAGAGCCACCTCCTTGGCGGAGATTTGGGCCTTGATTGACGACACTCCCTGGTCCGACACGGTGAAGGAGAATGGATCCGCGCTCAGCCGCCCACCCAGTGTTTCGACGACGGCGGACGCGACCCTCACTCGATTGCCGTTTTCGATCTGAAAATCGCACTTTCCATTCTTGATCTCCACGCCTGCCACCCCAGCGCGTGCAAACTGCAGAGACTGCCCCCGTGGGCTTGCGGGACGGGCGAGGTCGTCGATCTGAAGCCGAAGTTCGATCCCGGTGACGTCGATCGATCGCGATGCGCTGTCCATGGCACCGTCCAGCCACTGAAGGGCGACTGTACCCGAAAGTCCCTCATCGCTTCGCACACCACGGGATCTAGCCAACAATCGGCCGCGTACTTGCAGATCATCGTCACGCCACGTCGGAGCCAGCCGGGCCAGGAGCGGCTTGAACCAGACTCCAAGATCGATTTCCGCCTCTTCCAAGGTCCAGGTTGCGAGCGCCGTGCCCGGTTCGTAGCGAAGCACAGCGCGCGCGAGCAATCCCTTTCCTTCCAGGCCAACGCGCGCCTGCAGTCGTCCGGCCTCCGCAGGTGTTGCCTCGCACGTCCAAACCACCGGTGGGCAACCCGCCCAGACGAGTGTCCCGCTGAACGAACCTGACATCGGCGGAAGTGACGGCGCGGAAAACGATGGACACTGGCACAGGAAGCCCATGAGGAGGGTGCAAACGAGTTTCCGCAAAGGCGCGATCATGCCGTATGTGAGATTGAATGCCAAACCACCGAAATGGCGAAATGAAAGCGCAGTTGGGCCTGCGCCGCGCCGGTTTCGATTTGTACCCCACGCGCTCACCGGGCAGCGTGACAAAGCTTATGATGTTCCGTCCCCTTCACCGTCTTGCAGTTCTTTCCTTGGTCGCAGGAGTGCTGCTCACGCGGCCCGTTGGCTCCGCCCCCGGAGGACAAAGCAGGGTGGCGGGATTTGATGCAGCGCGACTCAACCGCCTGGACGTCCTGATCCAAGGGCACATCGACCGAGGCCAGCTTGCGGGTGGGGTTCTCTACCTGACGCGCGATGGCAAGACGGTCCGCAACCAACCCTATGGCTGGCTTGATACAGGGGCCAAGCGGCCGATGCAGCCGGACGCCATCTTTCGCATTGCGTCGATGAGCAAGGCAATCACGTCGGTTGCCGTCATGATCCTCTATGAGGAGGGAAAATTCATGCTCCATGACCCGGTGTCAAAGTACATACCGGCCTTCAAATCCTCCCAGGTGGCGGTCGCTCCCGGACCGGATGTACCTGCGGGCACCCCGTTTGTCACCGTCCCCGCCAAGCGACCGATTCAGATCCGCGACCTCCTTACGCACACGGCAGGCCTGACCTACGGTGACGGTCTGGCGGTGGAGCTGTACAAAAAGGCCGGATTGCACGGATGGTACTTTGCGGACAAGGACGAGACGATTGGCGATTGTATCAATCGACTGGCGACACTACCGTTGCACGGTCATCCGGGAGAAGCCTGGCAGTACGGCTATGCCACCGACGTCCTGGGCTATCTGGTCGAGGTCGTTTCCGGACAACCGCTTGATCGGTTCATCGAGGAACGCATCTGCCGGCCGCTCAAGATGGTGGACACGTCGTTTTTTCTTCCACTGGAAAAAGCCGGCCGACTCGCTCCCGTGTATGGAGTCGAGAAAGGTGCGCTGGTTCTGAACGAGACCGTTGAACAGAGCGACTACGTCAAGGGACCGCGCAAATGCTTCTCCGGCGGGGCCGGGCTGCTCTCCACCGCGCAGGATTACGGTCGGTTTCTGCAAATGCTCCTCGGACGGGGAGTGCTGGACGGCGTTCGTGTGCTCTCTCCGAAGTCAGTGGAATTGATGCACGCAAACCACACCGGGGACCTGTACCGCCGGGACACCTCGGCTTTTGGCCTCGGATTCTGGGTGAATCAGGATCCCGGCTTCTTCGGCGAACTGGGTAGCGAGGGAGCATACGGGTGGGGGAGTGCCTACTATCCGCAGTACTTCATCGATCCGAAGGAACGCATGGTGGGAATCTTCATGACGCAACTGCGTCCGGCCGGCAGCCTCGATCTCAATCAGAAGTTCAAGGTCATGATCTACCAGGCATTGGTGGAGTGAGTGATTCCGGCGAACTGCGAGGAGTTCCCCGATGCAGCTGCCACGAGTTCCAGAGGTTGTGCCAGAGAATGTAGAACGTGGGACCGAGGGCCACGAGCGGACTCGCATAGGTCAGGGCTAGGTAAAGCGTGAAGGTCGTGTTCTTTTGACCAAGGGATTGACTGGCCTCCCGCCCGAAGTGCACTCCACCGATTCGTCGTCCCAGCCAGAAATTGGCGGCGCATAACAGGGCCGTCAGCGTGCCGATCTTGAACAAGAGCGCGACGGGTGCGACGGGCGGAGTGCGGACAAAGTGTGAGGTGTTGGCTGTAATCAGAAAAAGGGAGATCAGCCACAGGGTGAAAGAAAACCCCTGCAGCCGTTCGGGCCAGGCCTTGGCGGGAGGATGTATCCGCCGGACCACCCATGCTGCGATCAATGGCGCGAAAACGACCTGGGCAACACTGGAAAACACCTGAAGGAAAAGGGCGGGCTCTATTCGACCGATTACGAACGGAAGCAGCACCGGAAGCGCGATCGCAATGGAGAAATTAGTGATGAGAAACGCGGCGACCACGTAGTCCACACGGCCTTTGAGAAACCCCACGATCACGGGGGCTGCCGTGGCCGTTGGCGTGATGCCGGCAAAGAACAGGGCCAGAGCCACATCCCGTCCCCCAATAAGCCAGCCAGCCAACCAGCCGGCACCACTCATGGCCACATTGGCAACCACGAGCCAGCCGTGGGAACGATGAACGATATTCAGCCTGAGCGGTGTTTGCAGGAAGACGAGAAAGAGCAGAGTGATGATCAGCCAGCGGATCGCGCCGGCGGCAACATGTGCGCCCGGTAGCAGTGCGCCGACTGCCATCGCGCCAAGGAGGGCACCCGTCCGAAGGGTGGAGGACCTCACGAGGATCCCGGACGCAAGAGAGCCGGTTGAATCATGGACCCGAGCGCCGAGACTCCCAGGAGGAGCGGAGCAAACGTGTCTCTTCCAGGAGGGTAAGCACGACTTGGTGCAAGAGGTTCGAGTCGGGCGGGGTGGATGCGGGAGTGTCGTCCGGGTCACCGAGTCCCGCTTCCCTGAAGAGCCGGAGCCGCTCGAGGATCAAATCGCGAATTTCAGTCGCGTTGTCCACGCCGTGAAACACGGCGGTGTGGAGTGAGTCGGTCCGGCGGCGGTCCGGTCCCGACTCGTCGCCGCCGCCTCCGGCCGACTGCACTCGGACGTCGGCAATCCCGAGCAGACGTTGCAGCGGCCCCTGGGTGACTTCGACCTGCTGAAGGTTGGCAAAACTCATCGTCATTTCATGCAGGCCGTATATGCCTTCACGAATCCGCAGACTTCGGTCCGTCACGAGGTACCAGCGAAGCTCGTAGTCGAGACGCACTGCGGTGTAGGTCACCGGAAGCGAGGCGACAAAACCCGCCAGCACCAGTATCTCAACGACCGTCATGACTGAGAAAACCCAGGGTGGAGTCCTTTCAGCGACCTGGGACAGATTCTGCCGAACGTCTCTCTGGCGTGATTTGGACCGGGACTTTTTCCCAGTCGCGGAGGGACCGGAGGCCGGCTCGACCGCCGCCGGGGAGGAGGGTGCAGTGGGAGACGCTGTCTCCTGGGCGGGTGCCGTCGGTGCGGTCGGCGTGGGCGGGCCTGATTCCGCCGGTGGATTGCGCAGAGCAGCCGCCTCGTTTCGTACGTATTGAAAAAAGCCGAGGGAGAAGAGGATGCCGGCGAGTGCGGCCACCTGGGCGACGGCCCACCGTGCGAGCCGGAACTGATAGTAGCGCCGGCCGGCTCGGAAGGATCGCAACGAACCCGGGGCACCCGCCGGCGCGGCGGGCGCCAAGGGCACGCGCAGGGCCTTGAGCAGGAGGGAGCGGATGCGTTCAAACATCGGTGGACCTTCCCTCGTGTGGTCTCGAAGCGAGGGCGAGACGAAGCTCGCGAACCTCGTGGGCCACCGCCTTCAGCGCCTCCACCACCCCGGTCTCGGGAGCGGTGATGGACGGAGCAGAGGCGATCCGGCCCTCGCTGGTTGACTGGACTCCACGCATACGCGTGTAGAGAAAATCGCGGATCAACTCGAACTCCCGAAACCCTTCCAAGGTCATTTCAGCTCCCGAGTTGCCGCTGGCGGTCTGGATCTGAACGCGACACAGCCCAAGCCAGCGCTCGACCAGATTGGAGTGGAGGTGAATGTCCTGTATTCTCGAATACTGAATAATGATCTCCCTGCGGAATAGCAGGCCCCAGCTCATGGAGATCCCCTCGGCTGAAAAGCGATACCGCATCGTGTGGTATCGGAACCAGGCCACGGTCGCCAGAACCGGAAAGAGAGGCAGGATCACGAGACTGCGGAGCAGGTAGTAGGTCCAAAGGCTCGGATGCGGACGCACAAGGGAGAGAACAGGATGGTCCTCGAGACGGGCGTTCATCCCTCGAGACAACGGAACTCCAGCGCCTACGGCAAGGGCAGGTTCAGCGCCGGGCCGAACTTGCGCTCACCGCGCTTCCGGGTAGGCGACCCAATCGGGTTCGAGGAGCTGTTCGATCGCCTCGCGCAAAGTTGATGCCAGCACGGGTTGAGGCAGGATCCGGTCCGCACACCGTTCCAGAAAAGCGAGGGTGACCACGGGATTGGCGTCGGCGGACAATACGATGAACTTGCCCGGAAATCCAACAGAGCGCAGCTCGTCGGCAAATCGGATGCCCAACAGGCCATCGAGGTTGACGTTCAAGATCACTGTATCGTGGGGATCCTGCCGGGCGGCGAGTGTCGCCAGGGCCGCAAAAGGAAGCGAGAAGCGGCGAACTTCCCAACCAACGCTCTCCAATGCTCTGCACAGGGAGGGAGATCCGACCTCCGATGAATCGACCCAGAAGAGCGTGCCACGGGTTCCGGCGTTGATCGTCCGGACCGAGCGTTCCGCAGTCGAATTGGCCAAACTGGGGGTCATTCTGAGCGGTTCCCACCCGTTGCGCCAGGCGCGTTTATTTCGTTGACTGTACGTGGGTTAACCTCAGACCCGCCGAGCCCGCTGCGCAAAAAAAGGTCTTCAACCTGCTTTCTCGCCCAGGGAGTCCGGCGAAGGAACACCAGACTGGACTTGATGCTGGGGTCGAACATAAAGCACCTGATTGGAATGGTTTGCGCCATTTTCTTCCATCCAAGCGCCGCCACCAGGTCAGTCAGGATACGCTCAAGGGTCTTGCCGTGGAGCGGATCCTTGGAGGGAGCGGGAGCAGGTGCGGTGGAGTGCTTCATGCGCGCCGAAATTGACCTACGCAGGAATGCCGCGGCGCGTAAAGGGAGGAGACTACTAACATGTCGAACCGGCGATTGCGCATGAGCATGGGAGTTTTGGGACCGGGACTTGCGGCTTCGACGAAAATGACGGCACAAGCAAACCTCGCCAGGGTCCTATCTTGAGAACACCCTCACCCCATGAAGTCGTGCCACCGTACCCTCAGTGTTCTCCTGCTGTCGGGCGCTACTTGGCTGGTTGCTGAGCCTGCGCCAGCGCCCGGCGCCGCCACACCTCCGGCTCCCGTTCCGGTCGGTCAGGCACCGGCTCCGGTCGATGCTTCGCCGCAATCCGTGACCGCTCCGGAGGCTGTCCCGCCGGTCGCCCCGGTGCCGTCTGACCAGGAGCTGGAGAAACTGGTGGCGCCGCTGGCGCTTTATCCGGATCCGCTGGTGGCCCTGATTTTGCCGGCTTCCACCTCACCTTCCGACATCGTGCTGGCGTCGCGGTACCTCAAGGCGAATCCGCAGGCGACGGCCTTTGACAACCAGGCTTGGGACGATGCGGTGAAGCTGCTTGCCCGCTATCCCACGCTGGTTGCGTGGATGGACGAGAACCTCGAATGGACGAAGCAATTGGGCGAAGCGTTCATGCAGCAACCTGCCGCGGTCATGACGGCCATTCAACGGGTTCGCGCCCGGGCCAAGGCGAGCGGTGTGCTGGTGGATACGCCCCAACAGACTGTGGTGGTGGAAGAGGAGGACATTCGCATCGTTCCCGCGTCTCCCGATGTCATCTATGTTCCCACCTATGATCCGGCGATTCTTTACGTGGGCGGGATCTACGCGCGCCCGGCAACCTACCTGACATTTGGCATAGGATTCCCTGTTGGCTACTGGCTTGCCTATGACTGTGACTGGCGTTTCCGCACGGTACGGTACGTTCACAGTCCCCATCGGTCTCACTATTGGACGAGCTATCACCGACCTGCCGTTTCGGTGTCGGTGGCTTGGTGTGCCCCGGATCGATTTGAGCGTCCGCAGTGGCGTGCCTGGCAGCCGAGCTATCGGCCCCGCGAAGTCTCAGCTCGCAGGGCGCCGGCGGTGGCAACGGTGAATTATTCTAGTGCGCCCAGCCGGCGCGACTCGTCGGCTCGCTACGCGCCGCCAGCCAGCTCTCCCGCGCCACGATATTCGGATCGCGGGCGGGTATCAAATGTCGCCAGCACGTCGGTCGAGACGACTCGAAGCGCGCCCCCTCCCAATCCTGCCGATCGGGGCCCTGACTCGCGCGACCGTTCGCGTGATTCGTACCGCCCTCCGCAGAGCAGGTCCGAATCCACACGCACCTCGACTCCCCCGTCGCAGTCCACCCGTACCCGCGAGTATCAGGCACCTCAGGCGAGCACCGCGCCGTCGCGCAACTATTCAGGGCCGGTCGCTTCGGAGAGCCGTGCAAGCGCTCCTCGTACGTCCACACCTTCGGTCTCTGCGCCTCCGACACGATCTGAGGGTTACCGCCAGGAATCTTCATCGTCATCCCGGGCCTCCAGTCCCCCACCGGCGGCTTCGCGTGGTGATCGCCCGGCCGGCGACAACCGAGGTACCTCCCGTGACCGTGATTGATCCTCGATCCTAGTTGGAAAAGTCGGTGGACGGGGAGGCGAGTTCCAATTCTTTGATCCACACGTTTCGATAGCGCACGTCGTGGCCCTCACACTGCAGCTTCAGGCCTCCGGGTGTATCGGTGATGCCCTTGCCGCGGTCGTTTCCGCCGTCGATTCCAGAAGTGGCGCCACCCCAGACCTGCTGGATCTGTTGGTCCTGGTGCACTTTGATCCCATTGAAATAGAGCGTCACCATGGCTGGCTCGATGCGCTTTCCGTCTTTGAAACGCGCCGCGCGAAAAACGAGGTCGTAGGCGTTCCATTGACGCAGGCCACGGTAGGCATGATAGGGTGAGTCGGTCTCGTTGATGACGGCTCCCATTCCGTGTTTGGTCCGATCCCCATCGCAAACCTGAATCTCGTAGCGGTTTTGAAGGTAGACCCCGCTGTTGCCCTTCTCATTCATCACGAGAAACTCAATGTGCAATCGAAAGTCGCGGTAGGCTTTTTTGGTCACAATGTCTGCGGCCCCATATTTGCCACCGCTCGCGGCGGGGTCGTCGGTCATCAGGACCGAGCCGCGATCCACGGGATCGTCGACGATTTTCCATTTGATCGGAAGGGATGACGCAAATCGCGGACCTGTCCAATAGGTCCACTTGGAATCGAGCATGCCGCGGGTGCCGTCAAACAACACCTCCGCCCCAGCCAGGGGAGGGGCGCCCAGCCCGATTGCTGCGACCAGCTGGGAACTGGCCGGAACCATGACAAAGAACAAAGCAGCAGCGACGCCGAGGGTTCGAGAAAGCATGCTGGGAAGCTACCTGGAATCGCGTGGCCTCGTCCATGCCGGAATGCCGGCGAAATCGAGTGAGGGCAGTCGGGTTGCGTCCCTGGGCTTGACGCGGGCCGGCTGTGCTGAAGGCTCATCCGATGGCACTCCAGGACTTGCAGATTGAACGCCTCGTTGAAGGCAAGGGACGACCGGCCCGCAAGGGCGAGTTGGTGACGGTTCACTACACCGGCAGATTCATGGACGGCCAGGTATTTGACAGCTCGGTCGATCGCGATGACCCCTTCACCTTTGTGCTCGGAGGCGGGCAGGTGATTGCCGGTTGGGACCTCGGGGTCGCCACCTTGCGGGAAGGCGACAAAGTTAAACTGACCCTTCCGCCTCACCTGGCCTACGGGGCTGACGGATATCCGGGGGCGATCCCACCCAACGCCACGTTGGTGTTCGACATCGAGCTCATCCGCGTTGGTTGAGCGATGGGAGAGCGGCTAAGGTCCTGCCGACTCCGGCCATTGCTCCAGAAAGGCCAGTTGCGCGTCGCAATCGGCGATGCCGGCGCGGGCCGGATCGACGAGAAACCGTCGGGGATAGGCCGGTTCAATGGTCTGGACGGTGACGATCCCGGCCAGCACCTCGAACGTGGCTCTCCAGGCTCCGCACCCGATTTCAAGAACACCCGTCACGCGTTTTCGGATACGCCGAGAACGGTGCGGCGAAGGGTCGCGTGAAAGCAGCTCCGTCAGTCGCTCGGTGAAATCGATCGACCAGGTGCGACGCAGCCAGGCGACCTGAGTCGAGGCCAGAGGAGCGAAGTGCACGGCAAATGCGGGAGGTTGGCGCAGGCCGGTCTCGACCTCGTCGAGCCAGCCTGCGGAGGCGTCGGGGAAAGAGTCGTAGGCAGGAATGTAAGGCTTGATGTCAAACACCGGGGTTCCGTCGACCAGATCGCAGGGTCCGAGGTGAAGACAGCGGCCTCGGATTGCGGTCAGCTGCACGGGCGTAAGGCCGAGTGGATTGGGGCGATGAGGTGAACGGGTGGCGAATACTCCCCGGCGCTTGGCCGGGCCCCGCGGAGGAAGGACAGAGGGACGCCAGGTGGTGTTCCGATGAAACCACCACAGCAACCAGATCCGGGAAAAGCCCGCCAGATCACGGAGGCCGGCTTCAAGGCGCCGATTCGGGATCAGCTCGAGAATGTTCTCCTCCGAGCGGGTTTCCTCGGGTTGGTGCAGGGCGTGAAACTTCACCCGTTTGCCGGTGCGAACGAACCCGATCGGTTCCATGGTCAGGCTGGGCGATGGGCCGCCGGCTGGATTGACGGCGGAAGGGGGGAGGGGATCGTTCACGACGTGATGATCGAGATGCGGGAGAAAAGCAGTCGCTCGTTCAAGTAGAGGAGCGTTTGGCGATCCCTTGCGACTGAAACCTCAGCTCGGCAGAGTTTTTTTGGTCCGGAGATTGCAACCAGAAGGGCCGCCCCTAGTCTTGGGACTTTCCCCTCCTCGTCGCTTCACCGCGGGCACGAGGTCGTCCCCCCAATGCGGTCTATACGCACAACCATGAGTGATTCCATTATTCCGATGATTCCCTGCAATGTGTCCGGTCCGCTGGGCGTGTTGCACCTGCCCCGGCTTTGGCTGAAGGTCTCTCTTGAGGCCCGTGGAAAACTCGCGCCCGGCTACCCCGGGATCGGCAAGGGCTTTGATTCGATGGTCATCGCTGGCCTTGGTTTGTCGGCCGATGCGGTCAAGGCCTATGTCGCGGAAAAAAAGCCGAGCTACGGTCAGTTTGAAGCCTGGGTGAAGGAGCAGCCCGGCGTAAAACTGGACCGCGCTTCCGTCTACAAGCTAAACCAGTCCATCCTGGGCTACCACCACAGCGACGATCTTCGCAAGGAGATCCTCGGCGCGGCGGGGTATCCGGACAATGGTTCGGTTCAGGGTTCAGCCGTCGAGTTGAATGCCCTCGACGATTGGACGGCATTTCACAACAGCGTGCTCAAGTAGCCGCTTCGCACCACCGCGCCGGCGCGGAGGCCCCGCGCCGGAACGTCAGGGTGAAGGGGCTGGCTGCCCCAGCGCGGTCAGAATCAGGCGAGCCTGAACGGCAATGCTGCTCGTGGGACCCTCGGCGGCGAGTCCCAGCTCGATTGACGCCTGCGCTGCTGTCCGCGCTTCGGCGGGCTGGTTGAGCCGCTGGTGAAGGCGGGCCTTGAGCAGCATCATGTAGGGTGCTTTCGGATTCAGGCGTACGGCCTCGCCCACCCATTTTAGGGCCTGCGAATCATCGAGCCGGTGCTCGTGATAAAATTGGGCCGCCCCGAAGTACAAACCCGCGGTCTTGGGTCCTGGAGCCTCGAACGCTGCCTTGATTTCAGCAACCACGGAAGGGACGAGATCCACTTCAATGTGAATAGGGACCTGAGTGCTGTCCCAAAGCAGTGAGAGCGTCGCCGAAGTGTCGCGCAAGTCTCCGATCTGCAAAGTGAAGGTTTCGACGGGGGTTGCGAGTGGCAGCGGGGTGGCCTGAAAACGGACCACGTCATTCTTGGCATCGTACTTGTAGGCGCCCCACTGTGACATGGCCTTGTGGACAATGATCGTCCAGGAGGTGACATCGGGCAGGGTGAACAACTCGTACACCCCCGCGGGTACGGCGACGCCGTTGAGAGTGACCGCGGTGCTGAACGAGACCTTTGTTGCCTGATTGGCGCCTGTGCGCCACACTTGGCCGAATGGCACGAGACTGCCAAAGATCGGGCGACCTCGCACACTGGGTCGGCCGTAGACAATCTCGATGTCAGTCCGGCCAACGCGTTGCTTCACGATCCCATTTGGACTCGGTTGCGGAAAGTCCACGCGAGCCGGCTTGGAAAGGGACTCGACCGGGGCCGGCGGCGGTGCCGTTTGTGCCCCCAGGGTAAGTGCGCTGACTGCCAGCAAGCCGAGGATGGGTGTGAAGGAGAGGTGATTCATGGACTTGGAACTGTTCAAGGAGAGAAAGACTCAATCTACACCCCAGTCGAGATGTCCTTGCGCCGGGCGACGAACAGGTGATTGCCAAACGGTGTGCCGGCGTACATCGGCGAGGATTCCACCTTGAGACCGTGCCCCTCCAACCACGACCTCCATCCGGCTCCCGAGCGGAAGTGGAAAGACCGTGAGGAGTAGCCTTTCAGGAGGGCTTTGGCACGATTTGCCCACTGCACGAGACGAAAACGCCAGCCTGCGTTCGCGTCTGCCTCGCGAACAATGATCACACCCAAGTCCTCCAGCGCGGCGAGAGCCTGAAGCAGGAGCGCCTCCTGGTCAGACGCATTCATCATATGCAGGACATCGAAAAGCAGAAGTGTGCGACATCTGGGAATTGTGACCGAGCGGGCATCTCCGCTAACAATGACGGCGTGGTGACCCAGTGCGTTTTGCGCGATGCTCGCGACATGACTGCGGGTTTCGATGCCGATCAACCTGCATTGGTCCCGAGCGACATGGTTCGGATAGAGGTCGCTCTGCTCTCGGGCCGCCGCGAAGAGCGAGAGCATCAGTCCCTGTCCGCAACCCAGATCCACCACCGTTCCCTCTCGGATCCACGGGCCTTCCCAGACCGCCCTGTACACGGGATCGCCGAGCAGTTTTCCCCGCGCAAACTGCCAGGCCGTCACGCCCGCGCTGCGGTAGCGTTGGCTGGCGGACTTGGCCAAGCGCTCAAATGGCGAGGACATGACCCTGAGGGTTGCCTGAGCGGGGTCGGAGTCTCGACCAGTCACTGTTGGGTCGCTGCGAGTAAGGCGAGGCGTTCGCGGATCGTGGTGGCATCGAGCCACCGGCCGCGCACCATGACGCCGGCCTGACGGCTGAAGTTTCCGATGGCGTCGAGTGGGTTGGCGTCGAGAAGGACGAGGTCGGCCCTCTGTCCAGGAGCAACAACCCCGAAGCGATCCGTGGTCTTCAAATAGGTACCCACCTGGCGTGTGGCGGACTGCAAAGCGGCGAAAGGTGGCAGGCCGGCTTCAACCATGGCGCGCAGCTCACGATGGACGGAAAAGCCCGGAACGCTAAATTGTTGAGGCGCGTCCGTCCCAAAAAGAATGTCAACTCCGCCATCGTGCAGGGCCTTGAGCAGGACCTTTCGGTTGGCAGCGAGGCGCAAAGCGCGGGCCCGGTCAAATTTGGCATCGTCCTGACGCGCACGATAGGAGCGTTTCCAGCGGTCGACTTCGGCTTTTGGCATGTAACGCAACTCAGGGTAGGCTTCCATCACCCGCAGGTCAGCCGACCCGAGAATTGTCTCCCAAAGCACCATCGTCGGCACGACCCGGGTTTGAGTCTCGCGCGTGAGTTGTACCACTGAGGCGAGCTTCCGGGGATCGAGCGGACCGTCTCCTCCGTTCAAATACTCCATGTACCCGTCGAGATGATCGATTGTCTCCTGGCGGCGTTCGATGGCGTGAATCAGGCCGACCTCGGTGGGGATGTGTCCGGCGAACCTGAGTCCCAACTGATCGGCCACTGTGGCCATGGCATCATAGCTGTCACGCCGCAGTCCGGGGTGCACCTTGATCAGATCCCATCCCTCGCGCTTCTGATCACGCACCCGCTGTTCGGCGGCCTGCGGCGACGTGACCGTCGCGCCGCTGAAACTCGGTCCTGCCAGGATCAGCGATGGTCCGAGGATCTTGCCCGACTTGACCTGGTCACGCAGCTCGATTTGTCCCGGCCAGCCGAGCATGCCGCGGACGGTGGTGACGCCGTTGGCGAGAAAGAGGAAATAGATGCTCTCCACGTAGGCCGGACTTGATCCGATGGGGGGATTGTGGCCGTGCATTTCCCCCAAACCCGGCATGAGGAATTTGCCGCTCGCCTCAATGACGTTCGCTCCAGCGGGAACCGGAGTGGTCGCACGGGAGCCCAGGCTGGCAATGCGATCGCCTTCGACAATCACGACCTGATCCGACAGGATCCGTTCTGAATCCATCGGCAAAACGGAGGCACCCACAAAGGCTGTGACCTTGTTTGCCGGTTGCGAGTAGGCCGGGAGCAGACCGGCGAGGAGGATCAACCATCGACCGATGGGGGAGAAGTTCATGGGAAACGAGGGACGGGTTCGACCGTAGTGCTCGCCGGAATCAAGTCGATGGCGGACCGCATGGGATCGCGGAACGGGGTTCAACCGGTCTTGTTTACGTTCAGCGTCGGCGGCTCGGATTGCGGTTGAACGCGGGAATCAAAGCTCATCCGATTGACCGGTTGGCGAGACCCATCTATTCCGACCCCATTCCCGATGTTTTTCCCTGCGCGTGTCCGTTTTGTACTTTTGGGCTGCCTGTTGGCCACGGCAGGCCTCGCTGCTGACTTTCCCCGCAAGAAGGTCCTGTTCTTCAGCAAGGCCTCGGGTTTCGAGCATGACGCAATCAAGCTCAAGCTGGCGGACGGCAGGCCTGGCTTTGCGTTCGCGGTGCTTCAGGAGCTGGGCGAAAAGTACAACATCGAGTTCACCTTTTCGAAGGATGGCAGTCTTTTCAGCGACTCGTACCTCGCCCAGTTCGATGCCTATTTTTTCTACACCAGCGGCGATCTGACCCTGGCGAAAAACGATGAGAAACGGGGGGATGGCAATCCGCCCATGACGGCGGAGGGCAAGGCCGCCTTTCTACGTGCGATTGAGCAGGGCAAGGGATTCGTTGGAACCCACAGCGCGACCGACACGTTTCATCCGCCCGGCAACAAGGATCACGGACCGGCGCGATTTCAGAGCGACGGTGATCGAGTGGATCCCTACGGCAAGATGATCGGTGCGTCGTTCATCAAGCACGGTGCCCAACAGCCCGCCCGCATGATTCTCGTCGATCCGCGCTTTCCGGGCATGGAGGCCATTGGGGCGGACTTTGGCCCCCATGAAGAGTGGTATTCATTGAAAAACTTCTCGCCCGATTTGCATGTCCTGCTGGTGCAGGAGACCGCCGGTATGAAAGGTTCGGACTACGAGCGTCCGCGGTACCCGGCCACCTGGGCGCGCCTCCATGGCCGCGGCCGCGTGTTCTACACGAGCATGGGACACCGGGAGGACATCTGGACCAGTCCCGCCTTCAAGTCGGTGCTGGCGGGTGGTTTGAACTGGGCACTTGGCCGGGTGGATGCGGATGTGACCCCCAATATCGATCGGGTGACACCGCAGGCCAATACGTTGCCACCCTATTTGCCGCCTCCTCCCTTTGGCCCAGGGTCGGGACCGCCGGCGGCGACGGGGAAAGCTCCCGCGGAGAAGAAGCCGTAGCGGCGGGGTTACGGAGGCGACCGCCGACGCAGCCTAGCGCGCAGGGTCGGGACCGCCTTTGCCGACCAGTTCACCGATCCAGCGTTTGTGAGGGCCCGACAGGGTGATGGATTCCAGTTGGGCAAGGTTCACCCAAACCAGCTCGGACGAGGTGAACTCGGGAGTCGGCAGGGCCTCCATTCGGTAAATGGATTCAGTGATGGCGTAGCGAGTGATGCCGCGCTTCTTGACGGCCATCAGCGTGGATCCTGCCGTGACCGACTCCTCGTCCAATCCGAGGTGAAGGGGAGTGGGCAGTTCATGCAGGTTGGCGAGGCGTTTCGCCTGTTCGTGGGCGCGATGCAGGAGCAGGCGACCGGCCTTCTCGTGCCAGACGCGAACAACGGACCTTTGTTCTATCTTCTTTGCCGCTAACCGGGGAAAGGCCTCGGGTTCGCCCTGGCGCGAGGCTCGGCAGAAGCGCCGAACCGGACAGGTGAGACAAAGAGGCGATTGACGGTGGCAGACCGTGGCGCCGAGTTCCATCATGGCCTGGTTGTGATCGCCGGGATTGCTGCGGCTGAGCAGCTGCTCCGCCAGCGGTCGCAAAGCTTTCGCCGCGCTCGCACTGTCTCGAAACGGAGTCGAGTCCGCCGTAAGGCGAGCGAGGATCCGGACCACGTTGCCATCCACGCACGCTGCCGGCGTACCGAAGGTCATGCTAACCACTGCAGCCGCCGTGTAGGGTCCCACTCCAGGAAGCGCCTGCCAACCTTCCGTATCGGTGGGAGGGGGATCCAGGGTTACCCAAGTTTTCGCAAGTTTATGTAGATTGCGCGCGCGCGAGTAGTACCCCAGGCCCTCCCACTGTTTGAGGACCACCTCTTCTCCCGCGCTTGCCAGGCTCGGAAAATCCGGAAAAGCCGCCAACCACCGGGCAAAGTAGGGCAACATGGTTTTCACCTGCGTTTGCTGCAGCATGAACTCACTGACAACTGTTTTATAAAGAGATGGTTGCGTCCTCCACGGCAGCGCTCGCTGGTGTTTTCGGTACCAGGTCAGAAGCGCGTTCTGGAAAGCTTCAGTTGCGTGTTGGATCGAGTCCGGATCGGTGGGTGGCACGTTGGGAGACGAAAAGACACAAAAACGGTCGGGTCAGAAGTCTTGGGTTCATTTTTCTGATGAATTCGTGCCTGATCGCGGGTCTTACACCACCATGCCGAAGAAAAGACGCGACGATGATGCCGCCGCCGACTCTCCCAAAAAGCTGAGCACCTATACGGTAAAGCTAGATGATGCGCAGATGGGCAGGCTGCGGGAGATCCTGGTGAAGCGCGGATGGGCTCCGTTTGAAGTGGAGTATGCTCGATATGCGTTCAAAGGAACCGATTGCAATGTCACGGCTTACAACAGCGGGAAAGTTGTGATTGCCGGCAAGGGCACGGAAGACTTCGTCACAATGACGATCGAACCGGAAGTCACCAAGGCGCCCAAGCTGGGTTATGACGAAGTACTTCATCCGGAGTGGTTTGAGGCTCATGCTGGTTTGGATGAGAGCGGCAAGGGTGACTTTTTCGGCCCCGTCATTGCGGCAACGGTCATTGGCCAGAAGACAATGATCGAGGCTTGGCGGAAGGCAGGCGTGCAGGATTCCAAGAAGATTTCCGAGAGCCAGATCCTGAAACTCGACGAGCTGATCCGGGCTACGCATGGGGTCGTGGTGAAGACGTGCTATTGCAGCATGCCCAAATACAACGAGTTGATGTCGCGTCCTCGGGCGAATCTGAACCTGCTTTTGGCCTGGCTGCATGGCACGGCGTTGCAGCAGGCGCTCGCCGAGCGTCCCGTGGCCTGGGGGTTGCTTGACCAGTTTTCTGAACAACCCCTGGTCCAGCGCGAACTGGCGAAAAAGGGCGTGAAGGAGTTTGAACTGAAAATGCGCACCAAGGCGGAAGAAGATCCGGTGGTGGCTGCAGCGTCCGTGGTGGCCCGGGCCGCATACGTGCGGGAAATGCACAAACTGTCGCTTCGCTTTGGGGAAAAGCTTCAGAAAGGCGCCAGCTCCCAGGTGAAGAAACAGGGTGCCGAGATCATTGCGCGATTCGGTGCAAAGGCGCTGGGTGATTTTGCCAAACTGCACTTCCGCACGGCCTACGAGGTGGTGCAGGCGGCGGGCAAGTTGGACGAACTTCCTTTGCCCGCTCCCAAAGAGAAAATGGAGTGGTGACGCTCCTCTTGAGTCGTACCCATGGCCAAACGACGCCAGCTGCGCGGCTTCGATCTCAAGCACCTCGAGGGGGTGTCAGAGCTGATCGGCGTCGACGAGGTGGGGCGGGGCGCCCTCGCCGGACCGGTGGTGGCGGCCGCGGTGGTGGTGACGCGTGATTTCCTCAACAGCCGCTGGGTGGATACGAATGTGCGTCGGATCAATGACTCAAAGCAGCTGACGCCGGCGGAGCGGGAATCGCTGTGGAACAGCTTCGAGGAACTGGCGAACGACGGACTGATTCACGCCAACTGCGGCCTGGCGGATGTGTCGGAGATCGAGATCCACAATATCCTCGGCGCCACGAAACTCGCCATGCGTCGCGCCTTGGAGGGCATTCACCCGCCCTCTGCATTTGTCCGCACCGTGGAGCCGGACTTGTTTGCCTCGGCCGAAGAGATCGCATCCTACCAGCCCCAGGTTTCGGCGAAAATTCTCATCGACGGACTGCCGCTGAAGCATTTTCCGTATCCCCATGTGGCCGTGGTGACCGGTGACGCCCGCTCCTTGTGCATCGCCATGGCTTCGATTGTCGCGAAAGTGACCCGCGATCGAATCATGACGGCGATGGACACAGAAATCCCAGGCTATGGGTTTGCCCAACACAAGGGTTATGGCACCGACGAACACCGGGACGCGGTGCTTCGGCTCGGTCCTTCGCGGCAGCATCGGGAAATGTTCCTTCGCAAGCTGATGGCCGGCCAGACCGACCCGGCACAGATGGACTTTCTCGGCGACTCCTGAACCACCTTCCCCATGGCGACCAAGCGCAACACCTCGTTGGATCGCGTGCTCGGCCGGCTTGACCAGCTCGACACGATCAATCTGACCAACCTCGTGCAACGATTGGCCCGGGAACGGGCCTTGTTCGAGGACATCTTCAATGTGCTTCAGGAAGGCGTCCTCGTGATCGATGCCGAAGGAGTAATCGCTTACGCCAACGCTGCGACTCACCGGTTGATCGGGCTCGGCTCCGAGGATGAGCTGGCCGGGCAAACCCTGTGGCGACTTGTGCCCGGACTGCGGCCGTCCCTGGGCGTCCTCATGGATGACGATGCGGCCCTGCCGGTCATGGCCCGCGAGTTTGAGCTGACCTACCCTGAGCCGAAGATTGTCCGGCTCTACATGGTGCCCTTCAAGTCCGAGGCCAAGAAGACCGGTGGGCGAAAGTTCGTTGTCATTTTGACCGACATCACCCGGGACAAGGAGTCGACGGAACAGCGTATCGAGAATGAAAGGACGTCTTCGGTGCTGCTCCTCGCGGCCAGTGTCGCGCACGAACTCGGCAATCCTCTCAATTCGCTCACGATCCACCTGCAGCTCATGGACCGGCGCATCAAGAAGCTCCGTCCGTCGGCCAAGGACAAGGACGCCCTGGCGCTGGCGGAGTCGGTTGCCGTCTGCCAGGCTGAAGTGCAACGCCTCGACGGAATCATCAGCAATTTTCTCGAGGCCCTCCGTCCCAGTCCGCCGAGCCTCGTTGAAACCGATCTTGCGGAAGTTCTGGCCGACGTGCTCCGTTTCCAACAGAACGAATTGGAGGATCGTGGCATCCAGGTGGAGGCAGAGACGCAGGCGCGCCTGCCGGTCGTCATGGCTGATCGGAATCAGGTGAAGCAGGTTTTCTTCAACATCATCAAGAATGCCATGGAAGCGATGTCGCCGGGGGGGCGGTTGCGCATCGGTGCGGCGGCGGACGACGATTTTGTCAGCGTCGTATTTGGCGACACCGGCAGCGGAATCAAGCAGGCGGACCTGGTGCGGATGTTTCAGCCCTACCACACCACCAAGGCCGGCGGGCACGGACTGGGCCTGATGATTGTGCAGCGCATCCTCCGCGAACACGGCGGTCAGGTCGGAATCGAAAGCAAAGAGGGTGTGGGCACCGTGGTGACCCTGCAATTTCCCCGAAAAGACCGACGCGTGCGCATGCTCACCTAGCGGGCCGTTCCGGTGTGCCGGAGCGGATTCTGAGCTGGCGAGTTGCATTTGTTTCAAAGGAAGGCATTTGAGCAGGGTGAGCCGGCGCATGAGGTTCGGGGCCGGTCCCCCTGCGCGCTTGACCGGTTCGAGGCGCGCCCTGTGAATCACCCCATGGTCCCGAGCGTACTTATCGTCGACGACGAAAAACACACCCGCGAGGGGCTGCAGCAGGCCCTTGAGGAAAACTACGACGTATCAGTCGCGAGCAACGCGGATGAGGCGTTCAACCTCATGGAGTCGCAGGAGTTCGATGTCGTTCTGACCGACCTGCGCATGCCAGGGGGAAAAAGCGGTCTCAAGGTGATCGACAAGGCGCTGACCATGCCTGGACGGCCTGCAGTGATCATGATGACCGCGTATGGGAACATTGATACGGCGGTGGAGGCAATGAAACGCGGGGCCGTGGATTTTCTGACCAAGCCCGTCAACATCGAGCGACTCGAGATATTGGTGCAGCGAGCCCTGAAGAACAAGACCCTCGAAGTGGAAGTGAAGCAGCTGCACGAGCGTTTGGATGACAAGTTCAACATCGAAGGCATCGTCGGTCATTCGCCTAAACTGGAGGAAGTGCTGGAACGGGTCCGCTTGGTGGCACCGTCGAAGGCGACCATCCTGATCGAAGGCGAGAGCGGTACCGGAAAGGAGTTGATCGCCCAGGCGATTCATCAGGTCAGCCCCCGGGCCCGGGCGCCGTTTGTGGCGGTGCACTGCGCAGCCCTCTCGGAAAGCCTGCTGGAGAGCGAGATTTTCGGTCACGAGCGAGGTGCGTTCACCGGAGCAACCGAGCGTCGCATCGGGCGCTTTGAATCGGCCGACGGAGGAACACTTTTCCTCGATGAAATTGGAGAGATTACCGCGAGCACGCAGGTCAAACTGCTGCGGTTTCTCGAGACCAAGACGGTCGAGCGGGTGGGCGGGAACAAGCCCCTTGAGCTGGACGTGCGCCTGGTCGCGGCGACCAACCGCTCTTTGGAGCGCATGGTGAGGGACGGGAAATTCCGCGAAGATCTCTATTTTCGCCTCAATGTTGTACGCATCACCCTTCCGGCGCTAAGGGAGCGCGCCGACGACATCCCTCTGCTGCTCGCGCACTTTCTGAAGCACTTCTCAGCGGAGAATGGGTTTGCGCCCCTGGTCGTTGATCCGGCGGCCATGCGGCACCTTCAGGCCTATCCCTGGCCCGGGAACATCCGTGAACTACGCAATTTCGCCGAGAACGCGGTGGTGCTTCAGCACGGTCGCAAGATGACAGAGTACGACCTCGAGCCGAAGTTCCGTGGGGCTGAACCCGCACTGGCCTTGAATTCGGGATCCAACCTCCTGGCTTTGCCGAGTGGGGAGGCGGGTGCGTCTGCCAATCCCGGGCTGAGTCCCGGATGGACCGGAGCCTCGGATCGGACACTTTCGGTCGAAGAAAACGAGAAACGCCTGCTCCACGAGGCCCTGATCAAGGCCCGCGGAAATCGAACCCGGGCCGCCCAACTCATGGGCATCAGCCGCCGCACGCTCCATCGTAAACTGGCCCAGTGGCCTGATTTAGACGTTTCTGAGTCCTGAATCACCGCCCGGGTACTTTTGAGCCAAAAAACCTGTTGACGATCGAGTTCCCACTCTATCTCTTCCCCCTCCTGTCTGCGGGCGTAGCTCAGTTGGTAGAGCACCACCTTGCCAAGGTGGACGTCGAGAGTTCGAGTCTCTTCGCCCGCTCCATTTTAATGGAAACCCCGGTTAACCAAGTGGTTGCCGGGGTTTTTGTTTTGAGGATGCTCCCAGATCGAAATCTGAGCTGCAATCCGCAGCGCTTCTGCGGCGGGTTGCGACCTCCCGGCTCAACCCGGGGAACCGGAGCTGGATGCAAGGTTGTTGTTTGGCGGGGGAGCGTAGGGACGGTGCTACGTGGGGGCGACGGTCCGTCCGCAACTCTGTTTGGTCGGGGCAGTCGGTGAACGGATGCCGATGGCGCGTTCGGTGGGAACGGGTCTGCCGGGTGCACCAGCCATGCGCTCTCCCGCTTGTTTGCGTCCGCCGGGGGAGCGGGACAAGTGGCCGCAGGATCTCAGGCGGGGTGGCGCCGCCCGGCTGGCGGACAAGTTGCGATGTCCCCTTCCGTTCGCAGGACCTCGGTCGACCCGGGAGCCGAGATTCAACGTCGATTGTCGGGGACGCCGATTTTCGTCGCGTGGTTCATTGTGACAGCAATTGCCTTGCCGCGCAGCCGGAACTGGGCTGCCGGTGTGACGGCCCTCATTCTGGAGACGAAAGGGGCTACCACTGAACCGCCGCTCAGCGGGCTGCTGTTTTCAGCTCGGCAAATCGTCGCCGCAGGTCCGCGATACGCGACTGCAGCGCCGGGTCGCCGATCCGGTCGTTTTGCTCGTACGGATCGTCGCGTAGGGCGAAGTATTGCTCCCGACCGAAATCAGGCCACAGGATGTACTTCTCTTCTTTTCGCACGAGGGCCTCGGAGGAGGGAATAAAGGACGGGTCTCGAAGGGTTGCGTGCTCGTAGAAGAACTCCGTCCTCCAGGCGGCGTGGGGTTCCGTTAGATACAACGGCGACAGGTCCGAACCCTGGGCATGGGGCGGTGCCGGCAGTCCCGCGGCGGCCAGCAGGGTGGGAGCGAGGTCGGTGTTGAGAGTCATGGACCCGTTCGTGCGACCGCGCCGATCGGCCGGCAAACGGGGATCCCAGACAATCAACGGAGTGCGGATGCTCTCCTCGTAGGGGTACCACTTGTCGGCCAGTCCGTGTTCGCCGTGGAAATACCCGTTGTCGCCGGTGAAGATTACCAGGGTCTGCTCAAGTACGCCCTGCCGGCGAAGTTCCTCCATCACCCGGCCGCACACGGCATCGACTTCCGTGACAAGCCGGTAGTAGTTCTTCATCATCGTCTGGTACTTTTCCGGTGTGTCGAAACGCCAGTGCCAGCGGTTCCGACCCTCGTTTTTCTCGTTGGCCAGGAACGCGGGCAGGCGGCGGAACGCCTCATCGGTGGCCGTGGGAGGGACTGGAATGGACAGTCCCTCGTAGCGTGCGAGACTCGCAGGCTGCGGCAGGTACTGAAGGGGATTCTGGTCCTCGGCATGGGTGGCAAAGAACGCGAGCGTGAGGCAAAAGGGCTTCTCTCGGGGCCGGGAACGGAGGAACTCCAGCGAGTCGTCCTCGTTCTTCTGGGTGACATGAATCTTGCTGCCATCGGGCGCGGTCATCCAGTAGGTCCCGGAATAGGAGCGGCCGAAGTCGAAACGGTCACCCGGAAATTTGCCATTGTGCCATTTGCCGACGTGGCCGACGTGGTAGCCGTGGGAGCGGAGCATTCCTGGATAGGTTTCCTCCCAGGGGGTCTTGAAGGCGCCAAAGGCGGAGTTGCCATGGCGCGACATCCACTGCCCCGTGAAAAGCGTGGCGCGGCTGACTCCGCAAATCGACGTGGTCACATAGTTGTGAGTGAAGCGGACGCCTTGCGCCGCGAGCCGGTCCAGATGTGGAGTTTTGACCACCGCATGACCGGCCGCCCCGAGGGTGTCGTGGCGCCAGTCATCAGCGTAGAGGACGACCAGGTTGAGCGGGCGGGCGCCGCGGGCGGCTGTCCCTTGTAGGATCACTCCGATGAGAAACAGGGCGCAGAAAGTGGTGATGCGGCATGGCCTGGAGGAATTCCGATTCATGGTGTGTGGTCGTGGGAGATTGAATCCAAAATCCGCAATTGAACCACGGATGGACACGGATCGACGCGGATACAAACGAGTTACGCCAAAGCTAGTATTCAACTGATGAGTGACGACCATGCCTGCTCCGGATCCGCGTTTATCTTTGTCCATCCGTGGTTTATGAACGGATCGATTGTCTTCAGCTGCGGTAATAGTTTGAAAGTCGCGCTGCCTCGCCGCGGAGAAATCACAGTCCGCGCGGTGGGCCCCACACTGCTTCTCTGACGGCGCGTCGTCATCGATTGAATATGAAGCGGGCGGCAACATCGAGAACCAAGAGGATAGCGGCAGTCCCAAGCAAGGCGGGCGCGGGACGGGGTGATTGAGGCTACGTCCTGAGCTGAAACTGGCGCAAATCTGATTCCATGGCGGTGTGACCGTACTCATGGCTCTCCCACGTCGGAATCCACTGTCCGAGACTGCGGTAAGTCGCTGCTCGCAAACAGAACGATCAGTGGGGGCGGATCCCGTTTGCAGGGGCGTTGAAACGCTCCCAGGTGTTTGGGAGCGACCGTGTGTCAGTGGCGGATGTGACGGCGAACCCGACGGAGGCAGTGAGCCCTTCTACCCAGCCTTGACCCGCGGGAGGGACTTTTCAGAAGGGCGGGGCGACTTCTCGCCGAAGTTGCCCTCCATTACCTGAAAGTTCCTGCGGCTTCCGGGCCAGAATCGGCTGAGCCCATGGGGCTGGACCGGTGAACCCCGGTTCTGAAAGGTATGGGCGGCCTGGTTGAGAAAGATTTCCTGATTGAAGGAAACTTTCTTTACAACGAGCTCCCTCGACGAGACTTTCGAGCATCGGCTCGCCGTGCTTGGCGCAGCGGGCCGGTGTCTGATGATCGCCATCCCCCTTCGCGTGGCGCCTGATACTCACGCTTCTGACGCATCCTCCCTTCGGCCCGCAACGGCACGGGGGGGCCCGACCTTGGCGGACAAGACCGACCTTGGCCTGCCGGTACACGGCACGGGCGTTGTGACGGCACTCACTTTATGATCACATCTTGTTTCCGCCCTGGATGGGCAGTCGGGCTTCTACTTGTGGCGGTTGCGGTGCGCGGCCCGCTCGCCGCGAAGCCAGTCGACGTACGGGAGTTCGGTGCTCGAGGCGACGGTGCGACCGACGACACCGCCGCGATCCGCCGCGCGATCTCGGCGGCGGTGGCCGATGGTGGTGGAACGGTTTTCTTTCCGGCGGGCAATTACCTCAGCTTTTCACTGCAGGTGCGCAGTCGCCTGACGCTGCACCTCGGGCCGGGCGCGACGTTGATCGCCGCAGAGCCGAGCCCGGATCTCTCTGTCGGTTACGACGCGCCGGAGCCGAACGATGGCGTGAACCAGTATCAGGACTTCGGTCACTCGCACTGGAGCAACAGCCTGATCTGGGGCGAGGGCGTGACCGATGTGAGCATCATCGGGCCGGGCACAATCTACGGACGCGGCCTGAGTCGCGGGGATCGCGGTCGGCGCCGCGACTTCCTTCCGGAGGAGCGATCTCGAGAAAAGCGTCCCGATCTCGCGCTGCCCGCTGCCGCGCTGGCACGGCTCGCGGAGATCAAACCCGGACCGTTCGGGCATCCCGGCAAGGACTCGCTGCCCGCCGGGGTCGGCAACAAGGCCATCGCTCTGAAAAACTGCCGCAATGTCACGTTTCGCGACTTCACGATTTATCACGGCGGGCACTTCGCGATCCTCGCCACCGGCGTGGACAACTGGACGATCGACAATCTTCGTATCGATACCAACCGCGACGGCGTGGACATTGACGCCTGCCAGAATGTCCGCATGAGCAACTGCACCGTCAACGCGCCCTACGACGACGCGATCTGCCTCAAGAGCAGCTACGGACTCGGCTACGCGCGTATGACGGAGAATGTCACCATCACCAACTGTCACGTCAGCGGGTATGATGAGGGCTCGCTCCTCGATGGCACGCGTTCGCGTCGGGTGCGCGGATACACCGAGGACCGTCCTACCGGGCGCATCAAGCTGGGCACCGAATCCAACGGCGGTTTCCGCAACATCACGATCTCGAACTGCGTTTTCGACTACTCCCGTGGACTGGCCCTGGAAAGCGTTGACGGGGCTCTGCTCGAAGACATCGCAATCACCAACCTCACTCTGCGCGATGTGCTCAACGCACCGATTTACGTCCGCCTCGGCGCGCGGCTGCGCGCCCCGGAAGGCACGAACGTCGGCAAGGCCCGGCGCATTCGTATTTCGAACATCATCGCGCACAACGTCTCGGCGGAGGGCGGCATCTTGATCGCCGGACTGCCGGGTCATCCGATCGAAGACCTGTGGTTGGAAAACATTTACCTCGGCTATCTTGGCGGCGGCACGAAGGAACAGGGTGAACGCGCGATGCCCGAGGATGAGCGCGGCTACCCGGAGCCGACCTACTGGGGTGTGATGCCTGCGTCCGGTCTCTGGGTGCGGCACGCAGCCAACCTCAACGTCCACCGCATCGAGATGCGCTTCGAGAAACCGGATCTCCGTCCGGTGATGATGTTGGAAGATGTGAAAGGCGCTGAGTTTTCGTCCGTGCGCCTTTCCGGTGCGGAGCGCAATCCATGGGTGGTGAAGCCCGATGTCACCGGTCTCGTGGTCGATCGCAGTCCCGAGCTACGATCGGTGCCGTGACTGGATGATCCTATTTTCCGCAGTTGAAACGGATCGATCCGTTCATCAACCGCGGATGGACGCAGATAAACGCGGATTCGATGGCCATGCAGTTCTTCACCTTCCAGGGGAGTGCCCACTTTGGCTCAACTCGTTTGGATCCGTGTTGATCCGTGTTCATCCGTGGTTGATGAACGGTTTTTGGGAGTGATCGGCCAAGAGAGTCATGGCTGCCGGAGCTTGAGTCCCGACGGCGTGTGGGTGCGGTGGAATTGCGCTACGGCGGAATGGGGTTTCGCCAGGAAAGAAGATGCAGGCGATGGTGCAAGGCGAAGAAGACGTTTCTCTTGCCGATGGGGATTCGCCTAATCTGAGTCGGAAATATCGTCTCATCAACGTTTTGTGTCGAGCCTCCCGAAGAGCAAAGGGTGCCTGTGATCATAGAAAGGTTTCGTAAAATAGAGAAAGATTTCTTTACCAACCGATGCCCTCGCTTCAGCGTTTGGCCTGTTGCTCGGTTACGTGCTGGCGGAAGCGACGGGGCCGGTGCTTTGCCCCGGTTAGGCCGGCTTCCCTTTTTTCCGACGACTCACCCCCAAACAACTCCCCATGGTCTCAACGCTGATCTTCGCTGCCGCGGGTGCGGTCATTGCCTCTCCCTCGACGGGTCGCGTCTTTCTCGAACTCGCCGCCGTCGATTACCTGATTCTCGGAACCTATTTTGTCTTCGTCCTGGGCATCGGTTGGGTGCTGCGCAAATACCTGAAAACGAGCGCGGACTTTTTCGAATCGGGGCGCTCGCTGCCCGCGTGGATTTGCGCGCTGGGTTTTATCGGCGCCAATGTCGGCGCGCAGGAAGTGATGGGCATGGCCGCTTCGGGAGCGAAATACGGCATCGCGACGAGTCACTTCTACTGGCTCGGTGCGGTGCCCGCCATGCTCTTCGTAGGACTTTTTATGATGCCGTTTTATTACGGCTCGAAGGCGCGCTCCGTGCCGGAATACCTCAAGCTGCGTTTCGACGAAAAGACGCGCACGTTCAACGCGCTGTCGTTTGCCTTCATGACGGTGCTTTTTTCCGGCATCTCGATGTTCGCCCTCGCGAAACTGCTCAATGCGATTCTCGGGTGGAATTTCGACGCGTGTATCGCGATCTCCAGTCTCATCGTGCTGGTCTACATTTACTCCGGCGGTCTGACGTCCGCGATCTACAATGAGGTGCTGCAATTTTTCCTCCTCGTGCTCGGACTCCTGCCGTTGGTGTTGCTTGGGTTGAAGGACATTGGCGGATGGGACGGGTTGATGACGCAGCTTGGCGCCTATTCGGAATCGAAAGGCATGCCCGGTGCGTGGAGTTCGTCGTGGGCGCACATGGGTGAACCGCAGTCGAACCCGATCGGGATCGAGTGGTTTGGCTTGGTCATGGGTTTGGGGTTCGTGCTGTCATTCGGGTACTGGTGCACGGACTTCCTCGTGATCCAGCGCGCGATGGCGGCGAAGGACATGAACGCCGCGCGCCGCACGCCGGTGATCGCCGCGATTCCGAAGATGCTCTTCCCCGCGCTCGTTGTCTTGCCGGGCATGCTCGCGATCGCGCTCTTTCACCGCGGCGGCACCGCCGACATCGCATTGCCCGTGACGGCGGACGGGACGCCGGACTACAACATGGTGATGCCCGCGATGCTCGCGAAGTACTTCCCCAACGGCATGCTCGGAATCGGTCTCACCGCGATGATGGCGTCGTTCATGTCCGGCATGGCGGGCAATGTGACTGCCTTCAACACGGTGTGGACCTACGATCTCTACCTGCGGTGGTTCAAACCCGATGCCAGTGACGCGCACCTGGTGAAAGTCGGCCGGCTCACGACGGTATTCGGATTGTTGATCAGTGCCGTCTTCGCGTATGCGGCGGCGAAATTCAACAATATCATGGACCTGCTCCAGCTGATCTGCGGTTTCGTGAACGCTCCGTTGTTCGCGACGTTTCTGCTGGGGATGTTTTGGCGGCGCGCGACCGGCCACGGCGCGTTCTTCGGTCTCCTGCTCGGCACGATTGCGGCCATCTTGTTTCACGCCAGCACGCTCGCAGCCGGAGAGACGGTGGGAATACTCAAGGGCGGCTGGATCGGCGTGCGCCACCTGTTTGCCAGCTCGATGGCCCAGAGTTTTTGGATGGCGATCTTCGCCTTCACCGGATGTTTCATCGGCACGATCGCGATCTCGCTGGCCACCCGTCCGAATAAAACCGACGAGGAACTGCGCGGCTTGGTCTATTCGCTCACCGAGAAACCAACCGACGACCATCATGCTCCGTGGTATGCCCGCCCGATGCCGCTCGCGGTGGTGGTGCTCGGTAGCACAGTTCTCCTGAACATCGTTTTTTGGTAACCCTCAACCTGCTCAGTTCATGCAACTCGATGTCCGCCAGCCGGTGGGATATTTGTTTCTCGTCCTCGGGATTATTCTCGTCGTTTTCGGCATGGTGTCCGATCCCTCGATTTACGCCCGACATTCGCTTGGGATTAACATCAATCTTGCGTGGGGCGGTTGCCTCGCCGCGTTCGGTGGGACGATGCTTTACCTTGCCCGTCGGGCCAGGTAACGCCGAACGGCGTGCGTCCGAATTGGGATGGGCACGGAACGGTACCTACCACCCGGGCTCGTTTGTCGACCCTGAGCTCGCTCCGACGGATGTCCCAGCGCGGGTGGTCGGTCGCGTTCTCGATGCGGAATCCGCGCGTCTGGAGCTTTGCACTACGGGCGCGCGGCTGCGATTCACGGTGCTTGGTTCCGGGACTCAGCCGTTGTCGCTCGAAACCACTGCAGGCCATCCCATGCGGCTTTCTGCAACTGGAGCCGCTCCTGCGCTGAAAATGTCCTCGAGAGTGGGTGTCCATCGGGATCCTGGTCCGGGTTGGTACCCGGCCGCGTTTCCGTGACGGTATCGACCGGCAGCCCTTCGGGGCTTCGGTCAAACAGTACGCCGTAAAATGTGCACGCGGTCAGATAGGCCATGGTCTGGTTGGGGTGTGCGTCATTGAGGTAGCGCAGCGTGAATTGAGGCTGCGTGACCTGGCACCGCAGTGCGACGCTCGACATCGGCACCACCGTTCCTCCGACCCGTCGGGCGAGTTCAGCCATCACGCGGGCCTTGGCGACGATGGGAGCCTGGTCAGGTGGCACGGAGACCGGGCGTTTGTTCTGGGTGTTGGGAGTCGTCTCGTAAAGCACCACGCGTGCACCGGCGGCCTTGGCCAGTGCGGCGAATTTCTGGACGTACTGACAATAGGAGGATTGTTCGCCGTCGACATCATCCTTGTAGGATTGCAGCACCACCACGTCCCAGGGCTGGCGCAAGTTCTCCAGATCCCTGGCCAGGGTCGTATGTCGGGTGACTGCACTCTTGAGGTGGCCATTTTTGGGCTCCCCGGCCGCGAGCGCGGTTAGGGAAGCGATCGTGCGTGCCTGCTCCTCGGCGGTGAGCGTTGCAACCTGGATGTAGTTTTGAGAAGCAAATTTCCAGTGATCGGCGAGCGTTCGGCCGGCGTAGATCACGCTGACGTAGTTGAGTTTGAGATTGGGATCTCCGGCCTCGGCCATGTCTTTGATTATTCGGGCGAGCGTATGGCGGTTCGTGAAACTGTTCCCGAGGAACAGCACGCGCAAAGTGCGCGGCGAGGAGGAGCTGCTCTCGCGGGCACCGCCGGACAAAGGAAACAGGACGCTGAACGCGACGAGAAGGGTCGACAGACATCGGCCCAGGAAATGGAACCGGGTGGCGGGTCGCATGGGAAAGGAAGAGGATCAAACCGGCGCTGAAGGGGTTCTCGACGATGCTGAATCGTCGTGCAGTAGCCGGTTGCGGCGAGTCAGATAGCGGTCGACGGTTGACCGCATCGTGATCCCATCGAGTGTCGGCTGCCGTAGACGACGTTCAGGCGTCCGTTTCGGCGATCGAACAGCGGAGACCTTATGACGAACCCTTGCGGTCGTTGCGCGATTTTTGAAGCAGACGCCGCTGCCGAGAACAGGGCCCTGGCCACGCCGAGTTTCAACGAGCGACTTGAGGCCTGGGAGCGTTGGACCTGGGGTAGCGGAGATTAACGTGTTGATTAATAAAATGTTTGGTTCTTCGATGCCTCGGTCAGTTCACGTCCGCGGTTGAGATTTCGCACCATTCCGGGAGTGCCGCCATTGTCTCACGATCAATCGATTAAATGTTTGCTTGCGAAAGACCCTGAGGTGGTTTGTGCCAACTTGTTTCGACCGCAAACGAATTGACTCTCCGATGTTCACCGATACCCGGCGGAACCTACCTGCATCTAACGTGACGATTACCCTATGCGCCGTATAACCTTCACCACCATTGGTCTCGCAGTCCGCTCACCCCTGTGGTTGCGCCTCTTGTGCTTCGCATGGGTGGTGGCGATTGCTCCAGTCTTTGCGGCCGATGAGCCAAGGGCCAAGGCCAGTTCGGCAAACGACAAGGATGCGATCGTCTCGACCAACCCCATGAAGGTCGAATCGGAGGGCACCGGGGTGCACGGGCAACTCGCCGTGGTATCCGAGATTGTCAGTCCCGACTCACGCACCGACTTGGTTTATACCATCACCGAGGAGCCATTATCCGGGCGGGTTGGGTTGGCGGGTGGGGAGGATGAATCGGATTTTTTCAAGACCAAGACGTCGCGACTCGGTTACTTTGCCTATCGTCCCAATGAGGACTACGCGGGCGAGGATTCGTTTAGCTACACGGTTCGCAACGAAACCACGGGACTGGTGTTCAAGAACAAGGTGGTGATCACCGTGAAGCCGCCTCCCGCGGTCGAGCTTCAGCAATTCGAAGTGAGCGCGGCCCGTGACCGTTTCCTGAATGTGCGAGGCGTCTCCCTCGCGACTCGACCCAATCTGGTGGTGACCCAAAAGTTGCCCAGCCATGAGGATTTCATGTCACCGGCCGACCGGATCGGCATCGAAGCCCCCAAGGTGGTCTATGTGCTGGACGAAAAGGCGAAGCCGCAGAACGGCTCGGCCAAGCTGGATCGCTCCACCGGCCAGCTCACCTATGCCCCTAATCCGGGCTTCATCGGCGAGGACCGATTCAAGTACTATACGGTCGACGAAAACAATCCGCAGTTGGGCGTGGACAACGGGGTCACGGTCAAGGTCGAGCCGATCCGCACCGTGAAGCACATGGCCGTGGACCGGTCCCGCAGCCGCGAAGTGGACCTGGTGTTTGTGATCAACAATTCACCCTCGATGGCCGCTCACCAAGGGCGCATTGCGGAGAACTTGAACCGATTCCGGCAGTTGTTCCATTCGCGGAATCTCGATTACCGGATCGGGGTGCTCACCACCGACTTCGTCAATGCGGATTCCCGCCGCCGGTCCGAGGATCAACCGTACTTCAAGGAAGTGCGTTCGGTGCAGCTCGATGCCGCGGGCAAGCCGGTGCTGGACCGCCGCGATCGGCCAAAGCAGGTGACGAAGCGGGTCGCAAGTAATGGCAACCTGGTGACGCTCCCCGGCATGATGCAACCCTGGGTCACGCCCCAGACTCCCGATGGCGTCTTTGCCGAGCTGGTGAAAGTCGGCACAAATGGTGACAGCAATCGCACCGCGTTCACGTCCGTGTACAACTTCGTCGCCGGTTACTACAACAAGCAGCACGCGCTGCTGCGTCCGGATGCGACCACCATCGTGGTCTTTTTCATGGACGAGGAGGAGACGCGCATGGCCACGTGGAAAGAAGGGAGGAACGGAACGCGTCAGGCGGAGTGGATCGAGAATGGGAAACTGCCTGACCTGCTGGATCAGGCCAATGCTCGCAACCCATCCGCCCGGCAGACGCTGGACGGCTACATCAACTACTGGGTCCTGCGACCCTTCATCATCGCCAAGGGCAACATGCGCGGAAAGCTCGAGATGCACGCGGTGGTGGCGCCCACCAATGTCTCGCATCGCCGCGCGGCCGAACTCACAGGCGGAACCGTGCTGAACATTGAGTCCGATTTTTCGGGCCCGCTGGCGGCACTCGGTGACCGGATCGCGGACACCGTGGCGGTCGCGCTGGAGCCGATCCAGGGCACGGCAACCCTCTACAAGAAGAGCCTGCGTGTCCTTGTCGACGGAGAGGAAATGGCGGCCGATCCGGAGAACGGTTACGTCTACGACGAACTCACACACAGCATCCGTTTCCAAGGGGCCGGCAAGAAGAAGGCCTTTGCCGCAAAAATCGAAATCACCTACGAAGAGCATATGTGACCTTCGAATCCTGCCGTTGGCCTGGGCGGTTTCAGTTGAATACGAATGACCCGCAGGCGCGTCGATCGAGTTGCGTCTTAGGGCTCGTGTGCCCGATCGCGTGCACGGGAGGGCGTGCTCCTGATGGAACCGCACGGGAAGGCGGAGACGGACAATGTATCGTAAGTCACTGACTGGAAATGGTCAGGTAGGAATCTGAAACGTGGGGAGACACTCGTGTACCGCTTGCGGCCTTGAATCTGCAATTGAGATTCATTTCCGTGGCGATCCGTGTCCTTCCGCGGTTCAATCGTGGCTTGGGCGCGAAAATTCGCGCCAGCGGTGTCGAAATGGGTTCCGGTTGTTCGGCTAGGTCGTGAACCGTGCTCAATTCCGGGCCCGTCTCCCTTTTCACCATGAAATTCATCTGTCTCGGCTATATTGACTCCCATGCCTTCGCCGCCGCTCCGGTGGCCGATCAACAGGCAATGATGGACAGCTGCTTCATCTACGACGATCAGCTCCGTGCAAACGGGCATTTCAAAGGCGGCGAAGCGCTGCAACCGCCGGAGACGGCGAAGACATTGCGGTATGCCAACGGTCGGGTGGTGGCTACGGACGGGCCGTTTGTAGAAAGCAAGGAGCAGCTCGGCGGCATCCTGATCCTCGAGGCGCGCGACCTCGACCATGCGGTCGAATTGATTTCAAAGCACCCGGGAGCGAAGTTCGGACCGTGGGAAATCCGACCCGCCGCCGACTTGAGCGAGATGGTGAGGCAGAGCGAGGTCCGCCGCCGGGCTGCGAGTACCTTTCAGACCATGCGAGATCTCGCTGCGTCTCCCGCTCAGGTGTTTGCGGCCATGCAGGATCCGGTCCGCCTCGCGCGGTGGTGGGGCCCGCATGGCTTCACGAACACATTCGACTCGTTTGAGTTCAGGCCCAACGGCAAGTGGGTCTTCAAGATGATTGGGCCCGACGGCCGCATCTACCCCAATGAGTGTGTCTTCGACACGATCGACGCGAATCGGCGGATCGTGATCCGACACATCTCTGCACCGACGTTTGTCCTCACCCTTTTACTCGAAAAGACCACCACGGGCACCCGAATTGCCTGGGAGCAGGTCTTCGATGATCCGTCGGTGGCAAGCGTGGTCCGTCCGATTGTCGAACCATCGAACGAGCAGAACCTCGATCGCCTCGCAGCTGAAGTTGCCCGGTGAGGGGGGCGCAGTTGGCCGTAGCGGTCGGCCTCTGTGGGGCGCTGGACTCACTCCGTCTTCAGTCGAATATTTCGATACTCCACCTTCATCGGTGGCCCGACGTGGACCTGCACGCCGATCTGTCCATCGACCGGTCGGTGGGCGGAATCATCGTCGAGCACCACGCTCATGACGCGTCCGTTGACAATGTGGGTGAGCTGGTTTCCGCGCACGATGAGGTGGACGGAGTTCCAATCATCGGAGACGACCCGGGCGAGCTCCGTCTCGTCCCCGATTTGGGCGACCAGGATGGGCGGTCTTCCGCCGACCACCCGTGTGAGCTGGCCGCGCACGGCGAGAAAGAGACGGCCTTTTTCTTCGTAGTTGTTTCCCACGTACCGCTTGCGTCCGTCGATGTCACACTGGTAACCGCGCATCGCGAAGGCGTTGGTCGGAGTGACGGTGTCGGGCACGATCTGGCTGCGGTAGTTGATGCCGCTGTTGCCCGCGGTGGAAATGCGGTAGTCGAGCTTGAGCTCGAAGTTTCCCGGCTTGCCGCCCGTCCAGATGATGAACGTGTTGCTCTTGATGACCGTTTCCGGTCGGATTTCGCCCACGAGTGATCCCTGTTCGACTCGCCAGTAGGTTGGATCCCCCTGCCACCCTTCAAGCGATTCTCCATTGAAGATGGACCTGAATCCCGGCTCCTCGCCCACGAGCGGGAGGGGTCGATCGCTCTGCCGGGGGACGTAGGCGGGCGACACGACCTCTGCCGCCGCTGGCGGTTGTGCGCCCATGGTCAGCGGAATCGAAATCAGGGTCAGGGTCGCGCTGATGAAGGGATAGAATCTGTTCATGAGGGCATGGGGGCAGTGCGGCGGCCGCGGAGAATCTAGGTCTTGGGAACTGGTGTGGCCAGGAAGCCACGAAAAGAATCCCTAGCGGCGACTCCGGCGCGAAACAACCGTTTGTTGCCCGGTTGAGGTGATGGGAATCAGGTTAGGAGTTCGGACCAGTGCAGTGTCCTTGATGAGAACGGCTGGCGAGGTGACGCTTCCGTGGCAAGTGCTGGATCGCCCGATGGAGTGCCACGTGGGGACCCGGCTGAGCCCTTGAACATGACTGGATTCCAAATCAAAGAGAACCTGCACCAGGGTCGATGTGTGGTCGGAACCCACATTCTGAGCCTCATGAACCCGACTTCGGCAGCCCTTGCCGCAGAGATGGCGATGGATTTCGCCTTCATCTGCACCGAGCACATTCCCTTGGGGCGGACCGAGGTGGGAATGATGTGCCAGTACTACCTGGCGAAGGGCATTTCCCCGATTGTGCGGGTTCCATCACCCGATCCGGTGAGTATCGCCACCATGCTGGATGGCGGGGCGGAGGGCATTGTCGTACCGTATGTGGAGACCGTGGAGGAGGTGCGCCGGATTGTCGGAGCCGTCAAGTATCGTCCCATCAAGGGTCAGCTCCTGCACGATTGGATCGAGCGAGGCGTCGCCTTGCCCGAGGCCACCTCCCGCTACCTGGAAACCTTCAATCGTGACAAGTACGTGATCATCGGTGTGGAAAGCGTCCCTGCGATTGAACGCCTGGATGAGCTGTTGGCGGTGCCAGGTGTCGATGCCGTCTTCCTTGGGCCGCACGACATCACCACCTCGATGGGCATTCCGACCGAATATACCCATCCTCGCTTCGTCGCCGCGGTGGAGTCGGTGGTTCGTCGTTGCCGGGCGAAGTCGATTGGCGTGGGGCTTCACTTTCAGCTGCTCCGGCTGCCTGAGGATGTCTTGGAGCGGTACCTGGCGGCGGGCATGAACTGGCTGATCAACGCGGCGGATGTCATTATCATGCGGGAGGCCATGAACGCCCAGTTCAGCCAACTGCGCCAGTTGGCGGAGCGCCATCTTGCCGCTCCGACTGCAGCCAGCGTACCAAAATCAGCGATCGAGTCCTGCCTTACGTCCGGCGGGACGGCGTGACCATGGAAGGTGACGTCATCGCGGAGGTTTCCCGTCGCGGCGGCGAGTGACTTTGCCCGCTCGGTTGGGCAAGAGGCCTCAGGGCAGTCCCAGGATACGTCGATTGATGCCTGCGTCCTGGTTCCCGCCCGCGAAGTCGTCGAATGCCACCGTAGAGGCCTCGATCAGATGCCGGGCGATGAAGGCCGCGCCTTCGCGCGCACCTTGTTCAGGTGACTTGAGTGCACACTCCCATTCCATGACCGCCCAACCGCGATAACCCACCTCGGTCAGCAGGGTAAAGACCCGCTTGAAGTCGACCTGTCCGTCTCCTGGTGAACGAAACCGGCCCGCGCGGGTGGCCCAGGGTTCGTATCCGCCATAGACCCCACAACGGCCATCTGGTCGAAACTCGGCGTCCTTTACGTGAAAGCCCTTGATGCGGGCGCCATAGCGGCGGATGAAATCGCAATAGTCGAGTTGCTGGAGCAGAAAATGGCTGGGGTCGTAGTTGAGCGCCGCGGCCGGGTGTTCGTTCACCGCGCCGAGAAAGCGCTCAAACGTGCTGCCGTCGAAGAGATCGGAGCCAGGGTGCAACTCGTAGCCGAAGGTCAGTCCGAGTTCTTGGGCGTAGTCGAGCAGGGGACGCCAGCGGCGGGCCAGCTCCCGGAACGCCTCCTCGATCAGGCCGGCTGGGCGTTGCGGCCAAGGGTAGGCCAGGTGCCAGGCCAACCCGCCGGAGAGCACCGGTACGCAGGTGGTGCCCAGGCGCGCGGCGGCGCGCAGGGAAAGCCGCAGTTGTCCGGTGGCCCACTCCACACGCGCGAGATCGTTCAAGCCCGGGGGATAGAACGCCTGGAAGGCGACTTCATAGGCAGGGTGTATTCCCATCACTTGCCCGGCGATGCCGGCATTCAGTTCGGTCAGCTGCAACCCATGTCGGTCGAGGGTGCCGCGCCAATCGTCACAATATGCCTGTGACTCCGCCGCGAGGGGAAGGTCGATGAAGCGCGCCTCCCAGGCGGGCATCTGCACTCCGCGATAGCCGAGCGAGGCGGCCCACCGGCAGATGGCGTCGAGCGAATGGTACGGAGCGTGATCACGGATGAACTGGGCGAGGAACAGTCCTGGACCTTGAATGGAGTTCACGGGGGAGGGGAGAACGGGTAACAACCGATGGGTTACGATCAATCGATTGTCGGATCGGATAGGATTGGGCGCTCAGGGACGCAGGAGCACCTTGGTGGCTTCCTTCTGTTCGAAGAGCTCGAAGGCGGCCTGCCAGTCCTCGAGGCGGAATCGGTGGGTGACAATCCGTGACGGGCGCAGACCCTCACCCAGCAGCCTCAGGGTGCGCACCCAGGTGGCGACGGTGTAGCCGACGGATCCCGCCACGCGCAGTTGCTTGAAGCCGATCCGGTCAAACGGGACGGTGATGTCGCGGCCGAAGTGCCCCACCTGCGTGTAGCTGCCCAGAGGCCGGAGCGATTCAAGGCAGGCGCGGGCTGACGCCTCGACTCCCGCCACTTCGAAGGCCACGTCGACCCCGCTGCCCTCGGTCTCCGCACGGACCACTTCCGCCAGCGACTCCTTTTGGACGTCGATGGTGCGCCAGGCTCCGAGCGATCGGGCCAGCGCGAGGCGAGCCCCATCCTGGCTGGTGCCGGCGACCAGGGTCCTAATTCCGCGGTGCAGCAGCACCAGCAGGCAGAGGAGTCCAATTGGACCGGGACCGGAGACCAGGGCGATGTCGCCGGGCCGCACCTCGGTGATTTCGCCGACCGCATGAACGGCGGCGGCGAGCGGTTCCACCAAAGCCCCCTCCTCTTCGGGAGTCGAATCCTCGAGCCGGAACAGCTGATCGGGGCGGACACAGGTATAGCGGGTAAACGCACCGCTGACGCCATGTCCCATGCCCCGGCGGTCCGGGCAGAGCATGAAGTCGCCGCTCAGACACCACCGACACCGGCCACACCGGACGGCCGTGGCACCGAGCACGGCATACCGGCCCGAGCGGTCCACCGTTCCCTTCACCGCCGCTCCCTCTTCGACCACCCGGCCAACAAATTCGTGGCCGAGTGTGACCGGCGGAAAATTACGAAAGGTGTCATGCAGCACATGCAGGTCGGTTCCGCATATCCCGCAGGCCGTGACTTCCAGCTTTACCTGATGATCGGCGGGTGTCGGTTCCGGAACGTCCCGCAACTCAACGTGTCCGGGCCCGGGCTGGAACTTGACCAATGCTTTCATGGTGATTGAGATGGGGAGACTGTTCAACGGAGTGCACCGTGCGCGGCGGGAGCGTCCGGTGGGGTGACACTTGGAACGAGTGCTGGCACATCCGTGGCAGCGCCGGGCTTCATGAGCAGGACCTCTTCGTGACGCCGGGACAAGCGCGAACCTCCCGTTGGCGGACAGTGGCGTGTGGATCCGAGGGGGGCCAGTTTAGGGTGCCGGAGCGCTGCCTATGAAGAGGCGCTGCAGGGCGTCAAAGCAAAGCTCGCTGGCTTCTTCACCACCAAACGAAAACTGGTAGCCTCCGGGCAGGTGCAGGGAGTCGCTGTCGAGCGCCTGGCGCCGCCAATGAGTTTCAAGCGAGACGAGCCCTTGGAAGTTGAACTGGTGGAGATCTCGGATATGCCGGGCCCAGCCGACATCGCCATTTCCCATGCACCGCGCCTCGACCCCCGAAGCAGTCCGAGCCGCATCTTTGGCATGGATATGAACGACACGCGCTGCCAGACGGTCGAATCCTTCGGTGGCGGCTCCACGATGCTCCGGAATGTAGAGGACATTGCAGGGATCCCAGATGAGTCCGACGCGCGGATCGGGAAGTTGGGCGAGCAAGGCGGCGGACTCGGCACCGGTGCCAATGAGACAGGACGCCTCGTTTTCCACCCCGAGTCGGAGACCCTCCGGCAGAAGATCGAGCAGTGACATCAGGTGCTCGGCGATTCGGATCACGTCTTCATGGGAAGGCGGTGAAGGTTTGCGGAGAAACGTGAACACCCGCAGGAGAGGGCAACCCAGGGTCAGGGCCACGTCCACACTCCTCCGGAATACGTCGCGGTGCTCGTGGTGTGCTGCGATATCGTCAAGTCCGCACTTGAATACCGGGGTGGCGCAGCCATGGACCGAGAGACCCGCATCAGCAAGGTGCGACTTGATCTGCTTCACATCCTCTGGAGTGAGATCGCGAAACGACTTTCCGAACATACTGCGCAATTCGATGCCGGTGATGCCTCGACGTTGAGCGAACGCGATGACGCGGGAAACGTCCTGAGAGACTTCGTCAGAAATGAATGTGAAAGATCCGGGAAAAAGCAGCATGAGAGAGAATGAGAGCGCCCAGAGGCGGAGGACGTGAGCGGTTCCGAGCATCCAGCATGATGACCTGAACCAGTCGAGGGCAAGGGGAGAGCTTGGCGCCCGGTTGAGTGACGGATCTCGGCCTCGGCGCGGCTCGGCGCAGGGCACGACCGGTAGGTGCCTTGTTTCGACAAAAGGTGGTGAGGGTTTGACACGCGATGACGAGCCGGGGGCCGGAGGGGGTGCTAGCCTGTCTTCCAGAGCCGACCACCCCGGTGGGCGCACCGCCTGGTGCAAAACCCTAGAGAGAACCGAAATCAATGAGACGCCGCTACAAGGACGTTGTCGCCCCACACGAACCCGGACGGGACCGGGCGTCCCGTATGCGTGCCTGGCCGGCGCGGAGCGGGCGGCTCCACTAGCTCGGTGCAGCTCCCTTCACCCTTCATTATGACCCCCCACGAACGCGTCCTGGCTGCCTTGAATCGTCGTCCACTCGACCGGGTCCCGGTCGATATCTGGCTCTCCCCTGAGGTGCTGGCCGATGCCAAACGGCACTTCAACTGCGAGGATGAGTTGGAGGTCTATCGTCGGTTCGGACTGGACAAGATTGTCATGGTGTTTCCCGGCTTTGGGAGTGAGGACATCGATCCCGAGAAGGGAACCGGTCGGACCATTTGGGGCGTGGAGACGCGTTCCGTTCAGGCGGGCAAAGCGCGGTATGAGGAGTTCATGAATCCCCCGTTTGCCGAACTGTCGGATGTGCGGCAGCTGGATGACTACAGTCGCTGGCCGGATCCCTCGCGCTTTGACTACGCCGGATCCTTGCGACTCGCACGGCGGGCGCGCGACCTGGGTTTTGCCACGATTGGACCCTGGATTTCGGTATTCGAGATCTACTGCCAGTTGCGCGGCCTGGAGAATGCGATGATGGACCTCATCGATGCACCGGACTTTCTGGAACCCGCGTTGGACCGTATTCAACGCATTCAGACGGAGATGATGGAGCGACTGTTGAAGGAAACGGGGGAACTTCTCGATCTGGTGTTCATCAGCGACGACATGGCTTCGCAGGAAGGCCTGCTGATCTCACTGCCCGCATGGCGTCGTCTCTTTGATTCGCGACTGCGGGTATGGTGCGATGTGGTGCATCGCCACGGTCGCAAGGTGCTTTTTCACACCGATGGTGCGGCGTTCGACCTCGTGCCTTCGCTGATCGAAGCCGGAATCGATGTGCTGAATCCCATTCAGCATATCTGCAAGGGCATGGACCGCGAGCGACTGAAGGCCGCCTACGGGAGTCGCGTGGTGTTTCACGGAGGAGTTGAAAACCAGTCGGTGATCCCCTTTGGCACGCCCGACGACGTGCGCGCCGAGGTCCGGCGTTGCCTGGAAACCCTCGGCCGCGGGGGTGGCTACATCTGCTCGTCCTGCCACTTCGTCCAGGCGGGCACTCCGCTCGACAATGTGTTTGCCCTGATTGAGACCGTCCACGCCCATGGCGCCGATTACCTCTAGTCAGCGGACGGCGGAGCGCGCGGTCGCGTCGACTTCACCGGCAAAGGACGACCCACCGAAGCCTGATCGCAGGGCCCTCCCAACGTCGCCATGACTCCGCGCGAGCGATACGATGCCGTTTTGTCAGGGGGCGTGCCGGATGTGGTCCCCCGCATTCCCATTCTGATGCAGTTTGCCGCCGAGTACATCGGCAGTCACTACGGTGAGTTCGCCAAGGATCACCACGTCCTGGTCGAGGCGAATCTGCGCTGCGCCGAGGACTTTGAGCTGGACCAGGTCAGCACGATCTCGGACCCCTATCGCGAGACCTCGGCCTTTGGCGCGGAGATCCGCTATCATCGCGACGGTGTGCCTGAGTGCGTGAAACCTCCGTTGGCCGACCTTGCGCCGGGTGCACCGATTGCCGGCCGGATCGCGGTACCGGATCCGTTGACGTCGACTCGCATGCGCGACCGCATTGAGGCGGTCCGTCTCTACCGGAAGCGGGTGGGTGATCGCTACAGTATTCTTGGCTGGGTGGAGGGACCCGCTGCGCTGGCGGCGGACCTTCGCGGCATGTCGGAGTTTCTGGTGGATTTGCTGGAGGAGCCGGCCTGGGCCGGAGAGCTGATGGACCTGTGCACCGAGACCTCGATTCGGTTTGCCCGAGCTCAAATTGACGCCGGGGCCGACACCATCGGGGTCGGGGACGCGGTCTGCAGCCAAATCAGCGGTCCCGTCCACGCCGAGAGTATCTACCCCCGGCAACTGCGCCTGATGCAGGCCATCCAGGCGGCGGGTGCTCGGGTCAGGCTTCATATCTGCGGTCCGACGCGTCACCTCTGGACCCAGCTGAGCAAACTGCCGATCGATATCCTGGACTGCGATCACGTCGTGGACATGGCTGCGGCCCGAGCGGTTTTCCCACCGCACGTGGTCCTGGCGGGCAATCTTGATCCCGTGTCCATCCTTCGGTTTGGACGCGTCGCCCAGGTGAGCGACGGGGTGCGTCGCTGTCAGCGGGTGTCGGGCGAGCGTTTCATGGTCTGCGCCGGATGCGAAGTGCCCTCCGGCACGCCGTTGGAGAACCTGCACACCCTCTGCAGGCCACTCCAGTCCTCCAGCCTGTCCCCATGAGCCCCTCCACCGCCCTTGTGGCCTGCGATGTTTTTCAGGCGGAGTTTGCCGCCTTGTTTGCCGGTTCACCGATGATCCCGCCACCACGCGTGGCCTGGTTGGAGATGGGATTGCACGATCACCCGGAGAAGATGAGGTTCGCCATCCAGGGTGCGATTGACCGCCTGGAAGCCGATCCCGTTGTGACGAGCATCCTGCTGGCGTATGGGCTGTGCGGGAACGGCTTGATTGGAATTCGATCCCAACGGTGCCGGCTCGTGCTGCCGCGGGCCCACGACTGCATTTCAATCCTGTTTGGTGACCGGCCTGCGTACGAACGCTACCTCGCCGCAAATCCCGGGGTCTACTTCTACAGCCCGGGCTGGATCCGGGGTCGGCGGGTGCCGGGGCCTGATCGGGAGGCGAAAGTCCGTGCCCACTACGCGGAGCGTTATCCGGATGATCCTGACGTGGTCGAGGACATGGTGGCCGCGGATCGAGAGACCTATGTTCACCACGGCTGCGCCACCTACATTGACATCACCGGTGACCGTGCCGGCGAAGCGTACTGCCGAGACTGCGCCAAGCACCTCTCGTGGCGATTTGAGTCGATCCGCGGCGATGATCGCTGGTTGCGAGCGTTGTTGACCGGACCCTGGGACAGCGAACGGTTTGTGGTGCTCGCTCCCGGAATGGCCACGCAGCTCGGGCCCGATGGAATGCTCGCGACGTCGGGAATCTCCATGACATGAGCGCGGCGAGAGACGTGATTGCTCCACGGCGATGTCTCCTCAAACAGCGGCCGGGGAGCAGGTGGATAGCGTTGGGATTGATGTTCGGCTTCGTCCTGGGGGCAGACCCGGCGGAGGCCGCGGGTGGTTCGACTCGCTGGGAAACCGGGCTCGAGAGCTGGCTCAAGCAGTCGTTCGTGGAGGGGCGAGAGTACTTCGTTTTGAGGAGCGGCCGGGCAAAAATGATCGTGCAGGCGGATCGCTCGGACCTCGCACCCTCGTTTCTCTACCTGCTCTTTGACGCGCAGAATAATCGCCAAACTGGACGCAAGGAGCGCGCCTTTCACTTCGATCACGGGAACGGGTTCGTCCGCAGTGGATTGGAGGTGGTGCTGGGCGGTCATGTGTTCACGGCCTGGGGGCATCAAACGAGGACTCGATGGTGCTGGTGGCAGGGGGTGCCTGTGGTCGAGGCCCAGTGGTGGGCGGGAGGAGTGCTCGTGACCGAGCGCATCGCAGCCCTGGCTGATGATGGCGTGCTCCTTCGACAGGTCGAACTCAAGTCCGTCAATCTGGGTGGCGCGGAGGCGCTCAGCGTTCGGCTCCACCTGCCGGCGGCGGGTCGCGTGGAAAACGGTCAGGAGGTCGCCACCGCGCTGGATGATGGAGGGACACTCTGGCTGCGAGTCCTGTCGACCCAAGGGCGGCTGCGTCCCCGGGTCGATGGTATCGACGTTGAAGCGATTCCGCTGGGCCCGGGGGAAACGGCAACGATTGAATCGTGGGTGGGACTTGACTTCGGGGTCCGGCCTCCCGACCGGCGCATCCGGGCGGAAGCACTCGAGCAAACGCAACTGCAGTGGAAGCGGTCGTCACAGGTAACCACGGACGACACCGTCGTCGCAGAGTTGTTTGATCGGGTCCGGATCGGCCTCCCGGCCATGGTGGCCGACAACGGTGTCATGGATGCCGGCATGTTTGAATACGGTGCTCAGTGGGTGCGTGACACCTCCAACACGGTCATGGGTCTGGTCCATACCGGGCACTTTGAGCTGGCTCGCAGCGCACTGGCGCATGTGCTCACCGCGATGGTGAACCCGGAAGGCAATACCATGATTGCCGGCCGGTTCGAGGATCCGGATCGCGAACAGTTCGACCAAATGGGGGAATTGCTGCTGGCGCTGAAAGCTTATTGCGACTGGGCCGGCGATGAAACGTTGGTTCACGAGCATCGGGAGAAACTGGTGAATTTGATCGAACGGCCCCTGCGTGCCGCCTACCGCGGGCAGGGAGGCATGGTGCACAATCGCCGTGAATTCTGGGAGCGTACACTCGAGGATGGATACGAACTCGCCTATCAGGCGTATTTGATTTCAGGCCTGCGTGCTGCCGCCAGCCTGAGTCAGGCTCTCGGGGTGCCGGAAAGGGCGGACGGGTGGAGGGCCGAGGCGGATGGTCTGGAAGAGACGGTGCTGAGGCACCCTCGTTTCGGGCTGGTGGATCAGGGTAGGCTGATCAAGCGGCGCACCCTGACCGGAGAGCGCGTGCGCACCGTGCAGTTTCCGGCGTCCGCCTCCGACGTTCCCTTGAAAGCCGAACGCGTCAACCTGCTGGAGCCCGACTCCTCCACGATGCTGCCGTTGCTGCTTGGTATCGTCCCGCCCGAATCTGCACTCGGGCGGGCGACCTTGGCTGCGATGGAGGAACTATGGAGCGCGCGGTGGTGGGGAGGCGGGTACGAACGCTACCACTCGAGCGGGCAGTGCGACCAGCCTGGACCCTGGACATTCGCCAGCGGTTTCATCCTACGCGCCCAGCACGACGCCGGGCTGTTCGAGCGCAGCCGCCGCACCCTCCGCTGGCTTCACGAGGTGCCAGGCGGCCGCACCGGGGCCTGGTTTGAGGAGGTGCCAATTGTCCGATCACAAGCACCGACAGCGGGAATTCTGCCTTGGACCTCCGCCGAAGTGGGCGTGTTTGTCGTGCGTCATCTGCTGGGACTTCGGTTCGAGTCCGGGCGATTGTCCATCAAGCCAGCCCTGTTTCCCGGTCAGCCGCCCTGCCGCGCCGATCTCCGTTTTCGTGACGGTCGTATCCACCTGTACGTCTCCGGTTCCGGATCCATTACGACTGCGTCACTCGATGGACGTGCGATGGTCCCCGATCCCGATGGAAGGCTTCGCCTGCCCGAGGGATGGCCTGGGGGAGACGTGCGGATCGACTTACAGCCCAAATGAAAATTCTTGAGACGAGTGACCACGAATGGACACGAATTTACACGAATGAAAACAGTCGCCGAAAGTTGCGACGGATCGGTTCGCTTTTGGTTGAACCAAATTAAGGTCGTCGGCTCCTCTTGTCACCCCCGAGAATTGGTGTCCGTTCGTGTCCATTCGTGGTTCAACTGAATGGTTCCGGCTAAGGAGCCGCGACGAGGGCGAGCAGGACCTCGCCGGGTGGCTGTGGATCGTACTCGATCTGGGAGGTGAGTGCGTTCCGCACGGCGGCTGCGTCACTGGGGTTCAGGCCCACCAGAAGGGAAACCCGTTCCGCCGTGAGGCCCTCACCCCCGAGCGGTACGCGGGCGGGGGTGCCTGCTGGCAGCTTCGGAGGTGAGGCGAGAAACG
>JAEUGZ010000054.1 GCA_016794725.1 Opitutaceae bacterium | reverse complement strand
AAGCTTTTTTCTCTGCGGCTTGAAGAAGATCACCCCGGCCACCGTCAAAGCGGATTTCAACGACCTGACTGCGGTCGTGCACTACGCGCGAGCGGCCCATGAACTCGGGCTCTGGGCCTCGGAACGTCAGCTGATCACGCGTTTCTTCACCGACCCGGCCGCGCCGCTTCTCGAACTCGGCTGCGGGGCCGGTCGTGTGACCATCGGGTTGTGGGATCTGGGATACCGCAACCTCACGGCTCTCGACTTCGCGGGCGAGTTGGTCGACCAGGCGCGGGCGTTGCTGCTGGAGCGGCAGGCCTCGGCGATCCGGCTGCTGCACGCCGACGCCACCGAGCTGCCGCTGGTGACGCAGGCGGACGAAAAGCCGACGGTGGACGGCGAGGAACTCCACCTCGTTTCTCCCTATTCCGGGGTGCTCTTTATGTTCAACGGCCTGATGCAGATCCCGCGCCGCGAACGCCGCCGGAAGGCCATGCGTGAAGCCCGGCGGGTGTCGCAGGTGGGTGCGCCCTTCCTCTTCACCACCCATGATCGCGAGGACTCGCGGACCGAGCGGGCGCTCTGGCGGCTCGAGGCGGTGCGTTGGGAGCAGGGCAGACAGGACCCCCGCCTAGTGGAGTTTGGCGACCGCTACTTTGCGGACGAGGCGGGACGAACCTTCATGCACCTGCCGACGCGAGACGAAATCCTGGAAGATCTCGCTGCCACGGGATGGACGCACGAGTACGATGTGATGCGTCGCGAACTGGGTCGCGAGAGTCGCGCCGTTGTCGCGTTCTCCGACGAATGCCGCTTCTGGCTCGCGCGCGCGGCTCCGCCAGCGTGAGGTGAACCACGGATGGACACGGATGGAGGGGGATCCGAACCAATAGAACCGGGGTTGGCGACGAATCCTGCGACTGCGGAACGAAGGGACACGAACCGGGACTCACACCTTCTCCCAGGCGCGGTCGGCCACGGGGTCGCGGCCCTCGTCGAACTCGATGTGGTCGATCACCGTCTCGATGGGTTTTCCAACGAGACCGCTGTCCCTGATCCGCTGCGGCAATACGGCGGTGCGCTCATCGCGCCAACCGAGTTTGACGATGAAGCGATTCCACATGTGGCACTCCTCGTCGGTGCGGGCGGTGCCGCGCGCGTGGACCCAGGTGAGGATTTCGTCGTCGCTGCCACCGGCGAGGGTGCGGGCCTTGAGGTCGGCATAAGGGACGCCGAGAAAGCGGCAGCAGCGGCCGTCCAGCACATAGAATTGGGCATCGCCGAGGTTGTTGACGTAGTCGGAAGGCAACTGACCCGCGGCGTGGAGGCGGATCTTGTCGAGCATGCGGCCGAAATAGACCAGCCGCTGTACCTTGGCGTAACAGCTACGGAGTCCGGGAACGTGAGGCATGGACCTAGGATTTTCGGGCTGGGCGGGATTGCAATGTCCGGTTGCAGTCACCTCGTTGGCGCGATCGGAACCCCAGGACGATGCCCAAGCTGAGGGTGCCGAGCGTGGGGAGCAGCCAGAGGATCGCCGTGTTCGGGGCGGTGGGCGGAGCGCCGCACACTTCGATACTGGCGAGGTTCAGCCCGAGGGAGATCCCGAGTCCCGCGTACGCAGCCAGACAGAGGAGGCACTTCGGAGCGAGGGCTACGGTCGCCAGGACTGCGCTCCAGCGCAGGGCCTTGCTGCACGGCCGAACCCAGGTGGGCGGCGGGGATTGGGGCATCGGAGCTCGGAGCGGTTCAAACTCGTTTCAGTACGGCCTCAACCACGAAAGGGTGGATGGGCGCACGTCGGCCTGACCGAGTGCGGTCAAGCCTTCGTCTCCGTTGCGGCCCGCAGGCGGTCTTCCTGGGCTCTCAGTTCCGGAGTTAGTTCGGCTCCAAAGTCCTCCGTTTCAAAGATCCGCCGAATCTCCACCTCGGTTTCCCCGAGCATGGGGTTTGGGCAGCGCTTCAGCCAGGCAATCGCCTCGTCCATCGACTGCACTTTCCAAATCCAAAAGCCGGCGATGAGTCCGGTGATGTCGGCGAAGGGTCCGGGGATGACGGTTCGTTCGGTTCCAGAGAATCGCACTCGGGCGCCGCGCGAACTGGGATGCAGTCCTTCGCCGGCTTGCATGAGGCCGGCCTTGACCAGCTCCTCGTTGTAGTTGCCCATGGCAGTCAGGAGGGCGGTGTCGGGCATGACGCCCGCTTCACTGTTTTTGTCGGCTTTAATCAGGATCATCACTCTCATGGTGGGAGGAGTTCGAAGGGTTGAGGGTGACACCGGTTCCAATCCCCGGAGGCCGGGGATGCTCGTCGGTGTTACTTTGGAATCGAACGCCGGACTCCAATTTCGACCGCGCGGGGCGAGATTTCTCGGTTGGTTGGCGCCTGCGTGTCAACTTACGAGCGCAGTGCCGCGTGGATCCACCCCCGATGCCGACGGAGAGGCTGTCTCGCAACCTCCGGAGCACCGCCCTCCAGGGATGAACCCTGCGGGTGAGCCGGGATGCAGCGACCTGAGGTCGTTGCCGATCGCCCAAGCCGGCCGACCGAAGGTCACACCCCTGGAGGGCGTCGCTCCGACGACGCCGGGGGACGATCCTTGCGCAACCGCGCCCGATGGCCCAGAGGACGCAGACGCGCACCCCAGCGCCCGTGCCTGTGCCTCTCGACGCGAGGAAGTGACGGTGCCCGTCGACGACGACGCGTGAGGCGAACGTCCCGGCGGGGGGGCGCGTGGCGCGAGCCCGCGGCGGCGACGGAGCACCGCCCTCTAGCATTCGAGTTTCGTTCATGCTGAACGACCGGTGTTGATTCCGCCTTGGGCGCGGGCGCGTGCCCCTGATGGGGGAATCCGCTCAACCCTTTGACTTCGCCCACTTGCGGGTTTCCTTGATTTCGAGGCGCTTGGGCTCGATCTGCACCCCGAGCACGGCCGGGTGGGCGCGCAGATCCTGGAAGACCTGGCCGGAGAGTTTCCAGCCGAGGGCGGAGCTGGCTTCGGCCAGGGGTGCGAAGCGGTTCTCGAAAACGAAGGCGAACTCGGTGCGCGTATCGCCCACGTATTTGTTCATGACCGTGCGCACGCGGGTGAGAAAGTCACCGACCTCGGGGTGGGCGGGATTCAGCAGCCATGTCACCCGTTTGATGTGGTTCGAGACATAGGCCTCCAGGGGGTAACACTCCTTCACGTTGATCCGCGCCCCATCATCACCCTTGAGGATGGTGCCGAGCACCGCCAGCGGTGCATTTTCCGCCAGGTGGTGTCCGTAGGATGCGAACGCATCGGCGAACATGTTGAGGGGCAGGGTGGCCTGCTTGGTCGCAAGGGTGAAGGCCATCCACGGACGGTTGTCTTTCTTCGAAAGTTTCTTCGCGAGCGTGCCGGCGATCCCGCAGAGGCGGAACTCCGTGCGGTCCTCCTGATCGAGCAGCTCGTGCGTGTCGTAGGTGTCCAGCGCGTCGGCCAGCCCGAGGTAGGCGTTCATCGGGTGCCCGGAAATGTAGAAACCAAGGAGTTCCTTCTCAAACTGCAGGCGCTCAGCGGAGGTGAAGTCCCCGGGACCTTCCGACGGAAGGGTCGATGCCGGCGCGCCGTTCCGGTTCCCGGCGTCAGGACTGCCGCCGTTCGCCGCAGACTTGCCGCCCTTGCCCTTCCGTGGCTCGGGTGCGGGTTCCGCGAGCATGTCGAGGAAGGTATTCTGTCCCGCAGCGCGATCGCGCGCCTGCGACGAGGCGGCGGCGAGGGCGGCGTCGATGCCGTCGAAGAGCCGCTTGCGGGACGCGCCGGAGAAATCGAAGGCCCCGGTTTTCACCAGGTGTTCCAGCACCCGCTTGTTCAGCGCCTTGGGATCGACGCGGCGGATGAAGTCGTCGAAGTCCGTGAACGGTCCGTTTTTTTCGCGCTCGGTGATGATCTTCTGCGAGGCCGATTCCCCCACGCCCTTGATGCCGGCGAGTCCGAAGCGGATGGAGCTGCCGGTGGAGGCGCCCGCGCCGGCGGTGAGCACTGGCGTGAAGGTGTCGCGGCTCTCGTTGATGTCCGGGCCGAGCACGGTCAGCCCCATGGCTTCGCACTCGGCGATGAAATGGGCGACCTTTTCCGCGTTGCCGAGCTCGGTCGTGAGCACGGCGGCCATGAACTGAACCGGGTAGTTGGCCTTAAGATACGCGGTCTGGTAGCTGATCAGGGCGTAGGCGGCGGAGTGGGACTTGTTGAAACCGTAGCTGGCGAACTTGTTCAGCAGGTCGAAGATTTCGTTGGATTTGCGGTCTTCGATGCCGTGCAGCTTTTTCGCGCCTTCGACGAACTTGACGCGTTCCTTGGCCATCGCGTCGGCGTCCTTCTTGCCCATGGCGCGGCGCAGCATGTCGGCGCCACCGAGGGTGTAGCCGGCGATGATCTTGGCGCACTCCATGACCTGCTCCTGGTAGACGATGATGCCGTACGTTTCCTTCAGGATGGGCTCCAGCAGCGGGTGGGGGTAGCTGACCGAGGACGGGTCCTTCTTGCCGCGGGCGTAGTCGGGAATAAAGGCCATCGGACCCGGCCGATAGAGGGCGCCGACGGCGTTGATGTCGTCGATGTTGGAAATGCCGACGAGTTTCGATGCGTTCTGCATGCCGCCGGACTCAAGCTGGAAGACGCCGACCGTGCGTCCGGAGTTGAGCAGGGCGTAGGTCTTCGGGTCGTCGAGCGGCACCGTCTCGATGTCGAAGTCCGGGGTGCCGGTGCGGCGGATGTTTTCGACGGCGTCGGAGATGACCGTGAGGGTCTTGAGACCGAGGAAGTCCATCTTGAGCAGACCGAGCTTGCCCACCGCGTTCATGTCGAACTGCACGGTGACGTCCTCTTCCTGCAGCGTCAGCGGCACGAATTCATCGAGCGGCTTGTCGGTGATGATGATGCCGGCGGCGTGTTTTCCGGTGTTGCGCACCATGCCCTCGAGCACGCGCGCCGCCTCGACGATTTTCTTGGCGACGGGATTGCGGTCGATTTCGGTGCGCAGCTCGGCGCTCTTCGTGATGGCGTCCTCGAGCGAGATGTTCAGCTCGTCCGGGATCATCTTGGCCAGGCGGTCGGCCTCGGCGAAGGGCAGGTCGTTGACGCGGGCGACGTCGCGAATGACCATTTTGGCGCCGAGCGTGCCGTAGGTGATGATGTTGGCGACGCAGTCCTTGCCGTACTTTTCGCGCACGTAATCGATGACCTCGCCGCGCCGCCGCATGCAGAAGTCGATGTCGAAGTCGGGCGGGGACACGCGCTCGGGATTGAGGAAACGCTCGAACAGCAGACCGAACCGGATCGGGTCGAGATTGGTGATGGCGAGCAGGTAGGCCACGAGACAGCCGGCGCCGGAACCGCGCCCCGGACCGACCGGAATGCCGTGCGCCTTGGCCCAGGCGATGAAGTCCCACACGACCAGGAAGTAGTCGACGAACCCCGTCACCCCGATGATCGCCAATTCGTACCCCATGCGCAGCGCCAGCACCTCTTCCGGAGCGAGGCCGGAATAGTCAGGGGCCGAGGGTTTCTGTCCCGGGGAGAGCTGGGTGAGCTTGGCCAGGCGTTCCGCCACCAGCGGCCGAACAGCGATTTCCGGAAAATCGATGCCATAACGCCGTTTCAATCCCTCGACACAGAGCTGGTGCAGGTAGCCCGAGCGATCGTACTTCGCCGTGATTTCCGGGGTGAGTGGGTAGCGCGGGTAGCGTTCCGAGCCCTTGGGAAAGGGAATTGAAAGATCGCACATCTCCGCCACGCCGACCGTGTTGGTGAGCGACTCGGGTACTTCTGCGAAGAGCCGGGCCATTTCGTCGCGTGACTTCAGGTAGAACTCACTCCCACTGAAGCGCATACGGTTTTCGTCGGCGATCTTGGCGCCCGTCTGGATGCAGAGCAGGGCGTCGTGCGGGCCGGCGTCCTCGTGGCGGACATAGTGCACATCATTGGTGCAGATGATCTTAAGTCCGAATTCCTCCGCGATTTTGAGTAGTCCGGGGATGATCTTGCGTTGCTCCGGGATGCCGTGGTCCTGGATTTCAACGAAGAAGTTCTCCTTGCCGAAGATGTCGATGAACCGGGCGGTGGCTTTGCGGGCCTCCTCAAATCGGTCGTAGAGCAGGTGTTGGGGAACGACCGCCGCCAGACAGCCGGTGAAGGCGATCAGACCCCCGGCGTACCGCGACAGGGTTTCGTAGTCGGCGCGCGGTTTGTAATAGAAGCCCTTGAGGTGGGCGTCCGAAACCAGCTTGAGCAGATTCTGGTAGCCTTGAAGGTTTTTGGCGAGCAGCCCGAGGTGGTAGTAGCTCTTGCCGTCCTCGGCCCGGCCGTTTTTTTCCAGGCGCGATTGTTCGGTCAAGTAGATCTCGCAGCCGATCAGGGGTTTGATGCCCTTGCCTTTCGCGGCATTGTAGAACTCGATGGCCCCAAACATGTTGCCATGGTCGGTGAGCGCCATCGCCTTCATGCCGAGCGTGGCGGCGCGTTCCATCAGGCGGTCGACCCGGCAGGCGCCGTCGAGCAGGCTGTAGTCGGTGTGGACGTGGAGATGGACGAAATCAGCGGAGGCGGTCGACACGCGGTTCAGGCAAGGCTCGCGGCGGCGTTCGGCAAGCGTTGAGTTGAGGCGGGCGCGGAAAGCAGGGACGTCGCCGGAAAATTGCCATTGACGCACTGGTACCTGTTTGCCCTATTCCATCCCTTTTTCGCAGGCCCAGACCTAGATCCCTTTCACCGAGACCATGTCCATCGAAATCAAAATCCGTAAGAACGAGCCCATCGACCGTGCGATCCGTCGCATGAAGAAGAAGCTCGACCGCGAGAACATCATCAAAGGTGTCCGCGCCAAGCGCTACTACGAGAAGCCGTGCGAAAAGCGCCGCCGCAAGGATAAGGTGCAGGCCTTCACGGCCATGCTCCGCCGTCGCTACGCGGACTGAGTCGTCCCGAGAGGTGACCGGGCTGGAACCGGTGACCGCTTTCCCCTTTAAGCCGCGCCCTCCATTTCGGGGCGCGGTTTTTTCATTCTCGCACCGTGTGCTGCGAGAGGTTCCCTTCGGTCTTCGTGCCTGAGATGCCCAAGCTCGCTTTTTCCACGTGCTGGTGTTCGCAACGACACACGGAGGGTTACGCCTTGGCGAAAGAGTTGGCGGATCTGGGGCTGCATCGGGTGGAGCTCAGCCACGGCACGCGAATCAGTCTGGTGCCGGGTTTGCTGCGGGCGGTGGAAGAAAAAGTCATTGAGGTGGTTTCCACCCACAATTTTTGTCCTCTGCCCCCGGGTTTCGTCGCATCTGCGCCCAACCTGTTCGAGCCGTCGTCCGACGACGATCGCGAGCTTGACCAGTGGCTGCGCTACACGCGTCGCTCGATCGAGTTTGCTGATCAGGTGGGCGCCCGCGTGGTGATCTGTCACCTTGGCCGGGTGCCGTTCTTCTGGTTCAATCCGGCCACCCGATTCACGCGTTTTGCCGCGACCCATCCCAACCTGACGCCCTCCGCCCCGGAGTTTGTTGCCCGGCGGGAGGCGACCCTGGCCCGGTTGCGCAAGCAACTGCCGGAATCCTGGGATCGAATGCTGCTCAGCCTGCGTTCGATCGAGGAGTACGCCCGGGAACGGGGTTTGCGTCTCGGGTTTGAAAATCGGGAGCGCTTGGACGAACTGCCGTTCGACGAGGACTTTGATCGCCTCTTTGTCATGCTTGGAAGCGAAACGGTGGGTGGATACTGGCACGACACAGGGCACGCGGAATTGAAGCGTCGGCTGGGGGTGATGGATCCGCTGGCGCATCTTGAGCGGCAAGC
>JAEUGZ010000046.1 GCA_016794725.1 Opitutaceae bacterium | reverse complement strand
TGGACGTGCTGCTCCCACAGGTGCTTGTCGGAGCTCTGCTTGGCCTTCAGGCGCTCGGCGTACCAGTTGCTGCCGACCAGGTGTTCCCGGGTGAACAGCTGACGGACCGAAGCCGATTGAAGTCCCTGTCCATCCGAGGTCCTCCCGTGCGCCATGATCTCCAGAAGGGCCCGCAAAGGCGGGCAGGCGAGGCCGGCGCTGCCGTCGTTGAAATAACTTTCCGCCACGCGGCGATGCGTGGCGAGGATGTTGTCCATCCCGTCGGCGAAGACCGCCATGTCCTGCAGCTCGGGGCGGAGCATCTCCTCGGTGAACACCACGTGCGGGTGGGCGAAGACGCGGGCGAAGTAGATGCGGATGAACGCGGTGGTGATGCGGTAGCCCAGGCGGCTCGCCTCCACGGTCTTGCCGGCATACTCGAAGTCGGTGCAGCGCTCGAGGCAACCGTCGGCGATGAGGGAACGCGCGCTGCGTTCGCCGGGTGACATGCGGGCGAACACCTCCGGAACAAGGAGACTGATGTCGTGGTCGACCCGCACTTTGGGACCGACGTAGCCGGCGGCGGAGATGAAGACATCGTGGCCCGTGAGGATCAGCGACACCAGCGTCGCATTGAGGTCAATGATCGGAGGCAGGGCATTGAACGGGCTCTTCGTCAAGGCGCCCTCCGATCCGGCGCCGGTGGTGGAGGGCGATTTCCCCGTCATGGAACTGATGAACTCCATGAAGAGTTCGGGCAGCTCCATGTGATGGATGGGATTGAAGACGCAGAGCGGACGGATTCCCGGTTCAGGCGGATTGTTGCGTCGACCCGGCACGACGAGGTGCACGGGCGTGAGCGGTACCTGGCCGACGGGCGACAGTTTGCGATGGAGGCTCTGACCAAGGTGGGCGAGGGCGGTCTGGTGCGGACGCGCCAGGTCGGGGCGGAGTTGCAGGTAGCGCGGGTTCTTTGACGGCTTGCCGTCGACCATGCGCGGGTGCGCCGAACAGACGAAATAGGTGGGTCCCTCTCCCGCGGCTGCCTTGCGGATCAGGTTCTGGATCGGGGCGGTGAAGGCGGTGAAGCCGATTGCATCCTCGATCATCGCGCGCGCATCACTCTGGGTCAGCGGCGCGTAGTTGGAGAGGAAGTTGCCCGGGAGTGAGATATCGAGCTCGGCTTGGACGTCGTAACCGCGGTGGATGGCCTCGTCGGGACGCTGGAACAGGCGCTTTTCGCAGTTCTGGACAAACTTGAGTGACGGCGAGGCGTCCGGGAGTTTTCCGGGGGATGCGGACATTGGCTGGCTGACCTGGCTCGCGGGCACGACGACCGAGGCAGTGATGTCGTCCTCCAGCTGAACCTTGGCGGCGGGGTGGAAATCGTGACGCAGTCCGAACACCCGCCACGATCCGTCGGTGGCGAAGCCGACCCGTAACGTATTCACAACGATACGACGCCCGTCGTGACGCAGCTCGTTCGCGGGGCGGCCGTTGATCTGGTCGACGGAGAAGCGGCTGCGCCAGGCGGGACCCCAGTCGGGCTGGTAGAACCGTTTCACCACGAACACCAGTTCCTTGATATGGGGAGGAATCGAGCGCAGCCAGGCGTTGTAGGCGTCGGTGTAGTCGAACGGCGAGGGTGTCAGCAGCTTGATCACGCTGCCGAAGGAACGTTCCTGACTGAGGATGGGACGCCGGTCCGGCGAGCCGCGTTGGGTGCGGAAGCGGTCGGAGTAGTCACGGACGAGGATTTCGGACACCTGGTCCATGTCGCGCTCGAAGTCGGCGACAAAGACGTTGCCGGAGATGATGGCGTCGGAGATCGCCTTGGAGATTTCCGATTTCCCGCCGCCCGAGACCGTGCAGGGTTTGTGGCAAACCGAGCCTTCGGCGACGGTGCCAATGAGCCGCCAGAGGGCGCTGTCGCCTTGACCGCGCTCCAGGTGGACGCGATAGCCACCGGGTCGCATGTAGGTCTTTCCGGCGAGCAGTTTGATCTGCCGACGGGTTCCGTCCGGGCTGGTCCAGGTCACGGTCTGGTCGCGCAGGCTGAAATGCGCCTGCTCGGGCACCAGGACGACATCGGCCAAGACCGTGTCGATGGCGTAGCCCTCCGGCTGCATGACAAAGCGGGCCGGATCCCGGGCGACGACATCGGCCACGCTGTAGTGGTCGGGTTCGCCGAAGGCCTCGAACTCGATGCCCAGGTCGTAACTCGGAAACACCAGGGCGCCACCGGCGTGTTCCTCCTCGGCGGAGCCGTAGAGGTTGGCGGCGTAGCTGATCTGGGTCTTCACCTCTTTCTTGCAGTAGCCGTAGTAGTTGTCGGCGATGAGAGTGACCATGACGCCGCGGGCGTCGCGGGCGCAGACCTTGAAGGCCGAGCCATTGTTGTAGAGTTCCTCCTCGGTCTTCCAGCACATGCCGTCGCGCCGCTGACGGGGCGTGGCGAGGTTCCAGTGCGGGAGTCCGAGCACGTGTTTGGGCACGCGGGTCAGGTGCGGGGCCAGGATGACGCAGCCGGTGTGTCCCGACCAGCCGTCGACATCGAGTGCGGCGTCGTTTTCCGGCAGGTGCGGGTCGCCGGCGTTGCCGAAGATGGACTCGACGAAGTCGAGATTCGAGACGAGCGAGCCCGGTGCGAAGAAGCGGATTTCCATGCGCTTTTCCGGAGTGAAGCCCGGGACGGCCGGCACGACCAGGGGGCGGAGCAGCAGGGAGACAAAACACTCGGCCGCGTTGGCGCATCCCGCCGTGAATGGCAGTCGGGCCAGCTCCGGGGGCGGATTGAGGGCGATGGCCAGCAGCTTGGAAAACGCCAGCCGCGGAACCGCAAATTTATCGTCCGGAACGGGCAGCCCTCCGTCGGCGACATGGAACACCCCTTGGGTGGTGCGCCGGTCGTTGACCGGATTATGCAGGACGCCGTTGTGCAGCCGGTAGCTCTTGAGCAGCGGCGATTCGTAGGTGTCGCCCCCCGGGGGCAGCGACAATTCGCGGGCCATCCCGGGCTCATCGAGCACAAAGGTGCGTCCGGGCAAGCGCGGGGCCGGGCCCAAGTCCGACAGGTAGAGGTGGAGAAAGTGCTGGATGCGCGCATCGGCCGGACAGAGCCGGTCGGCCAATTGACGCGTGATCTCCCGGTGCCGGGCAAAGATGGGGGAGGTCAGTTTGGTCCACGCGGCGCTTTGGGCGTCCTCCACGGTCGGGCAGCCGAGCAATGCGAGCCGGAGATTGATGGCGTGCAGGAGCGTGGTGCGATCAGTGGGGACCTGAAGGTGTGTCATACGTGGAAAAGCGGTCAGCCTAGCGACTCAGTGGGGAGGTTACGGGTAAAGGGGTGAGGCGGACAATGCGGCGTTTGTGAAAGGCTGTGCATGCTAAACCGTAACCATGCAGACGAGAAACCACGAATGGACACGAACGGGGAGTGCGATAAGAGGAGTCGAGCACCTGAATTTACCTCACCAAAAGCGAACCAATCCCTCGCCACTCTCGGTCCCTGTTTTCATTCGTGTAGATTCGTGTCCATTCGTGGTTCAATTGCATGGTTAAGCTGAAGGTGCACGCAGGCGGCGCACCCAGAACCAGAGCACTGCCACCCGGGCCGTCCAGGCCAGGGTGCGGACCCAATTGGTCGCCGTCAGGCGTGCCAGGCGCTCGCCATCGTACCCAACGACCGCGAGTTCTTGGTGCAGGGGAACTTGCAGAAAGGCAGTGGAGGCCCAGACCACGCCCAGGAACCCCGCCGCGATCCAGGAAACCGCCTCCCGCGGAGCCCATGCCACAGCCACGAGCGTCAGAATGAGCTCGAGCGACATGAGGGGTCCGACAATCCAGCTGATCCGGTTCATTTCGGCGGCATGAAAGACGGCAAACTCGGCGGGACCCACGAGGGAGAACAACGGGTAGACCACCCCTTGCACGACCCAAATGAGTCCACAGAGGAAGGAAGAAAGCACGAGCTGCGCCAGAACGACGGTGGGCAGAGCGGGACGCATGCGACCGCCAGCAAGAGGGTCGCAATCCGGATTCGCAACCGTGTCTTCACTGGGATTGCACCGACCGGCCGGGTCCTCCCCACCCCCCGGCGCACGCGCCTAAGTCCGTGCTTCCGCTGGAGGTGGGGTCGCCGACCCCGCGCGGATGGGCGTCGCGTGAAGAATAGGACCGCGGAGGCGGGACCGGTCGGTCCCGTCGCTGCTCACCAAGGCCCCCTCCAACGGAACCGCTTTGAATTCCCACGCCGGGACCCAAAGTTGACGACTCTACGCGGGCTGCGGGATGCGTGAGGGCATTACGGCCTAGGGGCCGCCGTTTGCTTTCTTCGGCCTCGATCCGGTGAGGCCTCCGCTTGCTTGTCTCGGGGATCTGGCTTCGATGGGGTGCTTGGTCATCAGGCCCTTGCCCTTTGGATCCCACTCCCGACACCTCATATCCCGCTGAATCGGGACCCCGGTTGACGTTGGGGCAGGAGCTGCGTTCCCTGGCCCACCGTTTGCCGGAGCAGGCGATGACTTTGGGCGATTTGATGCAGGTGCTGGGG
>JAEUGZ010000025.1 GCA_016794725.1 Opitutaceae bacterium | reverse complement strand
CGATCTACGAGGTAATTGAAGGCATCCTCTTCACGCAGCAGCCTGCCGACGGCGCCGGCGAAGGTGCGTCCAATGGCCGGTTGTCGAAAGAGTGCCTCCTCCGCCTCCCTCTCCCATCGGGCGAGGCGCCGAAACCGGGTGGCCGCTTGTTTTTCCGTCAGACGAGGTACGGCCTTCAATTGGGCCAGCCAACTTTGAATCGACTCTGGATCCAGCGATTCGCGCAGAGCTCGATCCGTCACCCGCACCGACCTGGGCTGCGTTAACCGGACGTCACTTCCGGGCTTCCTGTCTCCCGCGCACAGCTCACAGAGATGCTCCTGAATCGTCTGCCGGAAGACCACCGCTTCAAGATGGACCACGCCCTGCTGAAGCCCGCACTTTTGGCATAGCATCCAGCAGGCAATTGAATATTGCCTACGGGACAAGTGAGCCGCTCACAATTTCACCCCGATCTTGGCCCGGGCGCGAGGCCGGACCCCCAAGGTCGGATCCTACCAATCGAGCACAGGGCTGCCAATGCCTCCTGGCTGCCCATGAACGCAAGATCGATGGCCGGGCGCCGGCGGCCGGAATCTCTCCGGACTCCACGATGACCGCTACGTGTAACTACGAACTGGTGACTGCGCAAATGTACGTGGGGTGCGTTTCTCCTCAAGGCTGGGCAATGGGCTCTATGGGCGGAGAGGCCTCAATCAGCTATTCTCTGCTCATCCAATCGCTCCCGATGCTCACGCTTTCCCTCTCCTTCCTGGTCGTTCTCGCTCTCGGCAGTCTCGTTCTGATCCGTTCGGTGAAGGCAGCGCCGGTGGGATTCGAGAACACGGATGGATTCCACTTCGCTCGCGAAGCGGACGGCGCCGCGACCTCCCTTGCGGTGGCGCCCAAGGCCCTTCGCCGCAGTCAGCGGTGCGCCGTGCAACCCGGCAGCTTTCAGCCGGCCGGGTGCTGAGTCCTTATAGGCAGGGGCTGAGCCGCGTGCTCAGGCCCGGATATTCTGGCGGTAGGCGAGCGGAGCCAGACCGGTCGCCGCCTTGAAGTGACGGGTGAAGGCGCTGTGGTCATAGAAACCACAGGCATGTGCGATGTGTGCCACGGCGTCGTCCGTGGCGCGCAGACGCTCGGCCGCGGCTTGCAGGCGGGTCTGCAGGATGAGCTGTCCGGGAGTAAGTCCGAGCAGGCGCTTGGTCAGGCGCGTGAGGCGGGCTGGCGTCAGACCCGCTTGAGCCGCCAGCAGCGCCGGGGTCACGACTTCGGCAAAATGGGCCTGCAGGTAGTCGACCGTGGTGACCAGCGGCGGGGGAATGACGCCCGACCCGCGGCCCACGTGCAGGTCGCGGGACAGGCCAACCAGCCCGATGACGCGGCCGACGGCATTGCGCACCGGCAGCTTGGTCGTGAGGCACCAGCCGGTCTTGCGGTTGGGATAGAGGTGCAGCTCCAGCTTGTTCACCACCGGAGCACCGCGCGCCAGCACGACGGCGTCCTGCTCCGCATAGCGAGCGGCCAGGTCAGCGGGAAAGAGATCCGACACCCTGCGTCCGAGAAGGTCGGCCTTGCCCCGCCGCGCACAGCGTTCGACCAGGGTCTGGTTGACCGCGGTGTAGCGTCCCTGGTCGTCCTTCACAAAAAACACGGCGTCCGGCACCAGATCGAACAGCTCTCCCGCCACCAAGGGGGCGGCGAGTTGGGCGAGCGTGGAAGCGGAGGCGGTGGGCATTTTAGGCAAAAACAGCGTGTCCGGGCACGGTTTTGATACAAGACTCGTGTGGTAGACTTCCCCTGTGTCCCTCGTGAGCCCCCACCGTATCCGCGTCATCGACTCCCATACGGGGGGCGAGCCGACGCGTCTGGTGCTTGCAGGCGGACCGGACCTCGGGACAGGGCCGCTGGCAGAACGGGCGGAGCGGTTCCGGCGGGAGCACGACCGCTTCCGCTCGGCAGTCGTGAATGAGCCGCGGGGATCGGACGTGATGGTGGGCGCGCTGCTCGTGCCTCCCCACCGTGCGGAGTGCGACCTCGGGGTCATTTTCTTCAACAACGTCGGCTGTCTCGGCATGTGCGGCCACGGTACGATCGGGCTCGTCGCCTCCCTGGCCCACCTCGGCCGGCTTGCGCCGGGACGGGTCAGAATCGACACGCCGGTCGGCCCCGTCGAGGCGGAGTGGCACGCGGACGGCAGCGTGTCGGTGGCCAATGTCCCGAGCCATCGCCGGGCGCACGGTGTGAAGGTGGACGTGCCAGGGGTGGGCGCGGTGCAGGGCGACGTGGCGTGGGGCGGCAACTGGTTCTTCCTCGTCGAGGGGTCCGGGCTGATTCTAGAACCCGCCCATCTCGACACGCTAACCGACTTTTCCTGGAAGGTGCGTCAGGCGGTGAACGCCCAGGGATATCCCGAGGTGGACCATGTGGAGCTGTTTGGACCCACCGCCACACCGGGCGCCCACCGCCGCAATTTCGTCCTCTGTCCGGGCAAGGCCTACGACCGCTCGCCCTGCGGCACCGGCACCAGCGCCAAACTCGCCTGCCTCGCCGCCGACGGGAAACTGGCCGAGGGGGACGAATGGGTGCAGGAGAGCATCATCGGCAGTGTGTTTCGCGGACGCTACCGGTGGACGGACCGGGCCAAAGGGGAGGTGACTCCGACCATCACCGGCACGGCGCACGTGATTGCGGAAACAGACCAGTTGCTCGACCCTCGCGATCCGTTTTGCTGGGGGATTCGCTAAGCCATGAAATCCGGCAAACACGTCCTGATCTGCGGCGGAGGCATCGTCGGCCTCTGCTGCGCCTATTCCCTCAGCCGCGAAGGCTTCGCCGTGACCGTCGTGGAGCGGAACGCTGAAGGAGCCGACTCCTGCGCGCAGGGCAGCGCCGGATACGTGTCGCCAAGCCACGTCGAACCCATCTCCGCGCCCGGCATGGTCTGGCAGGGGCTCAAATGGATGACCAGTTCGCGCAGTCCCTTCTACATCAAGCCGCGCCTCAATCTCGACCTGATGCGCTGGGGCTGGCTGTTCGCCCGGTACTGCACGCCGGAGCACCGGCTGCGGGCGGCGCCGGTGCTGGCGCAGCACTGCCTCGAGAGTCGGAAACTGTTTGTCGAACTGGCGGAGAAGACCGGCAACCACTTCGAGTTCCGGCAGGAGGGTCTCTTCAATCTCTGCAAATCTCCCGAGACCCTGGCCAAGTACGAAAAGGGCCTGGCCGCCCTCGCCAACGCGGTCGGTGTCGAGGCCAGGATCCTGACACCGCAGCAAGTCGCCGATCTCGAACCTGGCGCCCGCATGGACATCGCCGGCGCTGTCTACTTTCCGATCGATGCCCACCTGTCACCCCGCAAGCTCATGCCGGCGTTGGTGGCGCTTCTGCTGCGGGAAGGCGTGCGGTTCCACTGGAACACCCACATCCAGGGCTGGCGCAGCGCGTCCGGGCGCATCACCAGCCTCTCGACCAGCTCGGGAGACCTCACGGCTGACGAGTACGTGCTTGCCACCGGCTCGTGGGCTCCCGAGACGATTCGCGGTCTTGGACTGCGTCTCCCCATGCAAGCGGGCAAGGGATACAGCCTCACGCTCGAACAGCCTCGGTTCCAATTGAAGAAGCCGATGATCCTCTCGGAGCGGCGGGTGGCGGTCACGCCGATGGGGACCACCCTGCGTTTCGGCGGCACGATGGAAATCGCCGGGCACCAGGATCAGGTGCGGCCGGAACGGGTCGAGCAGATCGCCTCCGCCGCCCAGCACTATTTTCCGGACATGCGCACCGAGGACTTTGCCGGTGTCACGCCGTGGTTCGGCTACCGCCCGGTATCGCCCGACGGCCTGCCCTATCTCGGACGCTTTACGCGGCTGAGCAACCTCACGGCGGCCTGCGGACACGCGATGCTCGGCGTGACGCTTGCCCCCATCACGGGCCACGTGGTGGCCGAAGTGCTGGCCGGACGGAAACCGAGCGTCGACCTGTCACTCACCCACCCGGATCGTTTTGCCTGAATTTTTTCCACCCATGAATTGGACCGGTGTCATTCCCGCCCTCACCACGAACCTGCGCGCCAGCGGCGCCGTCGATCACCCCGCGCTCGCCCGGCACTGCCGCTGGATGATCGACAGCGGCTGCACCGGACTCGTGTGCTGCGGCTCGCTCGGCGAAGCGGCAACGCTGACCTTCGAGGAAAAAATCGCCGTCGCCGCCACGTGCGTGAAAGCCGTCGGCCGCCGCGCGCCCGTCGTGCTCGGCCTCGCCTCGCTCTCCACGGAGGAAGCGGTCGCGCTCGCCAAGGCCGGCGCCAAGGCCGGATGCGAGGGACTGATGATCCTGCCTCCCTACGTCTACAGCACGGACTGGCGTGAAATGAAGGCCCACGTCTCCACGGTGTTGAAGTCCACGAGCCTGGACGGCATGCTCTACAACAACCCTCCGGCCTACAAAACCGACTTCACCCCGGTTCAGATCGCGGAACTGGCGGCGGAGCATCCCAATCTGAAGGCGGTGAAGGAATCGAGCGGTGACACGCGGCGCGTGACGGCGATCCAAGCGCTGGTCGGAAACCGGCTCCGTGTCCTGGTCGGAATGGACGACGCCATTGTCGAGGGCACCTACGCCGGCGCGGTCGGCTGGATCGCCGGGCTGGTGAACGCCTTTCCCGCAGAGTCGGTAGCCCTTTTCGACTACGCGAGCCGGGGCGACAAGGCGCGAGCCGCCGCACTCTACGCCTGGTTCCTGCCGTTGCTGCGTCTCGATACCGTTCCGAAGTTCGTACAGTACATCAAGTGGATCCAGGCGGAGGTCGGCCGCGGCACTCCCTTCGTGCGCGCGCCGCGGCTGCCGCTGGCCGGCGAGGATCTCGCGCTGGCCAAGTCCACCTTGTCCGAGGCGCTGGCCAACCCGGTGAAGTAGCATCCGCACCCCACCCACCTCCGGTCTACCAATAGGGAATGGGGATTGCGAGGGGTGACACCAGTCGCAGGAGAAAGTGCCCCACGCCGGCGGCCCCGTACAGGTAGTCGGGTGAATACAGTCCCCTGACATCGGTCGGCCAGGCGTCGCCTGCCGGGCCTGTCTCCTTGTAGGCGACACAGGCGCGGGCGAACTCAAGGGCGCGGGATTCCCAGATTGTCTCACCCGTCAGGTGGTGCAGGGCCAGCAGGAGTTCGCCGCCGCCGGCCAGGCCGGTGCACTGGGTGTAGTTGTTGCGAAAATCGCCGTAGTGGTAGGTCGCTTCACCGGCCTGCAGGGCCAGATCCCGGTAGCGGCGGTTTCCAATGACCCGGTGGGCGGTGAGAAAGGTCATGCCAATACCCGGCGCGCCATGGCTGTACTGGCAGCGGCTCAGCTCCGGTCCACCCGCCCGACCGGGCCAGTTCAGGCCGCCGCGCGACGATTGTGCGTAGCGCTCCACGGTATCGAACAACTCCACGGCGAGGTTTGCCCAGCGTTCCTCCCGGGTCGCTTCGGCCAGGCAGGCGAGAAAGTGGGCGATCCCCGAAATCCCGTGGGCTGCGCCGAGAAAGAGCTCCGGCGGAAAGCCCAGATTCCCGTCCGGATTGATCACACACCAGGTCCCGCGCGCATCGCGGATGATTTGGGCCTCGATCCACGCCGCGCACCGACAGGCCCCCGCCAGATGCGCGGGATCCGACGTCCGGGCCCAGAGCTTGAGGAGGTACACTCCGTTCGAAGCTTCGCCGCCGATCAGGTCGGTGACGGGACCGCTGGGTTCACGCAGGATGATCCGGGCGTTCGCCCGCGAGAATTCGGGGACGCCCGCCCCTGCGATGAATTCCGAGCGGTAGAGGGCCGCCCACGCCGCTCCCGTGCGTCCGAAGTGAAGTCCGCGTTCGTAGCACTTCCCCGGAAAGGCCTCGCACCAGTCGATCGCCCGGCCAGCCATCTCAATCGCCGCCTCGACCCCGTACGTGCGGAAATAATCCGTCAGAAAAAAGGGGATACCACCCACGCCATTGAAGATCCCAATGTCGCGATGGGGCTTGTTCTCATAGTCGATGGTTTCCCAACAGGATCCGACACTCGCCCGCTCCTCAGTCCGACGCACATAGTCGTAAATCGAGTGCACGGCCGCCTGAAGCTCGGGGTGGTGGTCGGGGGACGGAGGGTTCACCGCCCAAGGGTGGGCGTACGGGCGGAGCGGACGCAAGCCACTCCGCGTAGCGGCGTTAACCTAGGTTCAGCCATTGAACCACAGAGAACACAGAGAGCACAAAGTGAGATCCCAGAAAGATCAGTACCAGGGAGCCTCACCTGCAGGGTGAGTCGATCGTCCGTAGATGGGGTGCATCAACGGACTTTCTCGGCGCTCCTTGCCTTATCGGTGGCTCAGGCAGCTGTGGAATCGAAGAAACGTGAGGGCAGCGGGCACCTTGTTTCACCGCAACGCGTTATTATTTAGTATTTTACCAAAAACGATCTACCCTCCGGCGGGGCCGGCCGGGCGCAATGTCTCGAATTCTGAATCCAATCACCCGACTCGCGACATTCACCTCGGATGACACGATTTTCCCTTACACTCGCCCTGACTCTGCTGCCACCGGTTTTCGCCGCGGGACCTTCACCGACGCCGGCGACTCCGCTGGCGGACCTCGAAACGGCCAGCCCGGCTGATCGCGATTGGAGCCACCTGATGGATTTTCTGAAAAACAAGACCTCCCTCCCCGCGGACTGGGAACAACGTTCGCCTTCGGATCAAGTGCGGGCCAACGAAGCCATGATGCAGCGCGCGCAGGACCTCGAGCTCGCTTTCATTGACTCGCATCCGACCGACCCGCGGCGCTGGGAAATCGTCGTCATCCTGCGGCGCTCGCTGCCGCGGTTTGTGACCGAGATTCCAACCGGCTACGACATGCACCCGGACGACGGGACATTGATCCTCGATCACGCTGCGTTCGCCAAGCGCCTGCGCCGGATCGCCACCCTCGAGCAGGCGCTGCTGTCGGCCAACGACCTGCCCTCGTCGTTGAGCCTGGCCAAATATCGCCCGCTCTTTCTCGCGCGCACCGTCGATGACGCCCTCACCCTCGCGCGCACGCAGCCCGGCGTCGCGATCGACTGGGCGTCGCTCGCCACAAAGGTGGATGCCTACGCCCGCGACTTTCCCGGCGCGTCGGAGGCGGAGTGGCTGGAGAACACCTACCTGCAACTGCTCGAATCCAAGAGGTCCGATGCCCTCAGGGCCCGACTGCAGCAGTCCGCCCAGAGCCCAAACGCAAAGGTACGAGCCATGGTGGCGGGGCGCCTGCGAGTGGAAAATGCGCGCGATGAACCGATGGAACTGACCTTCACCGCCCTCGACGGACGAAAAGTCGACCTGGCCGGGCTGCGCGGAAAGGTCGTGTTGATCGACTTCTGGGCGACTTGGTGCGGGCCGTGCATCGCCGAGTTGCCGAACGTGAAGGCCGCCTACGAAAAGTACCATGATCGCGGGTTTGAAGTCATCGGCATCGCCCTCGACGCCGAAGTAGACCGGGAAAAGCTGCGCCAGTTCATCGAACGTGAACACCTGCCGTGGCCACAGTATTTCGACGGCAAAAAGTGGAAGACTGCTCTTGCCCGGGACTTTTCCGTCTCCTCCATCCCCACCACCTTCTTACTCGGTCCCGATGGACGGCTGGCTTCCACCTCTGCCCGCGGCAAAAGCCTCGATCTAGAGATCAGCCGGCTCCTGAATCCGTGAAAACGTCCGTTTCCCCCCGCTCACCATGAATCTGCCAACCCGGCCCGTCCTCGCCGAAACCTTCAGCTCCGGTCAGGTCTTCCTCCTCGTCCTCATCGTGGGAGGGCTCGTCATTGCCCTGGTCCTACCGGCGCTGGCCATGTACCTGCGGTATCGACGCCGCGAGCTCTGGCATCAAACGGCCCGCACGGCCCTCGAAAAGGGCCAGCCCCTGCCCAGCCCCGAGGAATCGGTCGGCACCACCGCAGGAGCCCGGACCCAGCGCTGGCTGCGCGACGTGCGTACCGGCATGATCCTCCTCGCCGTCGCGGGCGGCCTCTGGTTGTTCCTTGCTTTGGCCGACCACCGGCCCAGTCCGTATCGCTTCATCGCAGCGATTCCGGGTTTTGTCGGTCTCGCGTTGATCCTACACGCCTGGCTCGTGGCCCGGCTCGACCGCCGCCAGGACCAGCCACGCGATCCTTCCGGAGGTCCGTGACGGACGCCGAGCTGATCGTTCAGGCGCTTGTCTCCCATGACCGCGCCGCCTTTGGCGCCTTGGTCAGGCGCCACCAGTCAGCCGTGCGCCGTTTCCTGCGTCACCTGACCTGCGGCAACCATGCACTCGCCGACGACCTTGCCCAGGACACGTTCATGCACGCCTGGCGGAGGCTGGACGACTTCCACGGCGGCTGCGCCTTCGTCACCTGGTTGCTCGGCATCGCCCACAACCACTGGCGCAACGCGCGCCGGCAAATCGAACGGCAGTCACCCGCCGACCCGACACTCCCGGAACCGCAGGTGGAGTCGTCGACCGGGAATTCCGACCTGCGGCAGGACCTCGCTGAAGCCTTGAAACACCTCTCCTCCGACGAACAGCTCGCAGTGCACCTGTTTTATCAGCAGAGCCTCTCCCACCGCGAGATCAGTCTCCTGCTCGGCTGGCCGCTCGGCACGGTGAAAACCCACCTGGCCCGCGGTAAGGAAAAACTTCGTCCCCTGCTCTCTTCATGGAATCCCCAAACCTGAGCCCACTCCCGCCCGACGACGCGCACCTCGACGCCTGGCTGCGGACCCGCCTCGCCCAGCCACCCCTGCCGGACGCCGGTTTCACCGTCCAGCTCACCGCCAACCTGCCCCCGCGGCCCATCCAGCCCCAAACCCACCTTCGCCTCAGCCTCTGCCTCGCCGCAGCGGCCGCCGGACTCGCGGTCGTCGTATGGAACGCACCGGCGTGGGAAAGTGTATCCAGCGATGTCTCAACCTGGGGCGACCGCCTGCTCGAGGCAGTCCGCACGCCTTCCCACCGCGGTGTGCTCGTCGGAGTGCTGGTCAGCCTCGCCTCTGTCGTCTACGCCCTAAAGCCAACCCAAGAGACCGGCTGACCCAATCCAAAGGCCGCCCGTCTTCACCAAGTGCCGCCCGCGGTCAATTCTGCTCCACCTCGGACCTGCCCCTCCGTCATTCGTCATTCGGAATTCGTCATTCGTCATTCCAGCCCGCCCCCGCGGGCGGCCCTACTCCGCTCGCAACGCCAGCATCGGATCCACCCGAGCCGCCCGGCGGGCGGGCAGGTAGCAGGCGAGGAGCGCCACCGTGAGGAGAGCCAGCGCGGCGCCGAAGAGCGAGACCGGATCCGTCGGACCTGTTTCGTAGAGGAGCGCGGCGAACATGCGGGCCAGCACGATGGCACCGACGATGCCAACGCCCACCCCGACGACCGCCAGTTTAAGACCGGAGGCGAGGACTTCGCGCAGGATCTGTCCGGCACTGGCGCCCAGCGCCGTGCGGATGCCGATTTCCTGGGTGCTTTGGGCGACGGAGTAGTGCACGAGACCGAAGATGCCGACTCCGGCCAGGACGAGGGCGATGCCGGCAAAGACGGAAAGGAGCTGCGTGCGAAAGCGCCGGGTCTCCATCGTCCGGTCAATCAACTGTTCCATCGTTATCACCTGCTCCAACGGCACTGACCGGTCAATCGACTGAATTGCACGGACCAGGCTCGGCGCGAGGGTAACGGGATCAGGGACGGTGAGCACCAACACATTCATGCCGCGGGACGGTTGCTGCGACCAGGGTCGGAAAACCTGGGCGAGAGGCGCACGGTCGAGTGACTGCAAGCGCTGGTCGCCCGCCACCCCCACCACGGTGATCCAGGGTTGCTGCGAACTCGCTCCCAGTCGGAACGTTCGTCCCACCGGATCATCACCGGGCCACAGCTGGCGCGCCAGGGTTTCGTTGACCACCGCAACCGGAGGAGCCTCCGGCCCATCAAAGTCCGTAAAGACACGACCCGCCCGCAAGGGCACGCCCATGACGCGGAAATACTCCGGAGTGATGGCGGTGATCGCGAGCGGGACGCGCAACGAGGCCACCGGTCCCAACGCGGATCGATCCGGGGTCACCTGCTCCGCGCCGCGCTCTCCGAGCGTCGCTTCGTCGCTGATCGCAACCGCCATCGCCCCCGGCAGCGCCCGTACGCGTTCCAGCAAGGTGGCGGCATAGGGAATGGCCGCGCTTTCCGGACGTCCCGCGTCCAAGCGCAGCGGCGCCACCAGCAGGTTCGCCGTCCGGTAACCGGGCGCCACGTCGAGCACATGGACAAAGCTCCGCACGAGCATCGCCGCTCCGGCAAAGAGCATCACGGCGAGCGCAAACTCCACCACGACCAGTCCACTCCGGATCCGCCGAGCGCGCGGCGTTTCGGACGGACCCCGGCCGCTGTTTCGCAGCAGGGAGAGCGCATCCCGGCGACTGCACTCGATCGCGGGCCGCAGTCCGGCGGCACACAGGCTGACGAGGGCCAGCACGAGGGCAAATCCGAGCACGCCGAAGTCAATCGTGATGGCATCGAGACGCGGCAAATTCACCGGCGCCGCCGCGCGTATCGCCAGGAGGGTGACAGCGGAGATCCCCAATCCGACGCCGGCGGCCACCAGGCAAAGCACAGCGTTCTCGATCAGCAATTGCGCGACCAGCCGTCCACGAGTCGCGCCGAGGGAAAGGCGGAGTGCAAACTCCCGCTGCCTCGCGACCCCCCGGGCCAGCATGAGATTCGCGACATTGCTGCAGGCGATCAACAGCACCGTTCCCACCGCCCCGAGCAGGAGCAGGAGCGACTTTCTCAAGTCGCGCCCAACCAGGTGCTCCACGAGCGGCGCCACCGTCACCCCCAACCCGGTGTTGACGGAGAACTCGCGCTCCAGGGTGGTGGCGAGGGCGGAAAGTTCAGCCTGAGCTTGCGACAGCGTGACTCCAGGAGCGAGACGACCCAGGACATACCACGGTCCCGCGCCTCGTCCCTCGCCCGGGCTCGAGCTCGGGAGCGGCAGCCAGAGTTCGGTCTGTTTGTCCGGAAATTCGGATCCCGCGGAGGTCACCCCGACGATTTCCACCGGACGTCCGTCGACCATGACCGTGCGTCCGACCACGTCGCCACTGCCACCAAAGCGCTGTAGCCAGGCGGCGTGGCAGAGCACCGCCACCGATTCACTCCGCGCGGAGTCCTCGTCATTGAGCAGTCGACCCAGGTGTGCCTTCAGTTTCAGCACCGAGCCCAGGTTGGTCGAGCAACGGAGCGCACTGGTACGCCTGACCTCGCCGCTGTCGACAACGACGGATACAGGGTCATAGGCAGCAAGGTCCGCAAACGAACTGGCGGCCTTTTTCCAGT
>JAEUGZ010000003.1 GCA_016794725.1 Opitutaceae bacterium | reverse complement strand
CAATCCGTGACGGTGATCATCTGTCCGGCGGCATCGTAGGCATAGTCAACCGAGTGTCCGCTCGGATACGTCAGGCGTGACAGTCGACCCGCCGGATCCCACTGATAACTCACCTCGGTGCTGGCGTTTTCGCGATAGGTGAGAGGGTGCCCCGCCAGATCATAGGTAAAGGAGGCGAGGGTGACGATGCCCGTACGGAAACTGCTGATCCGACCTGCTGCATCGTACACCACATCGGTGGCTCCCGTGGTGTCTGATGTGCGTGAAATGCGGCCGTCGGCATCATAAGTCAGGGTGGTGACGACTCCGGACGGGCGGGTTACGCTCAATAGTTGTCCGCCCGCATCATAGGTCATGCGCCAGGTCGAGCCCTCCGCGGTGCCAATCGCCGTCGTCCGGCCCGCCGCATCATAGTCATAGTCGACAAGATTGCCCCGGGCATCAGTCACGGCAACGACCCGATTGTCGGAATCAAACAGCTGCCGGACAGTCTGTCCCAACCCATTCGTCACAGCAGTCAGACGGGACCGACTGTCAAAGGTGTACTGAACCACTCGCCCCAGAGGATCGGTTGATCGGGTCTGGCGGTCCAGCGCGTCAAACTGGTGCGCAGTGGTACGACCCAACGCATCGACCTCCGTGATGGGCCGATTCTTCAGATCATAGGTAAACTGGACCACGTTTTGCCCGAGGGCGTCGGCAATGCGGGTGAGATTGCCAATCGTGTCATAGGTGAAGCGGATCGTATTTCCCAAAGCATCCGTGACCGCAGTGGTGCGTCCGGCGCGATCCAGCGTCCGGGAGGTGCGTCCACCCGCGGGATCGCTGAACGCAATCAACCGGTCCTCCGGGTCATACTCCATCCTGCTCTTGAATCCGAGTGGGTCCGTTTCCTCAACGAGATTGCCGTCGCCGTCATAGGCGTACCGCGTCGTCGCACCACTCGGGTCTGTCGAAGACAGCACTTCACGTCGTGCGCTATAGCTTCGCGTTCCCACGCGCCGGAGCGGCGACGTGACTGTGGTGACGTTATCGTTGGGATCATAGGCAAAGCTCATGGTGTTGCCCAGGGCATTGGTGATCGAGACGACGCGTCCCTGGGGATCGTATCCATAACTCGTGACAACCCCTGTTGGATCCGTGGCCCGGGTCAATCTTCCCAGAGAGTAGGTGAACGAGGTTTGGCCGCCCCCGGGGGCGAAGAACGCTTCAATCAATGCTCCAGTCCCGCTGCGCACGCCCACCGCGGCCCCGTCCGGAAGGAGGATCTGGCTGGGCCGGTTGTACCCATCGAAGGTGTAGCGGGCAGTCTGCCCCGCAGCGTCAGTCAGGGTCGCCAGATTGTTGCGACTGTCGTACGTATAGCTGGTGATTGAGCCATCAGCCGCCGTGACACGGGTGAGATTGCCTTGCGCATCATGTTGAAATCGGGTGAGGCGCGAGAGAGGAGCCTCCGTCATCGCCAGTTCAGAGGTGATGGGATCGTAGGTGGAGATCGTCTGCACACCGTTCTGGTCCATCATCGACACCATTCGGTACTCGGAGTCGTAGGTGTATCGGATGGTCGATTGGTTGCGGTCAATGACCGTGGTGGTCAGCCGGCCAGGAAAGCTTTCTTCATCATAGACGAACTGGGTCGGCACGGTGTCCGCACGCCCATCATCCTGCGAGGCGACGCGTCCCTTGGCGTCGTAGTAGTTGATGAAACTCACCCGTCCATCCGGGTCGGTTGCCTTTTGGAGCTGCGAAAAGTTTGTATAAGTGAACTGCCACGACGGAGCGGAGGAGCCCGAACCGGTGTGCGGCAGGCTGAGGCCGACCAGCTTGCCTTCCAAACCGGCATCGTAGGTGAACCGCACCCCCCGGCCCGTGGAATCGGCGACGCGGGAGACGAAGCCCTGACTATTGTATTCGAAGCTAAGGTACACTCCAGAAACGGGCTCGGTCACCCGATCAATTTGTCCTCCTATCCGGCTGACAACCACTTCGCGCCCCTGGGCATCGATCTGACGAAGAAGCGTTCCCGCCGCGTCGAAAACGAGCCGGGTTTGATCGGCGTCGGTGAGCGTGTAGGTGCCATCGGCACCGCGGGTGAGGGTGGAGCGACGATGCGCGAGGTCGGCGCAGGAGTAGGTGCCTCCACCCAACGCCTGGAACGTGTGGAGTTCCGCCGAATGGGGCCGGTAGTAGATTCCACCCCCTGGCAGGAGCGACAGCTTGGCCTCGTAGCTGTGGTGCCACCCGCGACCAAGCAGACCGAAGGAAGAATAGAGCGAGTTGTACCCCACTCTTAGACTCAGCTCTCGCGCCCCTTGGACGCAGATCGCAGCCCAGTCGATGACATGCGCCCCCGTCGCGGTATGGACGGGATCACCCCACATGCCCATGCCCGGTTTGCCCAAGTCAAGGGACTGGCCCGCCACCTCGCCGTCACTGCCAGAGATATCCGGAACCACCGGTGCAACCGTAAAGGAAACGGAATAGTCCCAAGCCGTTCCCGGAAGACCACTGCCGGCATTCACAATGACCAGCGCACTGGTCGCGCCACTGATGGGCACGCGCAGGACACTGCTTCCCTGCACACGCCCCACCGTGCTCACCAGTTGGACGCCATCTGCGGAGACACTAAGCGAGTCCGGCACATCATACATCTGGTAGGAGATGACGAGGGTGCCGGATGCCGCCGGAAACGGAAACGTTCGCTGGCTCTCCGCCGCCCCGCCGGATGCCGAACCAAGGGAAACCGTTTCCCCCGGGTTGATCGCCCGGGACTCCGGCACAACCATTCCCCCGGCGATCAAGGAGAGACCGAAAGGAATGGCACGAGTCCAGCGAGGCCCAAAGTGAGTGGAGGCATACATGGCTGTTCCTGGGTTGAGCGGTTTAGCTCGTCGATCACGGTCCCTGCACCGTCACTTGTGCGGTGACATCTGCACCGCCGCGTTCAAAGCGAGCGCGGCAGGCTTGCGGCGAAAGGCTCACGCCATGGGAGGTACTGCCACCGACCATTTGCAGGGTCACCAAGGCGTCGAGCAGCACCGGTCGTGCGTTCGTCTGGCGCAACGCCCCGCCGGCCACCAGCGTGGCCGGGCTGGACGCGAGCTGCAGCAGGGGCTGGGCATCGGCCTCGGCGCGCAATTCATGCATCACGACCCTTACCGCCACGGCGATTCCCGGTGCGTGGATGCCCACCGGCCCCCGGTCGGCGCCATAACGCATGTTGCCACCAAATACGCCGCCCAGCTTTGCCGTCGCGCTGCGCACGCTGAGGGAGCGCACATCCGCGATACCGTCGTAGGTCGCAGTTGGCTTGAAGAGCGCAGAGGCCTGGGAGCGACTGAGAAAGGTCTCAGTGCCATTGCCACCCATGGCAACGGGAACTTTGTCCGTCGGCACCACACCGACGGTGATTCCCGCCGCACCAAGCTGCGCCGTCGAATACCCAAGCTCAACCAGCCGTGGATACGGTATGACTGCATTGGCCCGGCCGACCGAGAAGACACTCACGTAAGTGGTGTCGTCCGCCCCGGCAATGACCACGCTGGGCCGTCCCTTCATGTAGCCCACCGCCTGATTGTACAACGTGGGCGGCAACGGTCCGGTCGCATCCTCCAGCACCACGGTGAGGCTGCCGGCACCCGAGAATTCCACCTGCACGATATCGTCCGTGACATCAATGAACGAAATCCGCGTCACCTGGCCCGCATCCGCCCGCACGGTCACGGCGGCACCGGTCATCAGCACCTGGTCATAGAGATTGCCGCTGGGATGCCGGATGTTTTGCCAGTCTGGCAGGGAATCCCCCGCACCCACCAGCTTCTCCGCCGACGTTGGGGCAAGGAGCACCGGCAGCGTCTCAACCGTGCCCGAGGCCGACGTGACGAGCACCGTGTAAAGCCCGGCATCGCCAGGCTGCACGGCTGAAATGCCGTAGGTGGGTGACGTCGCTCCCGCGACGGGCTGGCCATTGCGCCGCCATTGATAGCTCAGACTCGGACCGGTCGCGGCAACCTGCAGGGTCGCGCTCGCACCCAGCGCCACCGTGGTCGCCACCGGCGTCGCCGTCACCGCGGGGGTCTCGGAGGTGGTCACCTTGAGCAGATTTCCCGCTGCATCGTAGGTGTAGTTCGCGAAACTCCCGTTGCTGTAGGTCGTCTTGATCAGACGCCCCGCCAGGTCATAGCTGTGCGTTTGCGCCAGCGCCGTCGTGGTCGCAGCCAACAGCAAGAACGCCCGGCACCACCGTCGTAGGTACGCGTGCATGGTGAGGAGAGGGCGGCGGCGTTCATGGGTCGCGGCCCGCGTAGAAAGCGCCACGAACCGCGTCTCCGACAAGAACGCACACCGCCCTATCTGGCTGAAGGATACGCCCTCACGAGGAGACCGGAAAGCCGCAAGCACCCTCCGGTCTCACTGTGAATGCCCGCTGCTGCCCCGCAGTAAATTCCCTCATGCCCGCCCCCGCACACGGCGCCGGCCGGGCCCGACGGCTAGTTGCAGGCCTCGTGCACGATGTCGCCGTGGATCACCGTCAACAGGACCTCGCCGGCCGGCGTGAGGGCGACCAAATCGGCATCCTTCCCCACCTCGAGGCTGCCTTTGCGTGACTCAACACCGAGTGCTCGCGCCGCATTCAGGCTCGTCACCGGCCAGAGATACGAAGGCGGGCGCCCGGTCGCGCGCGCATAGTTGACCAGAGCGCGGTCCATCATCAACGCACTGCCGGCCAGAGTTCCGTCCGGCAGGCGGATCGCGCCGTCCTTCACCAGAACGTGGCGGCCCTGATCCATGGGATAGCTGCCATCGGGCAGTCCCGCCGCCGGCACCGCGTCGCTGACCAGGATCACGCCATCGCGGCCCTTGGCCTGGTGCAGCACCGCCATCACCGCCGGGTGCACGTGCAGATTGTCCGCAATCAACTCGCACCGCAATTCCGGCATGAGTAATGCCGCTCCCACTACGCCCGGTTCACGGTGGTGGAGTGCGGACATGGCGTTGAACGTGTGGGTGGTCTGGCTCAGGCCGAGCGCCGCCGCCGTCTTCATTTCCGCGAAGGTCGCATCGGTGTGGGCGGCGCTTACGGTCACGCCCCGGCGGACGCATTCAGAAATCAATTCGCGGTTCTCGGCGAACTCCGGAGCGAGCGCCAGCAGCCGGACTACCTGGAGGTCCAGCCAGGTCCGGGCCTCTGCCAAGTCCGCCCGTCGGATCCAATGCAGCTGCTGGGCTCCACAACGCTTCACATTGAGGTAGGGTCCCTCGACATGCGCCCCTAGGATGGTGGCCCCTCCTCGTCGAGGTCCCGCGCAGGCGGCGATCACTTCCAAGGCCCGGCGCAGGGGCTCGGGTCCATCCGTCATGGTGGTGGGCAGGAAGGCCGTCACACCGTGCCGCGCAAAATGCTCGGCCATCGTCTGCAACGACGACTCCCGGGCATCCATTGCTCCCACCCCCATGGCTCCATGCACGTGCACGTCGATGAAGCCCGGCAGGACAAGATTTGCACCCAGGTCAATGCGACGACCCGAGAGGCCGGCCGGCGGGTCCCCCGCACCACGTCCGGCAATGCGTCCGTTGGTGATCTGAAGCCAGCCCGATTCTTCGCCTCCCGAGGTCGTTGCAAAGGTTCCGGTGACCACCGACAGGGAGGAGGAGTTCATGGCGAAGGAAGGAAGATGAGGCTAAAGTGCGACGGAAGAAATCTCATTCTCTCCGGCGAAGGGAGTGACCTTGGCGAGGAGCCAACCTCACGGAAGTCCCGTCCTGCCGCGGGACGCAGCCCTACCGGGCAGAGTCACCGCGAGGTCTCAAGCGGTCGGGTCGGAAGAGACCGATGTCGTGGCGGGTGCCCCCCGCGAGTGCGAGGTCGGCCATGATTTCACCCACCACACTGCAGAACTTAAAGCCGTGCCCCGAGAATCCGCAGGCGACGCTGACCTGGGGGCACGTGGGATGCACCGCGAGAACAAAAGCCTTGTCCGGTGTGGTGGTGTAGAGGCAGGTCGTGGCCTGGAGACACGAGCTGTCGAGCGCCGGAATACGACCCCGCAAGGTGGAACGCAGGTGTTCGGTTTCTTCAGCCCCCACCGTTCGATCGATCGTCTCAGGCGTACACGGCCTCTCCTCGGGCGTGCGGTAGTAAGCGACCTTGACCCCGCCACGCGCACCGTCGGTGGCGGGAAATCCATAGGGAACGAGTCCTCCCTCGATCTCCCAGAGAAAAATCGGAAAATGGTCGGGAGAAAACGGTGCCACGCCCCCCACGGGATCGAACCAATACAAGACCTGCCTTTCCACCACGAGGGGCAGCCGGAGATCCGCCAGCACCGCCGGCGCCCAGGGTCCGGGCGACACCACCAACCGGTCGGCCGCGTAGGTCCCCTTCGCGGTCGTCACCTTCACGCCGCTCCCCTTCGGTTCCCAGCCCAGGACTGCTTCCTGAAACCTCAACTCGGCTCCCAGCGACGCCGCCCGCGCGAGGTGGGCCCGAACCGAATCCTCCGGACGGAGAAATCCGGCCTTTCGCTCGTACAGGGCGACCGTGTCGGTTCCTGGACGAAGCGCCGGAAACCGACGCCGAATCGCCTCGGCGTCGAGCAGCTCATGTTCCAGTCCATGGGTCCTCGCGCTGCGCAGGCTGCCTCGGACGACGTCGCTGGTCTCAGTCCCCAGCATCAGGCCGCCCACCTCACGCAAAAGGTCCGCCCCCGTTTCCGCTTCAATCTCGCGCCACAACTCATAAGCACGCAGAAGCAGCGGAACGTAAGCGGGGTCCTCGTAGTAGGATTGCCGGATGACACGCGTGCGACCGTGGCTCGAGCCGCGATCATGGGCCGCCCCAAACTGCTCAAGCCCCAGCACCCGCCGCCCCCGCCGCGCCACCTGGTAGGCGGTAGCGCTGCCCATTCCCCCGAGACCGAGCACAATCACATCATAGTGCATGGACGACAGGCCCCTACGGCACGGCATAGACTTCCACCAGCGCCACACCCGTCGTGGATCCAACCCCGCTCACCTGCGCGGTGTAGGCGCCAGGCGGAAGTGTCACCAGCATCGCGGTGTCCTTCCCTCCGACCTGAAGCGGAAATGCACCAACAGCCTGGGCGGTCGACGCGAGCGCCACGGCGTTGGTCGCTGCCGGCCAGTCATTGTTTTCCGCCAGGACTTGCGCGCCTCGAAAGAGGCGCAGTTGCGGATCCGCCAGCACACCGGTCACTCCAAAGCTGCTCTCCAGCGTCGGTCCCGCTCCCCGTATCAACACGGTCAGGGGACCGCCCGAGATGACAAACCCGCTGATCAACACCTCTCCCCCCACTCCCACGCGGGTGCGGGCGGAGACATTGGTCAGTCGCGCGCCGTCCGCACCTCCGGCGTCATACGCTTCCACCAACGCCACTCCGGAGGCGGACTTCGCGCCCGTCAGGTGGTGGGTGTAACCGCTCGGCGCCTGCACGTCCCGCACCAGGGCGGCGTCCTTCGATGGGTTGGGCAGGGGGAATGCACCCACCTGCACGGCGGTGGCGGCAATCAGCTCGGTATCCACACTGGCACTCCAATCGTCATTCTCCGCCAGCGGCGCCGACCCGCTGTCAAACTGGCGCAGGAACGGATCCGCCACCACCCCCGGCACATTGTAAGGGGGTTGCCCCAGCGTCGGACCGACGCCGCGCACGAGAAGTCGGCGCTGTCCAGCGCCGGCCGTGACCAGGCCGACAATCAGGGTCTCGCTTCCCTGGCCCGCCACAGAGCGGACCGAGAGATTCGCCAGGCGGCCGGAGGCACCCGGGCGCGCTCCGAGGAGTTGACGTCCGGTGCGCGCGACATCGCGCTTGAATTGCGGCCAGTCCGTCGCCAACGGTGCAGCCGTGCTGGCCAGCGCATACAGTTTCCGGTCGTAGGAGCCGATATAGATGGAGCCATCTGCCGCCACTAGGGGCGACGAATCCGCCCAGTCTCCGAGGGCCGCTCGCCACAACTCCGTTCCATCGGCCCGGAGGGCAATCACCGCATTGTTGCTGGAGCCGAACACCACCGATCCGTCCGAACGCACCGCCGCGCTGGACAGGATGGGTTGCAAGGCCGTCTGGTTGGCCCTCGGAAATCGCCAGCGTTCGGTCCCATCGGGAAAAATCGCATAGAGCCGTCCCTCCGACGTTCCGGAGGTACCCACATACAGCGTGCCATCCGCCGCCAACACCGGTGACGCTTCAATCGTATCGCCCGCAAGAAAGGTCCATAGCACCGTGCCGGCAGCGGTGGCCGCATACACCTTTCGGTCGCGGGATCCAAAGTACAGCGTGCCATCCGCCGCCAGCGCCGGCGCGCCGAGAATCCCTCCCTCGGTGGTGATCTTCCACTTTTGAATTCCGTTGGCGTCCACCGCATACAGCGATCCGTCCCACGAGCCAAAGTAAAGGGTCTCGTCCGGTCCCACCACCGGCGATGAATCCACCCAGTCGCCGGTGGGAAAGGTCCATTTCAGCGTCCCATTCGGATTGACCGCGTAAAGATTGGAATCTCCCGCACCGAAATACAGGGTCCCGTCCGCACCTATGGCCGGCGACGACACGATGAACGAGCCCGTGTTGTACTCCCAGAGTTTCGCCACCTGGGTGCCATTGTCACGCAACGCATAAAGTTTTCCATCCCAGGAACCGACATAGATCGTGCCATCGGCTCCCACCGCGGGCGTCGAGTCCACCCAGTCGCCCGTCAGAAAGGACCACTTTAGCGACGTGGTGGCCTGCGTCGGACCGGGCTTGATCGCGTACACCCGCTTGTCGCGGGATCCGAAATAGAGCGTCCCGTCCGGCCCCATCGTCGGTGACGAAAGGACAAAGTCACCTGTGGTGAAGGACCATCGCACCGCACCATCCGCTTGGGCGGAGATTTTCGGGACGGTGCTCACCAGCACCAGGGATACGACAACCAAGCCGATTCGCGCAAACGGGGGAAACCACATGGGATCGACGCATTGATTGGGGCGTTCTCACCGATGTCACGGCCGAAGATCAATTTTGCCTAAGACGGAACCCTGCAGTTGAACCACGAATGGACCCGAATCTACACGAATGAACCTATCTTCCGCAGTTGAATCGAATCGATCCGTTCATAAACCACGGATGGACACAGATAAACGCGGATTCGGAGCAGGTAGAGTGCTTCACCGACCAGGTGAATGCCAGCTCTGGCTCAACTCGTTTGTATCCGTGTTGATCCGTGTCCATCCGTGGTTTCTCGTCTGACTGGTTGCGTAAGTGAAGGTCCCTCCTCCGCTCCCCGGCACCCGCCCAGTGCCCCAACGGGGGCCTCAGCCTTTGCGGGGTAAGGTGAGGCGGAAGGTGCTGCCACCAGGCACACTGGCCATGAGCTCCAATTGCCCTCCGGCGTGACGGGCGAGTTGGTGGCTCAGCGCCAGACCGATGCCTCCGCCTCCGGGCTTGCTGCTGTGGAGCGGTTGAAACAAGGCGCGCCGCACCTCGTCCGGAAGCCCCGGTCCCTGGTCCATCACCTCATATTCGATGGTGGTGGAGCCGGCCGCCACGGTGAGTGTCACCTGCTGGCCCGTCCGCGAAGCTTCAATGGCATTGGTCACCAGGTTTCTCAGGACCAGCCCAGCCAGATTCGCCGTGCGTCCGTCGAGATCGCCTCCACCCAGCACCTTGACCTGCAGGTTGACCCCCGCCCTCTCCGCATCGGCTCGCACGTCTTCACAGACGTGCTCCGCCACCTCCTGGGCGGTGAGCACCAGGGTTCCTCCCACCGTCTCATCCCGCAACACCACCACCACTTCATTGATCAACGCCCGGAGACGCCGGGTGGTTTCAGCCGCCACCTGCCAGGCATCCCCTCCATCGTTTCCACCAGCATGGGAGGTGGGTCCCGCTTTGACGAAGCCTTCAAGCCCGGCCAAGGGGTTCTTCAACCCGTGAATCAGATGCGCGCTGATCGCCCCCACCGCCGAGGTCTTTGCGGCAAAGAGCAGTTCCTGGTTCGCACGGGCCAGATCCTCGGAGCGCGACTCGAGTTCGCGACGCGCCTCCCCCAACCGCGAAAACGCCCAGACCAGCAGGGCCACGATCACCACTCCGCCACCCGCCACCGCCAAGACCGCCTGCTGCACCAGGCCCCGGTCCACCTCCGCCAACTCGTCCTGCACCGGCTGTCCATCCATCAGGTACTGGGCGGCGCCACCTAATTCGTGCAAAAGCGGCTCTTCCAGCGGTACAATCACTTCCAAAACCGGAGGGCCTGTTTCGGTCGCCTCCACGGGATCCCGGCCATCGATCAGGTCGAGCACGGGTTGATGCGCCCCCAAGCGGGCAAAGGCCTCGCCGCGTTCCAACCGGAACCAGTCCGACAACGGGAGCATCGCATCACTGACGGCAGGCAGGGCTTCGCGAAGTTGACCGGTCGGTTCGTAGAGGCGAAGGGACAGCACGCCCCGCAAACGGGTGGTCAACAGCAACGTGGAAAAGCGGTCATCGCTCGGCTGCGTCAATCCCAACCTCATCCACTCCTCTTCAGCCAAGCGTTGCTGGAGGCGTACCACCGCCAGAAGCGACTCCGCCTCGCGGCTGAGAACCTGGTCGTGCAGATGGGCGCGAAGGCGGAGCGTCACCACGGCCACGAATGCCGCAAAGATCCCCAAGGTCACCACCGTGACCACGACGGGCACGCGACGAATGCGCGTCGACGAGAGCGGTTGAGCCAGGGTTGAAGGAAAGCGAATCATGCGATCAGCGAGTCGGTCTCTCGGCGAAAACACTCGGAGTGGTGATAAGGGGTGGGTAGTCGGGTGTCGATCCAGGTTGATGGGGGTTGGGTCGATCCATGGGGTTTCGCCTGGAGCCAGGGTCAGTAGGTGTACGCCAATCCCGCCATGAGGGTGGTCTGGGTATAGCTCGCATTCGCTTCGTTCGTGCGACTGCGTTCGCCTTGCACCTCGCCGAACCACGTCCATCGAGTCCGCAGAGTCCGTTCCGCTCGCAAGGTCGCCTCGACATCGTCGCGCCGCCGCCGCGGCGGATCGAACCCTATCCCAACCGTCTGCACGCGATAATGATAGCGAACGGCCGCTGATTCCAACGAAAGGCTCCAGGGGGCCTTCTTCCACTCGATCGAGGCGCGGCCGCGCCGCTCATCGTAGTCAAAATAACCCGATCCACCATCGCGGTTCGCCAAACCGAGTGCGGTGAGGGAAGCCTGCCAGTGTCCCCGCGTAAACCCCACCTTGAGCTCGGCCTCGTCCTGCTGAAGAGACAGGAGTGTCCCGGTGAGGGGGCGTCCACCCACGGTGTAAGCCGGTCGCGCGTCGTAATCCCGCACGCGGGAGAGCACAGTCGCGGTGACATTCCAGGCCTCATGTGGAGTCCACACCAGCCGTCCGCCCAGTTTGATCTCGCCAAAATCTTCGCTAAATCCGCGGTACCGGCTTTCATGCGCCTGCGTCAGTGCGACCAGCGACACGGGTGCGGCCGGAGTGATCCTGAATTCGCCACCCAGCACCGCTCCCGTTACCCGCAGTCGGGCCACACTCCGCTCGGTTTCGGTGGCCGAGAGATCGATGACCTGGTCTTGAAAATAGCCCTGGGTGCTGAGCGATGCACGGAGGCCTGGCCTTGGCTGCCACCGGACTTCCGCCTGTCCAAACCACGATTGCTCTCCAGCCAAATCGGGAAGGGGCTGAACATATCGAATGACGTCGCCGTTGAGAAAAGCCATGGCCTCCCAAGCTCCCTTGGGCAGCCGCCAAAGGAAGGTTTCGAGCTGAGTTCGCACAAAGGCCCGCTCCTCCCGGTTCACCGCACTGAGCAGGGGGTTGTCCCTCCATCCTGCCGCCAGCTTCGCGCTGATGCCGGCCTGCCAGGTCGGGGGCTTGAGCGCTTCCAACTCGGCGCGAAGCTCGGGTGGCAGCGCGGCCCACTCCTCCGGAGTCAAGGAGGCCAGGGTCTCGGTCAGCGTACTCGCATTGAGGGTTGCCGGGGAAGACTGCGCGGATTGGGGAGGCGCAGCGCTCACACCCTGGGACCAAGCGGGCGCCGAAACGATCCCTCCCGTGAAAACCAACCCTCCAACGACAGCGATCATCGAAGCAAGCTGCCTCAGTTGGAACAGGCATAGCCGTTCGAAATCCGCCCTTGCACACCGATACTGAAAGCGCGGGACAAATGCGGCTGGAAGGAACTGCTTCACGAGCCCCGTGTGGATCGACCCCTGCACAAGAGGTTGGAATCCGTGTGTATCCGTGTCCATCCGTGGTTCATCCCCGTTTGCCGCATGAATTTCATCTCAGCTTCGCACGCGATCCCGGGAAAGCAAACAGGGCGGAGGTCAACAGACCTCCGCCCTGCAAGCAAGCGGACGCAGCCAGCTTCTGCCGCGGCCGCAAAGGGTCGATTCTAGCCGCCGCCGTTGCGACGTGCCTCGCGCAGAACCTTGAGCTCTTCGCGAATTTTCCGGGCCAGCTCGCGCTGCTCATCCTGGCGGGCCGCCTGAGCCGCCTGCATCTCGGCCAGAATCCGGGCGCGTTCCTCAGCCGTCGCATTCTGCAACCGCGCCAATTCCGCCCGGCGTTGGGCCAGCAAGGCTTCTCGCTGCGCATCAAATTGGCGGATCAAGGTTTGCACCTCCGTGGGTGGCACCGACGGGCGCGGGGTCAGTGTGACGGAGCCATTGGGGGTGGTCGGACGAACCGGAACCGTACCCGTGGAAGGGGTGGTGCCCGTCGTCTGTGCAAAAAGGCCGGTGGTGGCAGCCGCAAGTCCGGCGGCGAGGGTGAGAAGTTTGGGGAGTGAGTTCATGGTAGGCGATCCTAAGCAATTGAGGGTGCAGACCCTTCTGCATCGCTCGTGCCAAGGAGCCCAACTGCCACTAGTGGCTTGTTGGTGGTAAGTTAAGCCACTTACAAGCGATCTACAACAGGCGGAGTTGGGAATAGTTTCCCACTTTTGATTCCCAACTTGGGAATTCGTTCCCGGTCGTGTCCCAGGCCCGCGTCGCGCCGTCCCAGAACAATCACCGACCAATCGGTGATTGAACCGCGGATCCCGCAGCCGCGCATGCGCGTCAACTGAACCTAAAAACAGCGATTCAACCACGGATGGACACGGATCAACACGCATACAAACGAGTTGAGCCAAAGCGGTCACTCACCTTGTAGGTGAAGAACCGCGTCGGTGCTGAATCCGCGTTTATCTGTGTCCATCCGTGGTTTATGAACGGATCGATTCGTTTCAACGGCGGAAAATGGGCTGAATGGAGCCTGCGTGGAAAATCGCAGCGGTTCTGGTGGAGGTGGCCGCGACGGGAACGACCGGTCCCGCCTCCGTGGTCCGGATTCTTCACGCGATACCCATCCCTGCGGGGTCGGCGACCCCATCTCCACCGGACGGCGACTTCGATTCGCGCTTCGGTTGACTCGCACGCGCGGCCGCTGGATCCGTGGTTCATGAACCCAGGGACCATTCCCAACCGGCAGCTCAAATCGGTGCGTCCGTGCCCTTGTTTTCCGCCTTGAGTCGATAACGCACATAGTCCCGCGGCATGCCTAGCAGGCGGGCGGCAGCCGAGACGTTTCCATCGCTTTGTTCGACTGCACGGCGAACCAGCCGGTCGATCGCCTCCTCCAGCGAGAAGCCCTCACCCTTGAATCGAAAGAGCGGATTGAGCCAATCTTCACCGGTTTGGGCCACAGGCTGGCTCCCTCGCGCCAGTCCGGAAAAGGCAAGTTTGTCGTCTTCGAACACCAGAGATCGCTCAATTTCGTGCGCCAGCTCGCGCACGTTTCCAGGCCAGCGGTGCATTAGGAGGCGTCGGCTACCCGCCGGTGGAATCACACAGGGGGACAGGCCGTACCGCTTGGCGACCTGATCCGCGAGTTGCTGGGCCAAGGCGATGACATCCTCACCTCGTTCCCTCAGCGGCGGAATGCGGACCCGGAAGAGATCGAGGCGGTGCAGGAGGTCCTCGCGAAAGCGCCCCTCGCTGACGCGAACCTTCAGATCAAGGTTGGTCGCAGTGATGAGTCGGACGTCGATCGGCACCATGCGATTGCCTCCCACCCTCCGAACCGTGCGGTCTTCAATGACTTTGAGAAGCTTGGCCTGGGTGCCCAAAGCCAGGCTGGGCAGTTCATCGAGAAACAAGGTGCCACCCTCTGCGGCTTCCAGCAGTCCGATGCGCGCTTCCTTGGCATCGGTAAAGGCTCCCCGTTCATGGCCAAAGAGCTCCGATTCAGCCAGGGTCTCGGGCAGGGCGGAGCAATTCACCTCGATCCAGGGACCGTCCGACCGGGGTCCCCGGCGGTGCAGCCAGCGGGCGAGGCTGGTCTTGCCCGTGCCGGTTTCGCCCTCGATCAGCACAGGCGGCAGGGCGGCGCCCGTGGAAGCCAGTCGCGTGTCGGCCGAGAGGATTTTCTCCAACTGCGCCTGAACTCCCGCGAGGGCGTCGCCAAAGAAAAACCGCTCCTCCGTCGCCGCCTCCTGCTCGCGTCGAAACTGATCGCCCCGCTTTGCTTGTCGGTCGCGACGGGCCCGCGCCAGCCGCGGCGCCAACTCGTCCGTGTCGAAGGGTTTGACAAGGTAGTCCGCCGCCCCGAGGCGCATCGCCTCGACCGCGCCGGCCACCCCACCCTCCGCCGTCATCACCACGGGTACGGTGTGAGCCGGCACTACTTTCTCCTGCAGTAACGTCAGGCTGCGCCCATCGGGCAGGTTCACATCGAACAGCGCGAACTCGAAGCTCAGCTCCTTCAGCGCACGCCGTGCCTCTGCCACCGTGCCCACGGCCGTGACTTCCACGCCCAGCCGGTCGAGGTGCGCAGCCAGACGCTTGCGCAGGAGGGTCTCGTCTTCGAGCAGCAGGAGACTGACGCCGGCCAGATTCATGACAACACAGCGCAGTCCGCTCGGGGAGCCGCGTGGTGTCGATCCGATTTCGCAGCCCGCAACGCGGCAAACCCGCGACGGTGCCTTGATTCCGGCGCGGTCCACGCCCATCGCTGAAGCATGACACCCTCGAACGCGTCAAGCCGACCCTGAGGTCAGGTCCATGCTGCCCTACTTTCCCTTCACCGGTGAACCCTATGAGCCCACGATGGGGCTGAAGACCCTCGATCTCGCCACCTGGATCGAGCCCGACGCCGCTCAGGGCGAACAGTTGAGGCTCAAGGCCGACCTGCTGGTCCGGGAGCGCGACCTCGTCTTTCGCGCGCCGGACGACACCGGCCCGGCCTGCCGGGAACTCTACCTCCTGCTGGCCGATCACCTTCCGCGACAACACCCCGCGTTCTACCGCCGGGACACCGACCAGCTCCGCGTGCTGTCCACCGGAAGGACCTTTCCGCTCCAGCCTCGCGAGGACGCCAGCGCCGACGACCTGTTGTCGTCTGTGGCTCTCTGGATACAGGAGGACCTCTGCCTGCTGTCCGCCACCCCTCCGGCGAAAATCGTGGCCGGATCGGTCTGTTTTCCCTCCCGCTGGAACCTGCCGGAAAAGTTCGGACTCGACGCACCCGCCGTGCACGCCCCGGTCCCCGGCTTTTCCAAGTCCCTCGCCAAACCCACGGCCCACTTCCTCGACCGGATCACGGTGGACAAACCGGTCTGGCGACTGAACTGGACCCTGCACGACAGCGACACCCTCTTCGCCCCCCACCCCGTGCCCGGACGCACGGATCTCACCGAGGCCACCGTTCTTTCCGCCGTCCACCTCCGGGTGGAACGCCAGACCCTCCGGCGCCTGCCAGGCACCGGGGCGGTGGTGTTCACCATCCGCACCCACCTGACACCACTGGCCGAAGTCATCGCCCAGCCGGAACGGCGGCGCCTCCTGCACGCCACGCTCGCCGGACTCCCGGGAGAGGTGACGGCCTACAAGGGCATGGCCACCTTCATCAAACTCATCCTCGCGGCCACCAAGTAGCATATCACTAACTACAATTGTAACTGTTTTTCCGATATACCAGACACTTTGAAAATAACGTATCAAAATATCTGATTCACCAAATTGTGCGTATCAGATTTTTTTTGACACCACCCAATCCCGCCGATGCCGCCCGGAAATGGAATCGACGCGCGAAGCCGCGGCGGGCCGGAACGGGGCCGGTGGTAGGACCGACGGACAAACGCGACCCGGGAGCGGCCCAACCCACGGCGGGAAGGGGCCGGATCTCCATTGACGCCCGAGCCCCGGATGGGCTGACCTGAGGAGTGCCCGCTGACGCAACGCGCCGCCCCCATTTCCTCACTTTGGTTGCGGTGGCGTGTGCCGCCCTGGTTGTCCTCGTCGTGCGCCGGCCGGACGCGTTCCTGCTGCCGCAATTCTGGGCCGAGGACTTTCTCTTTCTTATTGAGGCTGAACGGCATGGACTAGCGAGCTTGCTCATGCCCCGCGCAGGCTACCTCCACCTCATCCCGCGGACTCTCGCCTGGCTGGCCACCCCGCTCGACCCCTCCCTGCAGCCCGCATTTTTCCTCGCCGGTTCCCTCGGGGTCCTGGCTGCGGTGATGGCGGCCTGTCTTTCCTCCCGTCACGACCTCCCGGCCAAACCAGCCCTGGCTCTTGCCGTTGTTCTGGTGCCCCACACGGGCGAGGTCTTCTTCAACCCGACCAATGCCCAGTGGTTCGCCGCGCTGGCGCTGCTCCTGCTGGTATTCAAACGCGATCCTACACGACTCCTTGAGTGGCTGGTGGACGGCGCCACCGTGCTGTTCGCCGGTCTTTCGGGGCCGTTCGTGCTCTTTCTGCTTCCGCTGTTCGCGTTTCGCACCTGGTCGCGCCGGACCCGCGCTTCCACCCTGCTCTTCGCCGCCGTCGTGTGCACCGCCTGCCTGCAGGGGTGGCAGCTCGCCCACGCCCCGAATGAGGCCGAGTTGCAGGGAGTGTTCTCCGCGGCAAACCTCGCCGCCAACGTCTCACTCCGCCTGCCCCTCTCCCTCGTCCTCGGCGCCGCCGCCGGCACGGCCCCGGGGCGCCCCGCCGTCATCGCCGCCGGAGCAGCCCTTCTGCTCCTCCTCGCCCTGGCCGTGGTTCGCACCCGGCGGCACCGCACCGAAATGCTTTTGATCCTCGCCTTCATCGCCACGATCCTCGCCGTCACCGCCGTCCGAAAGCGCTTCGACCTGTGGATGTTCGGCGACACCTGGAACGGGGACCGCTACTACTTCATCCCGAAGATCGGACTGATCTGGATCGCCCTCCTCCTCGCCACCGACCGCGAACGACCCTGGACCCGGATCGCCGCCACCGCTGTCGTCGCGGCCGGGCTGCTGCTGAACTCACCCCTGTATCACTTCAAACCTTACATCGATTACGGCTGGTACGCGCAGTGCGCCGACATCCGCGCCGGAAAAAAGGTGACGGTGAAAACCAACCCCGACTGGACCTACCACTACCAGCGCCACGGTGCCACCGAAGGGCCGTTCTAGGCACCGCGAAATCCTATCCGGGCGGTGCCGGACAATCGCACCCGTCGGACACAACCCACCGGACGCGCGGATTCAGTGTCCGATCGCGGCGTTGGTGCGGCGGGGATCGGCGTAGCCGGTGCGGGTGCCGTCGGGGTTCAGGGTGATGACGTTGAGGCCGCCGAAGTGTCGGCCTGTGCCGGCGGGTTCGCGCAGCGAAACCTCCCAGCCAAGCGCCCGGAGTCCGGCCACCACCGCAGGGTCGAGGGACTTCTCGGCTTCGATCGCGTCCGGTTTGCCCTTCTCCAGCGGATTGTGCCAGTGGAGACGGGTGTCCCCGATTGCCTCCGCCACCGGACGATTGAAGACCAGCATGTCCACCAAACCCTGCAGCACGGCCGTCGGGATCCGGGCCGCCCCCGGTATCCCAATGGCCATGACCGGCCGACCGTCCCGCAGCACGAGGGTCGGGGCGATGGTGCTGCGCGGTCGGCGGCCCGGTGCGACGAAGTTCGGACTCTTCTCCTCCTCGAAGGCGAAATTGGACATCGAGTCATTCATCACCACACCGGCCGCCATGACTCCGGCGCCAAAGTGCAAACTCTGCGACTGGGTGGCGCAAACGACATTTCCCGCCGCGTCCACCACGGCAAAATGCGTGGTCGAGGCATGCACGGACTCCGGCTCGGCGACAAACGCGGCCTTGCGCTGCCCAACGGCGGCCTCCTGAACCCGTTTGCGAATCAGCCCGATCGACTCCGGGCTCGTCAACAGCTCGAACTGGCGCCGGGCGTTCGGCGAGTCGGCAATGGATCGCTGAATCGCCGGCTGCACCTCGCGCCAAATACGGCCGATGGCGTCGATGGTCTCCACCGAACGGAGGGGAGGTTCCAGCGCCTCGCCCTCGAGCACCTTTAGGATCGTGAGATGCAGCGCCGCACCGGTCGCAGGCGGTGGGCCTCCCAGAATGCGATAACCCTTGAATTCGATGCCAATCGGGGTCGTCACCCGGGCCTGGTAGCCAGAGAAGTCCTCCAGCGTGAGAAAACCACCGCCGCGCCGGCTCGCCGCCACCATCGCCTCGGCAACCGGTCCCTCGTAAAATCCTTTCGGCCCCTTCTCCGCGAGCCGCTCCATGGTTTGGGCGAGGTCCTCGTTTGGCAGCTTCGAGCCCACCGTCGGCAGGGCATCACCCGGCAGAAAGATGCGCGCCATATCCGCATCACCCCCGCGCAGCTTGTCGAGCCGCTCCTCGAACAGGTCACGCGTCTTCGGCAGGATCGTAAATCCCCGGCGCGCCAGATCGATCGCCGGCTTCACAGTCGACGCCCAGGGCCT
>JAEUGZ010000598.1 GCA_016794725.1 Opitutaceae bacterium | reverse complement strand
CCAAGGCGTCCAGCCAGGCGGGCGAACCCGCCCATGCCGGCCGCACTCCCCGCCGCTCGCTGTGGTACCGCTGGGTGGCACCGACCACGGCCCGGTATCACGCGGCGGCGGCCAGCGCGCAACTGAATCCGGTCGTGGCCGTCTACACGGGCACGGCGCTCGGTTCGCTCACCTCGATTGCTTCGGATGTAAGCACCGCCACCGATGCGGAGACGAAGAGCGCCATCGCCAGTTTCGACGCGATCGCCGGCACCAGCTATGCGTTCGCCGTCGACTCTGCCGCGCTCGGCACGACGGAAATCAATGGCGAGTTCACCTTCACCGTGACAGATGCGGCGTGGATCGCCCGCACGGATGACAGCATCACCAGCTCCGCCGCGGTGGGGGCTGACGGCACCGTGTATGTGGGTTCGAACGACAGCGGATTCTACGCGTTTGACCCCGTGAGCGGCCAGGTGAAGTGGCGCTACGCGATCACGCCCGTGACCATCATTGACACCGGAAGCGCCGCGGTGGCCGAGGATGGCACGATCTACTTCGGGGCGGCGAATGGGAGTCTCTACGCGCTCAAGGACGAGGGCACCCGCGCCACCGCCCGGTGGGTCACTCCGCTCGGAGGAGCGATCACCAATGCCCCGGCCGTGGCAGCGGATGGCACCGTCTACATTCGGCTCGAGCGGGGAACGACGGTTGCCAATGCCGAGGCACAGCTGGTCGCAGTGCGTCCGGCGGATGGTGCGGTGGCCTGGCGCTACAACCTGGGCACGGAGACCACCTATGCCGCGCCGTCCATCGGCTCCGACGGGACCATCTATGTTGCGGGTGGGGATGGCGCGCTCCATGCGGTCAATCCCAATGGGAGCCGCCGCTGGCGTTTCGTCGCGGACAACCAGATCTTCACCTCCCCGGCCATTGATGATGCGGGCAATCTCTACCTCGCCTCGCTCAGTGGCACGGCCTATTCGCTCACTTCCGCGGGTGCGCAGCGCTGGCGGTTCAGCGCGGGCGGCTTTGTCACCTCGTCGCTGGCGCTGGCAAATGACACGGCGTATTTCGCAAGCTACGACCGGCGTCTCTATGCGGTGGCGATGGGCACGGGTATTCAGCGTTGGACCTACCAGCTGGGCGACGAAGTGCGGGCCTCGTCACCGGCCGTGGCGGAGGATGGTTCCGTCTTCGTGGGTTGCTACGATCGTCGCGTGCATCAGGTGAATGGAGACGGCACCCTGCGCCGAACGTTTGCCGCCGCCAACTGGTTCCGCGCCTCGCCGTTGCTCGCCGGTGGCAAGCTCTACATCGGCAGCAACGACGGCCGTCTGTACGCCCTGGAGGTGGGTGTGCGGGCTGCGCCTTCTTCCTCGGCGCCTTGGCCTCAGCTGCGCCACAACGTTCGCCGGACGGGCCGGGCGGTGCATGGATTGGATGAGGGGCCCGTGCTGGGTGACGACCATGGGAGCGGGCGGCTGGCGAATCTTTCAGTGCGAACGGTGGCGAGCACGGGTGAGAACTCGCTCATCGTTGGTTTCGTCGCCACCGGAGGCACCTCGGGTGCCACCAAGACGCTGCTCGTGCGCGGCATTGGACCGGCGCTGGCCCCGTTTGGAGTCACCGGAGTCCTCGCCGACCCGATCCTCCGTCTCAACAACGCGGCCGGCAGTGCCGTGGCCACCAATGACAACTGGGGTGGAAACGCGGACGTGTCCCTTCTGGGACTGCAGGTGGGTGCGTTTGCGCTGGGGTCCAGTCAGAGTCTGGACGCCGCCCTGGTGGCGTCGGTGACCCAGGGAACCTACACCGTGCAGGTCTCACCGGCGCAGGGGGCCGCGGGAGTGGCGCTGGCGGAGGTCTACGACGGCACATCCGCCTCCGCGTTCACCCCGGACAGCCTCCGCCTGGTAAACCTCTCCGTGCGGGCGCGCGCGGGCACGGGGGACGACGTGCTCATCGCCGGATTTGTTGTCGCGGACGGACCCCGGCGGGTACTGATTCGGGGAGTGGGGCCCGGGTTGACAACCTTTGGAGTCACGGACGCCCTGGCGGATCCGACGATTGAGCTCTATCGCGACCAGGTCCGCCTGGAGGGCAACGACAACTGGGGCGGCAACGCGCTGATCGCCCAGGCGGCGACCCGGGTGGGAGCGTTTGCGCTCACCTCGTCCTCCAAGGATGCGGCCCTGGTGGTGCTCCTCCCGCCGGGAGGATATTCGGTGCAGCTCCGCGGCGCGGGTGCGGGGACCGGGGTGGCATTGGTCGAGGTGTATGAGATTCGCTAGTACGAAGTGCGCGCCCGCGCCGCCGGAGCTGAATAGAGGGATTTCCCGCGCGGGCACGCCTCGCGTCGAAAGCTCAACCGCTCCGCGCAACCGAAATCACCCTCGGCACCGATGATGGGCCCCACGTCGATTCAACGGATTCGGTCTGAAACCCGAGGCGTGCGCGCAAGGGGCAGCCCTACATCGGAAGACAATGGCTGCTCCCTTCGGACAGCCGCTCTCGCCTTCAGTTGACACGCATGCGCGTCAGCCTGAATTCCGCTAAGGTCCGCGCAGTACGACCGGTCCAGTGGGGCGGGTGGGGCGGTTCTGCCTTGGTTCGAGGGTGATCAAGACCTCGGAGGGCGTGGCACTGCCGGCGGGCAGTTCGTAGGAGACGCTTCCGGACTTGCCGTAGTATTGGGGGGGGACCAGTCCCACCGGCTGGAACTCCACGCTGCCGGCCGGCTTGACCCAGACCTGAAGCGTATCGGTCGCAGGCACCTGCGGAAGATTATAGAGATTGAGATAGCCGCGGTTGTCCTTTTCGTCGAACACCGACCAGGCGTAGGGGGATTCAATGGCCGACGGTGACGCCGGCGAACCCGGGACGAGTGAGGGCGTTTCCGCCGTGCCGAGACCAGGTTGCCCATTCTTGCCGGGATCGACCGCCACAATGCCGGGTTCGGTGAGGAGATCGCGCGCCAGGTTCATCAGGCCCTTGCGGTCGCCTCGGGCGTAGCTATTCGCATCGACCAGCTCCATGGCGGCGAGGCGTCCGATGCCCTGTTCGGTGAGCGCGCGGCGGGCGAGTTGCTGCAAGGCGGCGTTGTACTGCTTGTCGAGTCCGTCGCGCGCCTGTTGGAGCGTGTCGTATTCGCGCCGGAGTTCCTCCAGCCGGGCGAACTCGGCGGCGAGCCGGGCGGAAGAGGTCGGGCCGCTGTCGGTCGCGGCGGGGGAGGGATTCGAAGAAGCCCCGCCGGCCGGAGCGGAGTTCCGGTCACGGGTTCCCGCGGTCGTGGATCCGGGGGCGATCGGTGTGGTTTCGCCGGTTCCGGCCGAACGGGAAAAATGGAAGCCCTGGCCGCGACCGCCGAGGAATTGCAGCAAATTGAGGACGAGGAGGAATGCGGCCGCGACCGGCCAGGCCCAGGGCAACGGCACCATCCGGCGTCGCGCAGGTACGACGTTTTGCGGTTTGGCGCGGGCGAGCACGCCGGCGAGGTTGTTCGCGCGCTCAAATTCGGAGACCGCCTGGGGTGCGGCGGTGCTCACCGCAAAGTGGGCGAGGGAGTCCGCGCAGTCCTTGAAGGCCCGGGCTGCCACCGGATCCCGGGCGAGGCGGTCGGAGAAGGCCTGATGTTGGGCCGCATCCATCTCCCCGAGCAGGAAGCGCAAGGCGTCGCTGGTGAAATCGTCAGTCATGGCGCGATGCGAGTTGCCTTAGTTTGAGCAGTCCCCGTCGAAGGTAGTTTTTCACATTTCCAACCGGGGCGCTCATGGCGCGGGCGATTTCGTTTTGGGAGCAGCCTTTGAAAAAAGCGAGTTCGAGGGCGCGACGCTGTTCCGGGCTGAGTTCGTTCAGCGTCTGCTCGAGCAATTCCCGGCGCTCGGTCTCCTCGTGGGGCGCCGGACTGGTCTCGTCCAGGGACGGGTCCAGACTGGCGACAGCGGCCGAACGCCGGGTGCGTTGGCGAAGGCGGTCGATGGCGGCATTGCGGGCCATGAAGGTGAGCCAGGCGGAGACTTCGCCGCGTTCGGGACGATAGTGTGCGGCCTGATTCCAGGCTTTGACGAAGGTGTCCTGCACGACCTCGCGGACATCCTCCGGATCGATGAGTATCCGCCGTACGACTCCGAACAGGATGGACACGTAGGCATGATGAAGCTCGGTCAGGGCCTCTGCATGGCCGGAGGCCATGCGAGTGACCCATTCGCGGTGCTGGCGGAGAGCCTCGGCATCGAATGGAAGCACAAACGGAGGGCCTAGCGGACGGAGAGGAACAATTCACTCCTCTCGCTGCCGTTGTCCTGCGACAGGCA
>JAEUGZ010000581.1 GCA_016794725.1 Opitutaceae bacterium | reverse complement strand
AGCAGCACGGCATCCCCTTCGAGCTCGAATCGGATCCCTCACCTCCCCTGCTCCCGCATCCTTCGCCCGCCCTCACCCTTGGAACCAGCCCGGATGACTCCAAGGTGGTGGTCTTTGTAACCGCAAACGATCTGCCCGCCGCCCAACGACTCGAGTCCGGATTGTTTTCAAGGTAGCCGCCCTGCTCCTGGGGTGGTTGATCATGCAATGCCAATCCCCACGAGGTCCGGGTCCCCGACTACGACGGCTCCCTCCGTCAGAGTGAGGGCTGTGCTTTGATTCGATCCTCGCACTGAAGTCTGCGCACGCTCGCGGGCTCCCTGGCTCAACGCTTTAGGGAAAACCGGTCCCGTCGGATCACGGAATTCACTCTCTTGCATTGCTTTTAATCAACTGGTCTGACCTCATACCAGTGTGCAAACTTCACTGCGCCGCGCCCCCTTGGTCACGGAAATCTGCGACCGTCTGTTGCGGGAGCATCGCGCGGTGGAGTGGCTGCCCGGGGAGCGCACCTTGTCCGCCCGTCTCGGGGTCAGTCGTTCGGCACTGCGCGAAGCGGTGCAGCGCCTGGAAATCCAGGGGCTGCTGGAGGTGCGCCACGGAGTCGGAGTGCGGGTGATCAACAACCCGCAGGCGCCGGTGCAGGCGACTTTGTTGCGCGAGCTTCCCGATTTCGCGGAGCGGCTTCGCCAGTTCTCGGAGGTCCGGTTGCTGGTTGAACCAGAGATCGCCCGCTGCGCCGCCGAGCGCGGCTCACCGGAGGACCGGCGGCGTCTGCAGGAGGTGCATGCCCGGCTGGGTGACGCCACGGATGTGAACCACGCCGTGCAGGCTGACCTTGACTTCCATCGCACGCTCGCGGACATGGCCGGCAATCGAATCCTTGCCCTCATGCTCGGGTCCATCGCAGAGCTCGAGGAAGAGTCGCGCCGGATTACGCTGATGGGCGTGGGCATCGGCGCCGCTTTCTCCCAACACGAGCGCATCGCCCAGGCCGTCGTCACCGGCGACGGTCCTTCCGCCCGCGAAGCCATGGTGGAGCACGTCACGGCCGCGGGCCAGGCCTCCCGCTGACCCCGCTCCCGCCTCCCCGCGACACCACGCCTTCGCCTCGTTTTCGCCTTTCCGCCATGTCCCAACCCTCCAGCCCACCAGGCACCTTGCCCGCCCCAGCCCCGTCCCTGCCTGCTGCCTTTGTCCGCGACCTGCAGGCCGCGTTTGCCGCCGGCTCGATCCTCACCGCTCGCGAAGACGTGATCCCCTACGGTTTCGACGGCACCGCCGCCCTGAAGCAGCTGCCCGGAGTGGTGGTGTTTCCCAAGGACGCCGCCGGCGTGTCCACCGTGCTCAAGCTCGCCCGGACCCACCGCGTACCGGTGGTGAGCCGCGGCAGCGGCACCGGGCTGTCCGGAGGCAGCGTGCCGGTCCCGGGCTGCGTCGTGCTCTGCCTCGCCGACATGAACCGTATTTTAGAACTGGATGCGAAGAACCTCACCCTGGCCGCTGAACCCGGGGTGATCACCCAGCGCATCTACGACGCCGCCGACGCCGCGGGACTCTTCTATCCGCCCGACCCGGGTTCGATGAAGATCAGCACGATCGGGGGCAACGTGGCCGAGAACGCCGGCGGGCTGCGGGGACTCAAGTATGGGGTCACCCGCAACTACGTCATGGGACTCGAGGTCGTGCTGGCCGACGGCTCCATCGTCACGCTCGGCAACAAGTGCGTGAAGGACGTGGCGGGCTACAATCTGCGCGACCTCTTCATCGGCAGCGAGGGTACGCTCGGCGTCATCACCCGGGTGCTGCTGCGCCTCCTGCCCAAACCGGGGGCGCGCCAGACGCTGCTCGCCACCTATGCCTCGATGGACGCAGCCGCGGAGACGGTGTCGGCGATCATCGCCGAAAAGATCATTCCCTGCACCCTCGAGTTTCTCGACCAGCGCACCCTGCGCTGCGTCGAGGCCTTCGCCAAGGTCGGTCTGCCGACGGAGGCGGAAGCCCTGCTGCTCATTGAAACCGACGGACACCCGGCGGCCGTGGCCGACGAGGCCAGCCGCATCGAACGCATCTGCACCCAGCATCAGGCCCTCGCCGTGCGCCGCGCCGCCTCCGCCGAGGAGGGTGTGCGCCTGGCCACCGCGCGCCGGAGCGCCTTCTCCGCCCTCGCCCGGCTGCGTCCCACCACCATCCTCGAGGACGCCACAGTCCCTCGGAGCGAACTCGCCCGCATGATCCGCTTCATCAACGAGACGGCACAAAAACACCGGGTCGAGGTGGCAACGTTCGGTCACTTTGGCGACGGCAATCTCCACCCGACGTTCCTCACCGACGAACGCAATCCGGAGGAGATGCACCGCGTCGAGGCGGCCATGAAGGAGATTTTCGACTACGCGCTCTCCCTCGGCGGCACGCTGACCGGTGAGCACGGCGTCGGACTCGCCAAGAAAGCCTACCTGCCCCAGCAGCTGGGCGACGCCACGATGTCCCTGCTCAGGACAATCAAGCGCAGCCTCGACCCCGACGGCCTGCTCAACCCGGGTAAAATCTTCGACTGAGGGTTCCGCGGAACGCGGAGCCCTCAGTCAACGCTGAACGCTGAACGTAGAACGCTTAAGTCTCAAGATTCGGAATCCGGAACCCAACCTCATACCGCTATGAACGAGAAGTCACGCTATGATCTGGAGGAGCGTTTGCTTGAGTTTTCGGTCCGGGTGATTCGCCTGACCAAGGCGATGGAGAAGACCGCGGCATCGCAGCATCTCGCCCAACAGCTCTTGCGTGCAGCGACCTCCCCCTATGCAAACCACGGTGAGGCGGAAGCTGCGGAGTCACGGGATGACTTCATCCACAAACTCAGCATCTGCCACAAGGAACTCCGCGAGTCCCGCCGCTGGATCCGGCTGATTCAGCGAGCAGAGCTCGTGAGCAAGCCCCAACTCCTCACACCTCTGATCGACGAAGCAGAAGAGTTGGTCCGCATCTTCGCCGCCAGTATCAGAACTGCCCGCACGCCTCGCCCTGCTCCGCACACCTAGTACCCTTCCGAACTTCGGCATTCAAAGTTAAGCGTTCAGCGTTGAACGTTCCCCCCTCTTCCCATGTCTTCCGGCCCTCTTCATTCAGAGTTAAGCGTTCAGCGTTCAGCGTTCGACGTTCAGCCCCACTTGCCTCCGGCTTTCGACAATTTGCTGAAGTCGCTCGACTACTCGGTGCTGCAGCAGTGCATGCACTGCGGGATGTGCCTGCCGACGTGTCCGACGTACGTGGAGACGGGCCGGGAGCGGCATTCGCCCCGGGGACGCATTGCGCTGATGCGGGCGATCGCCGACGGCGACCTTGAGGTCACCCGCGAATTCGGTGAGGAGATGTACTACTGCCTCGGCTGTCTGGCGTGCACGACTGCCTGCCCGGCCGGAGTCGACTACGCGAACCTGTTTGAAACGGCCCGGGCCGAAGTCGAGCGGCGCGAGATCCTCGCCTCGCCCCCGCGGCGCACGGTGCGGTGGTTTGCGCTACAGTTGGTCTTCACGCGGCCGCGTTTGCTGCGCCTGATCGGACGCCTGCTTTGGCTCTGGCAGGAAAGCGGATTGCAGTGGCTCTCCCGGCGTTCCGGCCTGACGCGGCTCCTGCCCGGCCGGCTCGCCGGGCTCGAACCCCAGACACCACGCATCCAGAACCGCTTCTCCGACAGCCTCATCGCCCCAGTGGAGAAACCTCGCCAGGGTCCGGTCCGCCATCGGGTCGCCCTGCTGACCGGCTGCGTGCAGGACCTCGCCTTCTCCGACGTGAACCGCGCCACCGCCGACGTGCTCCTTGCCAACGGTTGCGAGGTGGTGACGCCGCGCAACCAGGCCTGCTGCGGTTCACTGCACGCCCACAATGGCGACACCGCCTCCGCGCGGGAGCTCGCCCGGCGCCATCTCGACGCCCTCGATCCCGCTTCCGTCGACGCGATCATCAGCAACGCCGGGGGCTGCGGGTCACACCTTCGTCACTACGATCACCTCCTGCACGAAGACCCCGTCTACGCGGCGCGCGCCGTCGAGTGGTCGCGCAAGCTCCGCGACATCCACGAGTGGCTGGTCGAGATCGGTTTTCGCAAGCCGCAGGTGCCGGCTGCCGGTGCTCCGGCCTTTCCCGTGACCTATCACGAGTCGTGTCACCTCTGCCACGGTCAAAAGGTCAGCCGTCAGCCGCGCGAAGTCCTGAAGTCCCTTCCCGGAGCCGAACTGCGCGAGTGCGGTGAAGCGACCTGGTGCTGCGGCAGCGCTGGCATCTACAATATCACCCAACCGGAAACGGCGGGCTGGCTGCAAACACGCAAGGTCGGCCACGTCCAGGCGACCGGCGCCACGGTGGTCGCCACCGCCAATCCCGGGTGTCACCTGCAGCTGGAGAACGGATTGCGGGCAGCTGCCCCGGCCGGAAGCACACCGCCGGTCGTCGTGCACCCCGTGGTGCTGCTGGCAAGGGCCT
>JAEUGZ010000580.1 GCA_016794725.1 Opitutaceae bacterium | reverse complement strand
GGCCGCGATGGAAAACCAATGGTCCTTGGCCAGTTCGGCCGCGATGAAGCGGGTCATCGGCGGCTCCGCGGCGAGCGGTAGGACCCGCCATACTCCCTCGCACAGGCCTCCGATCGCACGGGCCAGGGGGAGTGAGATTTTGCGGGTGGCCGACGGACGGCCCAGCGCCTCCAGGAGTCCGTTGATCCACTCCCACAGCGAGACGGGCTCATCGTTGGTAATGAAATAGGCCCGACCCGCCGCAGCCGGATTGCCCCCGGCCAGCGCCCGCTCTGCCGCGAGGTGGGCGTCGACGGCATTCTCGACGTGCACCATGTCGACGCGATTGCGGCCGTCGCCCACGATGCGGAGTTTCCCCGCCCGCGCGCGCGCCAACACCCGGGGCACGAGGTGCGGATCGCCCACGCCCCAGATCAAGTGCGGCCGCAACGCCACCGTTCGCAGGCCGGACCCGTTCGCCGCCAGCACCTCGCGCTCCGCGATCGCCTTGGTCTGGGGATAGGGGCTAGGGCAGGCCTCAGTCAGCGGCAGCGATTCGTCCGCCCCCGCCAGCGCCTGCCCATTGTACACCACACTTGGCGTGCTCGTGTGCACGAGGTGGGCCACCCCCGCCGCGCGACACCCCTCCAGCACCGCCCGCGTGCCCAGTACATTGGTCCGATAAAACGCATCATACGGGCCCCACACGCCGACCCGGGCCGCGACGTGAAACACCGTCCGCCGACCCACGCACGCCGCCCGGACCGCGGCCGCATCGTCCAGCGACGCCCGCACCCAACTCACCCCCTTCGCCTCCAGGTCCGGCGCGGGATTCCGGCCCAGCACCGCCACCCGGCGTCCCTCCCCCAGCAGACGCTCCACCAACCGGCGCCCAAGAAAGCCCGTCCCACCCGTCACCAACGTCTCTGCCACCGTGCTCAAACCCTCATCGCAACAGTACCCCCCGCCCCTCCGCAATGCCGATTCGTCTCCCGAAGGGGCTCACATGAAGTCGCGAAGGCGCCAACCTCACCAATCGATGAACAGTTTTTCCAGTCCCGTCTTCACTCTCCATACCTCGCGATTGTTGGATCGGCCGCCTACGCGTTTTCCGTCCGAAAATACGTCGAGACTCCAAATCTTACGAATCAATAGTACCTCGAGCCTCTGATCTCCGCGCGAGAAGGTAAACCGATGCGTAGGTACATACCCACATGCAATCGCTGCCCCTCTCCCAACGCGATACGTGTAGGTACGGGTGAGGGCCGACCGCAGATCCGCGAGCATGGCCACAGGTACGGACACCGGTCCTTTCGTTGTAAGCAAGGGCGTTTTCTGATCCCAACCCAACGCTTCAACTTCTTCAGTCTGCACTACCCCGTTCTTCCAACCCAGGACCTCGACATGCTTAGGCAATGAAACGTGTTCGACCGAAACGTGAGTTGCGTGCAGCACCAAGTCGACATTCTCCGCTGAGCCGAGGATATCCACCGCCGTTCGCTGTCTGACCGGCCATCGCTCAATTTCCTCTTCCTCCTCTTCGTCAGAGGCCAGAACGGCGGTGCATGCCACGAACACCATCAAGATATAGTAGGCGGACTTCATGGAAGCGGCACCGGGGCAAACCCTTCGCTTTTGATCGTGGCGAGGGCGTCCCCCATTTCAATCAAAAGTCCATCCTGTCCTGTTTTTGAGACCGCACGTCAGCATTCAAGATCGGGAGTACAGCATCGGGAATTTCTGCGCCCGTCCTCGGATCGATTTCGCGCCTTCGCGTGAGCCCCCTGCCGCGGATTCGCTACCCCGCGCGCGCCCCCTCCTCCCTTTTTGTTTCGCCTCCCCTGCAACCTCCACCCCAGCGTGGGACATGCGCATCGCGGTGATTGCCGACACCCATGACCGCTACCCAGCCGACCTGCCGGAACGGTTGAGCGGAGCGGATGAAATCTGGCATCTGGGCGACGTCTGCGATCCGACGACCCTGACAGAGTTCCAGCACCTGGGCCCTCCCCTGCGCATCGTTCGGGGCAACAACGATTTCCATCAGGCCTGGCCGATGGATCTGACCCTCACGCGCGAGGGGATCGTCTTCCATCTGGTCCACATTCCTCCGCGCCATGCTCCGCCGGGGATCCACGTGCTGCTGCATGGGCACACCCACGTACCGCGTGACGACATCGATACCTCCCGGGTGCGCTGGCTCAACCCCGGCTGTATCGCCTTCCCGCGCGCCACCATCCGCAGCTTCGCCTGGCTCCATGTGCAAGGCGGCGCCTTGCGCCGCTGGGAATTGGTGCAATTGTAACCCCCCGTGATGCCTCGCGAGGAACAGCAAGACCTGCTCGATCTCTTCTCCTCCCCACGGACGGGCGTCGCCACTCCCGGCACCCCGCCTCGCCCCGCCGCGGGACACGCCGGACCCACCTCGGCCGCCCACACCGTTGCCCGCCTCCCCGAGGTGGTGTTCGAGCGCAGCCTGCGGGCCATCAACTACCGGCTGACCCTGCGGCGCGACGGCGTCGCCCTGGTCACCATCCCGGTCCGCGGCAGCGAACGAGAAGCTCGACAGTTCCTCGAGGCGCAGCGCGACTGGCTGGAACGGGCCCGGAAGCGACAACAGCGGCGCCCCCAGCCTGCCGAAATCTGGGTGCCAGGAACCCATGTGCTCTGGCGGGGGACGATGACCGAGATCCGCATCGCCGCCGGCGGCGAACGGCCCGCCATCTGCCTGGCCGCCGACGTATTTCGGGTCGCCCGTTTCGACGGGGACCTCCGTCCAACCCTGGAGTCGCATTTCCTGCGTCGCGCCAAGATCGAGCTGCCCGCCCGCACCTGGGAGTTGTCCGCCGTCACCGGCGTTGAGGTCAAACAGGTCACCGTCCGGAATCAACGCTCTCGCTGGGGTTCGTGCTCGAACGCCGGCGTCATTTCCCTGAACTGGCGGCTGGTGCAAACACCTGACTTTGTCCGCGACTACATCATTTACCACGAGTTGATGCACCTCCGGGAAATGAACCACTCGGAGCGCTTCTGGGCGCGCGTGGAGGAAGTCTGCCCGGACTGGCGTTCCGCCGAGGCCTGGATCAAACGCAACGGATCCCTCGTCGGCCTGTAGGTTTGGGACTGCGCCCCCGCCGACAACGATGATGCCGATGACGATGCCGCCGACTCCCCGCTCTTCCTGCTGATGAATCCCTTTGCCCGGTTTGAGTCCGAACTCTCCGTCCGTCCCGACGACATCGATCTCTACCAGCACGTCCACTCCACCCGCTATCTCGACTACGTGCTCGCCGCGCGCTTTGACCAGATGGAACGCTGCTACGGCATGGGCATGCCGGCATTCGCAGCCCGGGGGCTGGGCTGGTTCATGACGTCGGCCACGATCCACTACCGGCGTCCCCTCGGGCTCGGAGACAGGATGATCGTGCGCACTTGGATCGAACGCTTCTCCGACGACGGCTGCCGGGTCGGTTTCGAGATAGACCGGCTGCCGACGCGCAAGCGGTCGTGCGAGGGACACTGTGACTACGTGCTGGTCACCCTCGCCACCGGGCGCGCCACGCCGCTGCCCGACGACATCCGCACCACCTACTCCCTTTCCCCATGAACCACCGTATCCGTATTTCCACCCTGCTGGCCATGTCGCTCGTCGCGCTGGCCGCGCTCGGAGGCTGCAAACCGTCCACACCGGCCGGGTCACTTCAGGTGATTCACGTCGGCAATTCGACCGAGCCCGCCGACCTCGATCCCCAGACCGTGACCGGCCGGCCGGAGTCGGACATCATCCGCACCCTCATCGAAGGCCTCGTCATCCCCGACCCCCAGACCCTCGAGCCGCGGCCCGGGGTGGCGGAGCGCTGGGAGGTTTCCTCCGACGGGCTCACCTACACCTTCCACCTCCGCGCCGACGCCTTGTGGTCCGACCGGCGCCCGATCACATCCAAGGACTTTGTCGATTCGTGGAAACGCATGCTCACCCCCGCCCTCGGAGCCGAGTATGCCTACAACCTCTACGTCGTGGCCGGCGCCGAGGACTATCACAAGGGCAAGGTGACCGACTTCGCCGCCACCGGCTTTCAGGCACCCGACGCCCGCACGGTCCGGATCACGCTCGACCACCCGACCAGCTACTTCCTCAACCTCCTGCTCCATACCAGCTGGTATCCCGTCCCGCTCCATGTCGTGGAAAAATTCGGCGGACTCGCACGCAAGGGCACGGCCTGGACCCGGGCGGAAAACTATGTGGGCAATGGACCCTTCGTGCTGAAGGAGTGGCGTCAAAACCAGAAGGTGATTGTCGCCCGCAGCCCCACCTACTGGGCGCGCGACCGGGTCAAACTCGACGAGGTGCACCTTTACGCGACCGACAACGCCGACACGGAGGAACGCATGTTCCGCACTGGCCAGCTGGACATCGCCCGTCAGGTGCCACTGAGCAAGATCGACACCTACCGCGCCGAGAATCCCGGCGTGCTCAAGGTGGAGCCCTTCCTCGCCACCGCCTACGTGCGCGTCAACACCAAGCGTCCCCACCTCGCCGACCCCCGGGTCCGCAGGGCGCTCGCGCTCGCCATCGACCGGGAGGCCCTCTGCAAGAACGTGCTCCGCGCCACCAAGTTCCCCGCCCGGTCGCTCACGCCTCCCGGCATCGCCGGCTTCAACCCGCCGGAGGGCTTCGCCGACGACCTTGCGGCGGCGAAGGCGCTGCTGGCCGAGGCGGGTTATCCCGAGGGGCGCGGCCTGCCCCCGGTGGAGGCCCTGTATCCAACCTCGGACAACGGCCGCATCATCATGGAGGCGATCCAGCAGATGTGGCGCAAGGGGCTTGGCATCGACGCCCGGCTCCTGAACCAGGAGTGGAAGGTGTACCTCGACACCCTCAACACCCTGAACTTCGACGTCTGCTGGAGTGCCTGGGTCGGCGACTACGCGGACCCCATGACATTTCTCGATCTGATGACGACGAACAGCGGCAACAACCGCACCGGCTGGTCAAACGCCGACTTCGACGCCCGCGTCGAACAGGCCCGCCGTACCGCCGGACTCGCCCCCCGCCAGGATATCTACCGCCAGTTGGAGGAAATCCTCGCCCGCGAATCGCCCGTGCTCCCGCTCTACGTCTACTCCAGCGTCACCCTCGTCAGTCCCAAGGTCGTCGGCCGGTATCCAACGTCTCTCGACATTCATCCCTTCAACGAGATGTCGCTCGCCCCGGCGGGCCCCAAGCCCTAGCGACTGAATCAAAGCCGGATCCCCGTCCGTTGACACCAAGGTCGACTCGCTGCCATTCGCGCGGGGTCCGCGACCCCGCCTGCAACAATACCCTGCACCCGCCGTTGGAGGTGGCCTCGCCGAGGCCGCGACGGGACCGACCGGTCCCGCCTCCATTGCCCGATTTCTTCACGCGACGCCAACCCGCGCGGGGTCGGCGACCCCACCTCCACCAGACGGTGACTTCGTATCGCGCCTACGTCGCCGCGCATGCGCGGCTGCGGGAGCCGACCCAGCACGGCCCTCAACATTCGTCATTCGGCATTCGTCATTCCAGCCTGCGCGGGTCTGGCCGCCCGCCTCACCACGCATCGCTGCGGAAGGGAGAGGCCGGCAGGCCGGCGCCGTTGGTGAGGTTGGCCTCCGGGGCGTTTCGCCAGGCGTAGCGCACCGCCACCGGCACCCGCACCTCCGGAGCGCTGACCAGAATCGTCTCGCCGTCGATCGCCGCCGAGGCGGGATGAAACACGCGGTCGACTCCAGCTACCTCAAAGGACTGAAGCGGCCGGTCCCGTGCGATCAACCCGTTCGAGGCATGGGTGAAACGCACCCGCAGCGCCGACTTTTCCCGCTCTGCGCCCGCAAACACCGGACCGGAGTAGTCACCCGTGAATCCATAGGTCTGGGCCTTCGCAATCAGCGCAAGCCGTCGGCCGACCTCCTGCTTGTTGCCCGGGTGGATGTTGTCGGGATCGCCAATGTCGATCGTCACCGCCTGCCCGGTCTCGGGCAGCACAAGCGTGCGTGACTGGGCCTCACGCAGGAGCGCCCAGGAAAAGCCGGCCGCGTTGCTGGCCCGGAAGTTCGCCAGCTGAACCCAGTAAAAGGGAAAATCACCTTGCCCGAAATGCGCCCGCCAGTGGGTGATCATCGCCGAAAAGAGCGCATGGTACTCGGAGGCTCGGCCTGTGTTGTTTTCGCCTTGGTACCAGATCGTGCCTCGCAGCGCAAAGGGCAGCACCGGATTGATCATGCCGTTGAAGAGTCCGGACGGCGTATCGGGGTCGCCCGGACCCGGCGGTGCAACCGGCCGGCGACGGGTGAAGGGTCTGCCCGCCGCCTTGGCCGCCTCCGCCTCGGCCGTCCATTCGGCCAATTCTTTCTCGTGAGACGCCTTCCGCTGCGGGTACTCCGCGAGGGCTGTCTTCCACCGCTCCGCCACCACCGCAAACGCCGGGTCGCTGGCCAGCGCCGCCGGACTCATCCACGCTTCGATCGGAGTGCCGCCCCACGAGCTGTTGATCAGGCCAATCGGCACGCCGAGTTTCCGGTGCAAATCCCGAGCAAAGAAATAGCCCACGGCGGTGAAACCACTCACCGTTTCGGGTGAGGCCACCACCCACGAGCCGGCCAGTGCATCGGTGGGAAGTTCCGAGACCGTCCGCGCGACCTTGAAGTGACGCACCAAAGGAAATTTCGCCGCCGCCGTCTCCGCCGCGGCCCGGTCGGCGCGCGCCACCGGCCACTCCATGTTCGATTGTCCCGAACACAGCCAGACTTCACCGACCACGACGTCACTCACTGTCACGGTGTTCTTCCCCTCCACCACCAATTGCGCTGGTTCCCGGCTGGCCTCAAGCGCTTCGAGGTACACGATCCAGCGTCCATCGGCCGGCGCCGTTGTTGACACTGTCTGGCGCTGAAACCGCACCGTGAGGGTTTCACCTGGGTCCGCCCGACCCCAGATTGGGACCGGCCGGCCGCGTTGGAGGACGAGGTGGTCTTGGAAAAGGGCCGAGAGAACGACATCGGCCCGGGCCTGGCTGGATAGCAACACGAGGCTCAGCAGCAGGGACACACGCATGGTGGGCATGGGGTGCCACGGTCGCTCCTCCGGCTCAATCCCTTTCCCATGGAACCGTTGCGGCGCGGCTTTGCGCTCGCCGAAAGGCGGGCATCCTGACTCATTTCGCACCCATGAGTGCGCTTTCCGGAAAGGTTATTATGATCACCGGTGCGTCGTCGGGTATCGGCGAGGCCATCGCCCGCCGACTCGCACAGGCAGGCGCCACGCTCGTGCTCACCGCCCGGCGGGCGGATCGGTTGGAAGCGCTGGCCCGCGAATTGGATCCTTCGCGGGAACGCATCATGCAGATTCCGGCGGATGTAACCGTCGCCGCGGAGCGCGAGGCGCTCGTCGCCATCACGGTGAAACGCTTTGGGCACATTGACGCGCTCATCAACAACGCCGGCTACGGTCAGCGCGGGCCGCTCGAGTTGATGCCGATGGAGGCGTTGCGCCGCAACTACGAGGTCAACGTCTTTGCCGTCGTGGCGCTATCACAAAAAGTGGCGCCCCATATGCGGGCCCAGGGTCACGGGCGGATCATCAACATCGGCTCGGTCGCGGGGCGCATCGCCCGGCCGCTCACGGCGGTGTATGACTCGACCAAGCACGCACTCGAAGCGATCTCCGACGGCCTGCGGGGAGAACTTGCGCCCTTCGGTGTGCAGGTGGTGGTGATTCGACCTGGTTTTATCGCGACCGAGTTTGTCGACGCCGCCAACACCGCGTCGGCGGAGACCATGGCCGACTACGGTCCGTACGCGCCCTACCTCGATGAGTTTCGCGGTGAACACGCCAAGCTCCGGCGCTGGGCCGCCCCGCCCGACGACGTCGCCCGTGTCGTGGAGAAGGCACTGCTGGCCCGCCGCCCCAGCGCCCACTACGCCACGCCACTGCACGCGAAGTTTTTCCTTTTCGCCCGCTGGCTGCTGCCCACGTGGATCTTCGACCGTTTCGTCCGCCTGAAAGCGAAGCAACGCTGAACGCTGAACGTCGAACGCTGAACGCTGAAGTACGGAATAGTGCGACCAGGCCTACAGTCTTCGTCCGAGCCTTCGGTCCGCCGACCTTCAGCGTTCAAAGTTATGCGTTCAGCGTTTGCCCAGGCACGGTGGGGCACGGATGGGACCTGAAGGTCTCGCCACGTTTTTGGCCACGGTCTCGCCTCTCGGAGGGCTCACGCGAAGCCGCCAAGGAGCGAAGGACTTTCGATCCTCCTGGATGCTGGGTTTAGGATTCTGGATTCTGGATTCTGGATTCTGGATTCTGGATTCTGGATTCTGAGTTCTGGCTCCTGGATACTGGCTTCCGCATCCCAGGCCCCGTGTCCTCCCAGCACCCCTCCGAACTT
>JAEUGZ010000574.1 GCA_016794725.1 Opitutaceae bacterium | reverse complement strand
GGAGTCGATCACCACCCTCATCCTGACGCCGCGCCCATGACCACGCCGGATCCCATCCGCCAGGTCGCCGTCATGCCGTTGCCGCGGGGTCTGAGCATCGGCTCCGGGCGACTGCCGGTCACCGCGTCGCAACGTCTTTTTCTGTGCGACCCAGCGGACCGGCGGGTACGGGCTGGGGTGGGTCGTGCACTCCGTCGGCTGGAGGAGCGCACTGGTCTGGCGTTCGCCCGGCAGAGCGACAGCGACTTTGTCCTGGCGGAACAGGCTTCTACGGCTGCCTGGGTGGTCGACTGGATGCACCCCGGATCGGACGTTCCGGATCTGGGGGAGGACGAATCCTATGTCCTTGAGATCACCCCCACCCAGGCCACGCTTCGCGCTCCCAGTGCCCGCGGTGTATTGCATGGTCTGGAGACCTGCCTGCAGTTGCTTCAATCGCATGAGACGGGCTGGTACCTGCCGGAAGTGACCATCAACGATCGGCCCCGCTTTCCCTGGCGCGGCTTGATGATTGATGTGGTGCGGCACTGGCAGCCGTTGGAAGTGATTCTGCGCAACCTCGATGGTATGGCGCTGGTGAAACTCAATGTGCTCCACTTGCACCTCACGGATGACCAGGGATTTCGAATTGAGAGCAGGACCTGCCCGCTCCTGCATGAGCGGGGTTCAGATGGGCATTACTTCACCCAGGTGCAGATCCGGCAGATCATCGCCTACGCGACCGAACGGGGAATCCGGGTGGTGCCGGAGTTCGACATTCCCGGACACGCCACCAGCTGGCTGGTGGGTCACCCCGAACTGGCCAGTGTCACCGGAAACTACGTGATTGAGCGGCAGCGTGGCATCTTTGACCCGGTGCTCAATCCCACCCTGCCAGTGGTCTACACGGTATTGGAGCGCTTCATTGGCGAAATGGCGGCCCTTTTTCCCGACGCCTTCCTTCATATCGGCGGTGATGAAAACAACGGCGTGCACTGGAACGCCAACCCGGAAATCCAGGCGTTCATCCGCGAGCACCACCTTCACGACAACGCAGGACTCCACGCCTACTTCAATCGACGTATCCACACCTTTCTTGAACAACACGGCAAGCACCTGGTCGGGTGGGACGAGGTGCTGCACCCCCAGCTGCCGGCGGACAGCGTGGTGCAGTCGTGGCGGGGGGCGGATGGCATCTCCGAAGCGACAAAGCAGGGTTTTCAGTGTATCCGATCGCATGGTTACTACATCGACCTGAGCCTCTCGGTCGATGAGCACTACCTCAACGATCCGGCACCGGAAGGGCTGGATCCGGCGCAGCAGTCGCGGGTCCTCGGTGGCGAAGCCACCATGTGGGGCGAGTGGGTCACCCCCGAGACAATCGATTCCCGCATCTGGCCCAGGTCGGCCGCCATTGCGGAACGGTTCTGGTCGCCCCGCGAGGTGCGTGATGTTCCCGATCTGCACCGTCGCCTGCCCGCGGTGAGCCGGCGGCTGGAAGAGGCCGGACTCCGGCATAGGAGCTACGTGGAGCCGGCGCTGCGACGCCTGGCCGGAGATGACGCGACGCCCTCGGATCTGGCGGCCCTGCGGGTGCTGGTGGACCTGCTGGAGCCCGTGAAGATCTATCGCCGGAATGAACTTCAGGCCGAGATCGATCTGCTGGCACCACTCACCGGTCTCGCCGATTGCGCCCGGCCCGACAGCCCCGAGGCGCGCGCCTTTGCCTGCCGCGTGGAAAGCGTGTGCTCGGGACACTTCGCTTCGGCGGATCTGGCCGCAGCCCGGCAGCAGCTGTTCACCTGGAAATTGGCGGCGGAGACCTTGTCGCAGGGACTTTGTCTTCGATCGCCCCGGCTTCAGGACGCGTTGCCGCTGGTTCAGATTCTGGCGTCGATCAGCGACGCCGGAATTGAAGCCCTGCATGCGCTGGACGAGCAACAAGGTCCCGCCGCCGGCTGGAAAGAAACACACGAAAAGAAACTCGAACTCTCAGGCGGCGCCTGGGCGGCAACCGAGCTTCCGATCGTTGGCTCGCTCCGACAACTCGTGGCCGCGGCGGCCGCCGGGTCAGCTCCAGCGCAGGTCTGATTTTGCGAGTGGCAGCTGTCGCACACGAGTGCCGGTGGCAGCATAGATCGCATTGCACACCGCCGGGGTGATGACCGGGTAGGGCGGCTCACCCAGGCCGGTGGGTGGAATCTCGTTTTGGATAAAGTGAATCGTGATGCGCTCGGGCGCGTCGTTGATTCGCAGCAACGGGTAGTCGTTGAAGTTGCCCTGCACCGCCCGTCCGCTTTCGTAGGTCATCTCCTGCCGCCAGAGCGCGCTCAGCCCGTCGATGATCGCGCCTTGGACCTGGTTTTCCGCGCCGCTCAGGTTGATGATCGGGCCGACATCCACGACGGCCGTGACCTGCCGGATTCGCAGTCCGCCTTCCTTGGAAACGGTGACGTGGGCGACCATGGCGACATACCCGGAGTGGCAAAAGTGAAAGGCGACCCCGCGGCCTTCTCCCTGGGGCAGCGACTCGCCCCAACCGGACTCGGCGGCGACCCGGCGGAGGACGGCTTTCATCCGACCGGTGTCGTAGGGCTCGCCAAAGGGATCGGGGTTGCAGGGCACGATCCGATCTTCACCCAGCAGTTCGAGTCGAAACTCCACCGGGTCGCGGCGCGCGGCATGGGCCAGTTCGTCGATGAAGCCCTGCATGACAAACGCCATGGCATTGGCGCCCGGAGCGCGCATCAGACCCGTGGGTACGATGGTGTGCAGGATCGACTGGTCCAGTTGGTAGTTGGCAATAAACCGGGCAGGCAGTTCGTCCGTGCGGATACCGGCGCAATTGGCGGGGTTCCGGGCAGACCAGTGACCAAAGGTGACAAAATGATTGTGCCACGCCGACAACCGTCCCTGAGCGTCGACGGCTCCCTTGAGGAAGTGGAAACCACCCGGGCGGTAAAAGCAGTGGCGCATATCGTCCTCGCGCGTCCAGGTCAGCTTCACCGGTTTGCCACCCGTGCGAAGAGCGAGGGCCGCGGCTTCGACCAAAGCGTCGTTGGAGAGGCGTCGTCCGAATCCTCCTCCCCCGCGAACCAGGTTCATTTTCAATTTCTCCGGCGGAATCGCCAGCGTTTTGGAGATAAGCTCGCGGCCCCACTCGGGACTCTGTGACGTGGTCCAGAACTCGATCCCGTCACCGGTGGCCCAGGCGGTGCATCCCTGAGGTTCGAGCGTGGCATGATTGAGAAAGGGATAGGCATAGGCGGCCTCGATCACGGTCGCGGCGGACGCGAAGGCTGCCTCCACATCTCCGTCGGTGCGCAGATTGGCACCCGGGCTCTTGGCGCGATCTGCGGCCTTGGACGCATAGGTGGCGCTGGTGTGATGGGCGCCGGCGCTTTCGTCCCACTCCACCCGCAGCAGTCGCTTCGCGGAGAACGACGCCCAGGTCGATCGGGCGATGATGGCGACCCCGGGCAAGAGGCCGCTGGGGTTGCCGCTCCCCTCGATCACGAAACAGTCGATCACGTCCGGCAGGGACTTGATGTGCTCGACGTTCGCGCGGATCACCTTGCCGCCGAAAACCGGGCACTTTGCAAACACGGCGTAGACCATGCCGGGGAGTTTTTGGTCGATGCCAAACAGCGGCTGACCAGTGACGATGGCGCGATTGTCCACCCCACCGACCCGCGAGCCCATGACACGAAACTCGCGGCTCGGCTTCAGACGGAGCGTGGACTCCGCTGGGACCGGCAGCAGCGCGGCCGCGGCGGCCAGTGCTCCATAGGCGAGGGATCGCCCGGTGGCGTCGTGGATCACCTGGCCCTTTTCCGTCCGCAATTCCGACGACGGAACGTTCCAAGTCTGCGCTGCGGCCTCGACGAGCATGGCCCTGGCCGTTGCCCCGGCGCGACGCAAACGCATGAAGTTCCCCGGGGTCGAACCGCTGCCGGCGGCAAACTGCCCACCGACGTCGGCACGCAAGGATGCCTGTTCAACCCCGACTGACGCCATGTCCACGTCGAGTTCCTCGGCGATCATCATCGGCAGAGCGGTGCGCACACCTTGTCCAGTCTCCGGATTTGGGGCCAGAAGCGTGATGACGCCCGCGGAGGTGATGCGGATGAACGGGCTGGGAGTGAAGTCTGCCAGCGAAGCCTTCAGGGCCGGCGATGCCTGAGCCCGGCCCGGTCCGGATAAAGCGAGGCTCAGCACGAAGCCCCCGCCGGCAAGGGAGGATACCCGGATGAAATCACGGCGGGCGCGGTCGAACTTGGGCGATTTCATTCGTTCTCGCAGGTGGGCAGGCGACGGCGCGGAGCCTGCCTTCGACGCTCAAAGGCGAGGTCGAGAGGGCCTGGCAACGCGCGGGTTGGGTGGGTGGGTGACTGCCAGTCATCAGGAAACGGAGTGGTCGCCAATCGTCCCGGAACTCATCCGGATGAGCAGCCGCGCGCTCGTCCTTGATGGCTCGGCGCCGTTTCATCGGGGCATGCAGGACAGGGATTGCCTTCAGGGACCTGCAAACAATGGTTTTGGCATGAATGACCCGATACCCCGTCGTGAGTTTCTAAAACTGCCACTCGGCGCTGCCGGGGCTTTTGGTGCGTTCGCCACACTGTCGGCCACACGGAGTTTCGCTGCGGAACCGCAGAGCAAGGGAGCAAAGCCCGCCCGGCTGATCATCCGCGGTGACGACATGGGATGCTCGCATTCGGCGAACCTCGCTCTCATTCGTGCTTTTACGGAGGGAATTCAGCGGACGATCGAGGTGATTGTGCCCGGCCCGTGGTTTCCCGAAGCCGTGCGCTTGCTTGAGCAGCATCCCGGGGTCGACGTGGGGATCCATCTCGCGATCACCAGTGAGTGGGACAATGTCAAGTGGCGCCCGCTGTCGCGGTGCCCCAGCCTCGTCGACGAGGACGGCTATTTCTGGCCAATGGTGTACCGCAATCCAAACTACCCGGGTCGCGCCATCGCGGACAATCCGTGGAAACTTGACGACGTAGAGCGGGAGTTTCGAGCGCAGATCGAACTCGGACTGAAGCGGATTCCGCGAATCAGCCACGTCTCCGGTCACATGGGCTGCACGGGCTTGAGCGCCGAGACCCGCGCCCTGACCGAGCGACTGACGAAGGAGTACGGCCTCAGTCTCGACCTCGCTGAACTTGGGGTGAAGGGGCTTCGCTATCTGGGGCCAAAGAAAACCCTGGCCGAGAAGACGGTGAGTTTTCTTAAGGCGCTCGATGGACTCGTTCCCGGGGAAACCTACTGGTTTGTCGATCATCCCGGGCTGGATGATCCCGAACTGCGGGCGATTCACCACATCGGCTACGAGGATGTGGCGCTCGACCGCCAGGGTGTGACCGACCTCTGGACCAGCCCGCTCGTCAAGGCGGAGATAGAACGCCGCGGAATCCAGCTGATCAGCTACCGTGATTTGAAGGTTTGACGCCGGCACCGAAGATGATCCTCACCTCGACTGGACCGATTTCATGGCGCTTGTGATCGAGGCGGATTGTTCGAACCCCCATCGAAATGCCACCCGTGAAACGAAGCAAGTCGACCGCCCGGAGTGGCGGCACCGGGCGGCAATCCGGCCCGATGGCGCCGGGGAATGAATTTGCTAGCTCCGGGCGCCGCGCCAAAGGTGGAAGCAGCCACCCTGCTTCGATGAACTTCCCCGTGCGCGTCACCCATCAGGACATTGCGAGCAAGTTTGGCTGTGACAAATCGACGGTGTCGCTCGCGCTGCGAGACAATCCTCGCATTCCACTCCAGACTCGAATCCAGATTCAGGAGTTGGCGGAGAAGATGGGTTACCGCCCGGATCCGGCGCTCGCCATGCTGGCGCGTCAACGCTGGGCCAAGCATGATCCCGAGGTGGGTTCCACGCTCGCGTTTATCGTCAATCGCAAACGACCCTTTTACAGTGTCCAAGCCCCCTATGTCCGCGGGGCAATGGAGCGCGCGCTCGAACGCGGCTACCAGTTGATCGAGTTTGATCTCGATGAGTATCCCTCCGGGCACGCCGCCAGCAAAGTGCTCTATAGCCGGGGCATTCGCGGACTGATCCTGGCCTGCATTCCGCCGGATGAACTTGCACCCATCGTGGCGCTGGATTGGGACAAGTTCACGGTCGTAAGCCTCTCCCACGGTTGGGGACACGTGCCGGTGCACGCCGTGGGGGTCAACTACTTCGAAAGCACCCGGATGGTGTGGCGAGAAGTGGTGGCGCGGGGCTATCAGCGGATCGGGACCGCGCTCTTCCAGGAGAGTCCGACCTCCATCGTCGATGCGGAACGGATGGGTGCCTGCTACATCGCCCAGCGCGACCTGATTCCGCCCGAGTTGAGAATTCCGGTCCTCCTTTGCGACTTTCAGAACAAAGGCGCCTTTTTCCACTGGCTGGAGCAACACCGCCCCGAGGCGATCATCAGCCGCTGGGCCGGAGTCTATGATTGGCTGGTCGAGGAGGGCTACAAGATCCCGCGGGACATCGCCTTTGCGAGTTTCCGAATCGAGGAAGGGCGTCCCATCGCCGGAGCCAGCATCATGGTCGACCACATCGGACGGGCGGCAGTGGATACGGTGATTGCGCAGATGCACGAGAACCGCTGGGGCATACCGGCGATTCGCCAGACCTTGCAGCTTGAGCCGGTGTGGGTGGACGGAACGACCCTGCCCCACCGAAAAGCGGCCGTCGCCAAATGAACTGGGACGAACTGAACGGTGACGACTTTCCCGCCGCAGTCGCGTCCGCCCAGGGGGTATGCCTGGTGCCGCTCTCGTGCATCGAGCGTCACGCGCATCATATGCCCTTGGGCACGGACATGCTCATCGCCCGGGAGTTCTGCCGCCGGGCGGCCGCGGTCGAGCCGGTCATCGTGGCACCTGAAGTGGTTTTCACCCAGATCGTGGAGGCCCGGCACTGCGCCGGGACGATTGCGATCGAACCGAGTCTGGTCATTCAGCTGCTCGACAACCTTTGCCGGGAACTGGCGCGAAATGGACTGCGCAAAATACTGCTCGTCAATGCCCACGGCGGGAACAATGACCTGCTGCGGTATTTCGTGCAGCCCCAGTTGGGTTCACCCCGCGACTACGTCGTGTATGTGGCCAATCCCCACACCCTGGAAGCCGACCGGGCGGCGATCGAGGCGCTGTGGTCGTCGTCCGATCCGTACGGCCACGCCGGTGAGTACGAGACCAGCCTGATTCAGGTGGTCCGGCCGGACCTCGTGCTCTCGGGAAGAATCAAGGCGGACAGTGAGGGCGAGCCGCGGAACCGGATCAAGGCCGTGCGTGACGCCGGCCTCCATACGGGCATCTGGTGGTATGCGGATTACCCCACGCACTACGCAGGCAACGCCTCCGGCGCGACGGCGCAGAAGGGTGAGGCGGTGTTTGCCGCGCGGGCCCGTGCTCTCGTGGCGGCGATCCAGGTCGTGAAGCAGGACCGGGCCACACGAGAGTTGCAGGATGAATTCTTTGCCGCCAGTGCCGCGCCGCTTTCGAACCTGGGCATCGCCCGGGGCGTTGAACAGGTGGCTGACGCGGACGTCGATGCCAGCCTCGATCGATCGTTGCGGGAGCTGCTCTCGCTCTGCTTCACCCAACCCGGGGATGTTGTGTTTAAGGAACGCCGGTATTACGCCGAGCCGCCGGCCCAGCGCTGGTTCATCCGCGGATCCGATGGGAGCCTGGCCGCCCATGTGGCGGTGCACGACAAAGTCGTGTCGGCAGCGGGCATGAATCATCGTATCGGCGGTGTTGCAGAGGTTGCGGTGCACCCCGCACAGCGCGGGCACGGCCACGTGCGCACGCTGCTGGCGGCGGCGCACGCGTGGATGGTGAGACAGGGGTTCGAGTATGCGGTCCTTTTCGCCCACCATCCCAACATCTACGCCTCCAGCGGCTATCGCGAGGTCAACAATCTCTTCCGCGCCGTTCCGACAACCGAGGGAGCCCCCGCATGGGAGCGCGCCGACAAGGTCATGGTGGCCGAGTTCAAGGGAAACGTCTGGCCGTCAGGTGAGGTCCGGTTATCCGGGCCCCTGTTCTAAGCCGGAACCATGCAGTTGAACCACGAATTGACACGAATGAAAACAGGCACCGAGAGTTGCAAGGGATTGGTTCACTCTTTGGGTGAACTCAATTCAGGTTCCCGACTCCTCCGATCGCCCCACGGATTCGTGTCCATTCGTGTCAATTCGTGGTTTCTCGTCTGAATGATTGGCTAAGAGCAACGCGGCCCGGCCCCCGGGCGCCGTTCAGGCAAATAGCTTGGTGACGGCCTTGGCTTTGACCAGTTCGCGCGGTTGATTGAGGTGATTGTAGACGATGGTCTCCGGATCGATACCGAACGCGTGATAGATCGTGGCGAGCAACTCGGTCGGATGAACCGGGTCTTTGGAGGGACTGGACGCGGTTTTATCGGACTCGCCGTGAACATACCCCCGCTTGATGCCCGCACCGCCGATGATGCTGGTGTAGCAATACGGCCAATGGTCGCGGCCGTCGGCACTGTTGTTGTTGCCTGAGGTGCTCACCCCGCGCTCGGGGCTGCGGCCGAATTCGCCGAGGGCCACGACAAGCGTCTCGCTGAGGAGCCCGCGATCATCAAGGTCGTCGAAAAGCGCGCTGAGGCCCTGATCGAGCATGGGGCCGGATTTCCCCTTCATCCGTTCGGTGAGGCCGATGTGGTGGTCCCAGGAGTGGTTGTCCGAATTGGCGACCTTCGGCCAGATGACTTCGACCACGCGGGTTCCCGCCTCCACGAGCCGCCGCGCGAGGAGGAGACTCTGGCCAAATGTATTGCGACCATAGCGGTCCCGGAGCTTTTCCCCTTCGGCGGCCAGATCGAAGGCCTCCCGGGCCCGGCCGGAGACAATGAGGCTGAGGGCGCGCTGGTAGTATTCGTCGAGATTGTAGGACGCCGTGGCCTTTTCGATGTCGGGCATGGCGGCTTCGATCGACTCGCGCAGCCGCGCCCGGCGCTCGAGACGCATCGCAAAAATCTCCTGCGGCAGCTTGAGGTCCTCGGTCCGGAGTCGATCCATTTTGGTCATGTCGAGGTCGTCGCCCTCCGGGTAGAGGGTGTAGGGATCGAAGGCCTTGCCAAGGAAGCCGGCGGTGCCGCCCTTGCCGACCACATTGGACTCCTGCAGCGGTCGCGGCAGCATCACAAACGGCAGCATGGGCGTATCCACCGGCTTGAGCCGCACGATGTTGGAACCGAAATTGGGGAAGTCCTTGGCGTTGGGCGGTTCGAGCTGTCCGGACGGGCTGACCTTGTCGGTCGTGTAGCCGGTCATGATCTGGTAGATGGCCGCCGTGTGATTGAAGAGCCCGTTCGGCGTGTAGCTCATTGATCGGATCATGGTGAACTTGTCGTTCACCTTCGCGAGTTGCGGGATGATCTCGGTGAAGTGGGTGCCCGGGATCTTGGTCGAAATGGGCTTGAAGGAGCTGCGGATCTTGTCCGAAACATTCTCTTTCGGGTCCCACAGATCGAGGTGCGACGGGCCGCCCTGGAGGTACACCATGATGACGCTCTTGGCTTTGCCCCAGCCGGGACCACCGTGGCTGGCGGAAGGGGTGGCGGCGCTGGCGTTGAGCTTGAGCATCTGGCCGAGCGAGAGGCCGAGGATGCTGGATCCGCCGAGACGCAGCAGATCACGGCGCGTCATCTTGGCGTGAAGGTCGCAGAGGTCGGAATTGAATCCACCGGGAAGTCGGATCATGGGAGTTCAGTGGTTTGCGTTGGAGGACGATCGTGGGGATCGGTGGCAGAGCTCTCGAAAAAGGTCGAACGGGGGCGGAGGCAGGGACGATGCGTACCCGGATTTTGGATCAAGTCAGGCCTGAGCGACCGGCGGGGCGGAGGAGTCAACGATTGAAGAGGAAAGAGGGACTGTTGATCAGGGCCCAGGCGAGATCCTGGGCTCCGGTGAGCCGTTCGTGTGCGAGCTGTCGGGTACTGTGGGCGGCATCGGCACGCAGCTGAGCGAGCTTGGGGTCGAGGGCGACGGGCAGCTCGGCGGCGACGAGTGCGGCTTTGAGTTCGGCGAGGGCGGCGTCCTCCGGCACTGGACGCTTCGCGGTGGCGAAGGCCTGGGCGCGCTTCAGCAGTGTCAGATCGGAGGAGCGCTGGTAGGCGACCAGCGTTTGCGTCTGTTCCGGAGTGCGGTCAGCCGCCGCCACGTTCAGGACGGCCACGACCTCGGCGGGCAACCCCAATTCCAGCGGTGCCGGCGAGGTCGTCGCCCAAAGACGAAAGCGGCCGATGGAAAATCCATCACGGAACTGCTGCTGCAGGGTGAAATTGAGGGTGGCGCCCTCGGCGCTGCCGATGGGCTCGCCGAGTGAGAACCGTGCCTGATGGGGCAGGCCCAGTTTGCCACCGATGCCCCAGCCGTCGCGGCCCCCTTCCGCCTTTCCGTTGATGGCAGTCTTCACGTCGAAATTGGCTTGGGAGAAATCAGCGCGCGCGTCCTTGAACACTGCCTCGGCCGAGGGACGCTTTCCTTCCTTGTCGGCCCAGCGGAGTGAGATCTCGGTGAGGATGAAGTTGCCCGCACCCCGTCCGGGTCCGAAGGCTGGCAAACTCTCATCGGGCAGGACCTCAAGCAGGATTCCGGTGATGCCGGTGAGGGTGGTTTCGGCGGTGAGTTCGTAGCTGACGTAGTTGGCGGCCGGGCCTGAGGCGAGGTACGACCCATCGGCGAGTTTGGTCAGCTTGTTCAGATTGTTCGCGGACGCCTTGGTCATTTCCAGTGGCACCCACGCGGTGCCACGACGGTCGGCGCCAAGGGTGGCCTCCCAGGCGGGGAGTGCGGCCGCGAGGGTGGATTCGTGGGCGGCGAGAGCCTGGGAAGCAGCCGCGATGGCAGTGTCGCGAGCAGCGGCCGCCTGGGCGACCTGCGGGGCGATGGCGAGGGTGCGTGCTGACACCGCCGCGGTGGCCGAAGCGATGGCTTGCTGCCGCTCCCGCTCTTTCTGCTCCTGGATGGGCGCCCACCAGGCTTCACGTTCGGCCAGTTCAGCTGACAGGTGCACATCCTGCTCCCGGATGGTTTTCCAGGACGCGAGGGTGGAGTCGGTCTCCGGTTGGGTGGCGTGGCGATTCAGGGTTCGCAGGAAAATCGCATCGATCAGGGCGTGGTCATCCGGGGTGGCGGCGGCGAGGCGAGCGATATCGTTCTTCGGATCATTGATGGCAGTGGAGACGGCGGGGCCGCTGAGCAGGGCCATGATGGATCCGAGGCCGAGGTCGCCGCTGCGTTCGCACTCGCAGGCAGATTCGCGAACGGGGCGGCCGAGACTGGCCAGAAATCCGCTGGGTACGTCGATCGCGGAGTCGGGAAGCTGCGCGGCGCGCGTGCCGGGCTGCACCCCGGGGAAATTCGGCGCCGAACCGGTGACACGAAGCACCGTATCGAACAGCACTTCCGCAGGCAGCCGGCGCGCCATCGCGTGGGAGAAGTTGGTGCGGTCGTCGGCATTCCACCGGTGCGTCGCGACCGAAAGCTGATAGGTGCGGGATTGGGTGATCAACCGCTGCAGGTGTCGGACGTTGAAACCGCTTTGGACGAACTCCTGGGTGAGCCACTGCAACAACTCGGGATTGGACGGGGGATTGCCGGCGCGAATATCATCGAGCGGATCGATGAGGCCGACTCCGAGAAGGTAGCCCCACATGCGATTGACGTAGCTGAGGGCGAAGTAACGGTTGTCCGGTGACGTCATCCAGCCTGCCAGTTGTTCGCGGCGGGTGGAGCTTCCCTGAGTGGGACCAGGCACGGCCTTGGCGGCGTAGGGAAAGTCTGGAGGCGTAACCTGACCCGTCCGGTCGTGCGTGACTTCGCCCTCGTCCTTGTCGGCGACCACCTCGTAGAGCGGCTTGGCGCCTTCGACGGCGCTGCCGGCGATCGTTTCCTTGCCACCTGCCGGATCCTTCTTGAGATCGACCCGAGCGAAGAAAGCCGACAGCTGATAGTACTGGTCCTGCGTCCACCGTTCAAACGGGTGATCGTGGCATTTGTTGCAGTTGAACCGGGTGGCAAGGAAGAGATGGGTGGTGTTCTCCATCGTTTCCGTGGGCGTGCGCAGGACCTTGAAGTAGCTCGCGGCCGGGTTGTCGCGGTTCGAGCCGGTGGCGGTGAGGATTTTTCGAGCGAATTGATCGTAGGGGGTGTTCGCGTCAACCTCCGCCCGTATCCATTCGCGGAAGCGCTTTGCTCCCGCTTCGCCGAGAAATTTGCGGTTCACCTGGAGGAGGTCGGCCCACTTGTTGGACCAGTGGTCGACGTAATCGGGCGAACCGATGAGACGATCGATGACGGCGTCGCGCTTGACGCGGGTCGGACGCGTGTCCGCCAGAAACTGCTCCACTTCGCCGGCAGTCGGCGGAAGTCCGGTCAGATCGAGAAAAACGCGGCGGAGAAACTCGGCATCGGTGCAAAGGCCGGAGGGGAGGATCTTCATGCGCTTCCATTTGCTGGCGGTGAACCGGTCGATCGGGTTCCACTGCTCCGGTTCGCTCCAGACGAAGCCCGAGCGATCACCCATCACGGTGAGCGTGGTGGCGGCGTAGTTGCCCTCGTAACGCGCCAGCACGGGCGCCTCCCCGCGTCGGAGCGTACTGACCAGTCCCCCTCGTTCGGTCAGGGCGACGTCCTGGTTGCCGGATTCGATGAAACCCTCGGCGGTCACGTCGCGCTGGCTTCCGTCGGCATAGGTGGCGAGGATGCGCATCTGCTGCTTTGCACCCACGGATTGCAGCACGGGATTTTGCGGACTGATTTCAATGCGGGTGACGCGCGGGGTGGTCAGGTCAAGTTTGGCGCCGTCGGCGATCCAGGCGCGCATGATGCGGTAGTACTTGTCATCGAATTTGGTCCGCTGTCCGCCCTCGTGCGGCACGGCACCGGTGGCCTTGAGCAGCATCAGTGAATCATCGGGCGACGCGAAATTCATCCGGCGGCCGGCGTGATCGTCGACGAGCGAGCGTACGTCGAAGATGGGATCATAACCGCGGAGGGAAAGCTTGAAGCCGGCCTTGCCATCCTTGGCGCCGTGACAGGCTCCGGCGCTGCAACCCAGTTGGGCCAGGACCGGATTGACGTCGCGGATGAAGTCGACCTTGGGATTGGGATCGTAGTCCACCACCTCGAGGGAAACGCGGGCGGACCGGCCACCCAGGCTTACGGTGATCTGAGTGCGGCCATTGGCGAGCGGAGCCACCTGGCCGGTGGCGGAGAGAGTGCCCAAGCGGGAGTCAACGGAATAGGTGGCGAGGCGGGTGACATCGAGCGCGTCACCCGTCGAGAGTTTCGCGGTGACGAGCAGTTGCACGCTGTCGAAACACCCGTGGAGGCGCACCGACGCGGGCGTGACGTCGAGCGAGACGACGGTTGCGCCGGGTGGCAGCGCCTCCGGCGGGGTGGGAGCCGTCGCAGTGACCGCCATCAGCGCCGCCGGGAGCAAGAGGAACGCGAACCACGAGACGGATTTGGACCAGGACCGAAGGGAGATCGTGCGGGTGATCGTCATGGCAAAGCCGGAGAAAGTGGTGGGTTACCTCCTGAAAACGACAGGCCCGGGGGACCTGACGCACCGCAGATCGGGGGGAAGGAAAGTAGTGAGAGGCATGGTCAACGGGCCGCGAGGGGCAAAGGTTCGCCGCGCGGGAGCGCAGTGACTTCAAGGGGGACCGGGACAAATTCGCTGGTGATCCGGCCGTTGGTGGTGTCGATCAGTCTCACACGCCCGTCCTGACCGGCGGCGGCGACCGCTTGCCCCCCGGCGTTGAAGGCGAGTGCGTAGACACCTCCGGAAATCGGGATCTCGGCGAGGAGCCTGACGCCGTCGGTGGTGAAACGCTCGATCTCCGCCTTTTCCTCCTTGGTGTAGTTGGTGGCGATCTTGTCGGCGTAGGCCTTGAGCAGAAGTTCGGGGATGGTCGTATTGAACTCGCCTGTATAAAGGTGCACGGCGCCGCGACCGTTGAAGCTGCCGGCGGCGGCAATGAGTTTTCCGTCGCGGCTATAGTCGACCGCGAAGATGCGACCCTCCATGGGCGGGAACTTGCGGAGTAGGTTGGCGTTGTCACCTATCCGACGCTTCGTCTTGCGAAAGACCTGG
>JAEUGZ010000444.1 GCA_016794725.1 Opitutaceae bacterium | reverse complement strand
CCGCGAAGGTGAGCAGTCGTTTGGATTGGGTGGGGACGGTTTCAACCGGATCGCTCATGGCAGGGGAATGACGGCGGCAGGCTACAGGAGGTCCGGGTGGCGAATGCGGTAAGGCAAGGTAGGCGCCGCTTCAGGCCGAGGGTGCGGCCGGGGACTCGGTGGACTGACCCGTGGCGGCCACCATCAGGGAATGCTCCGTCCATCGGCTTACGGGCAGGGCCTCACCGAGCACACCGCGGGTCATAACCGCGATACGATCGCAGATGCCGAGCAACTCCGGCAGGTAGCTGCTCACGACCAGGATGGCTTTGGGCTGTTTGCCGAGGGTGGGGTCTCCGAGGGCGAGCCGATCGATCAGGGCGTAGATTTGCGCCTTCGATCCCACGTCGATTCCGCGTGTGGGCTCGTCGAGCAGGAAGATGTCGGCGTCGTGATGCAGAAGCCGCGCGATCGCCACCTTTTGTTGATTTCCGCCGGAGAGATCCTCCACGGCCTGGCCGGCATCGCGACACTTGATCGGCAGCGCGGAGATCCACGGCGCGCAGGCGGCCCGTTGTCGGGAGGGACGGATGAAGCGCCACGGTCCCAGTCCGGAGAGTCGGGTCAGCGTGAGATTTTCCGCGATCGACAGGTTTTGGGCCAGGCCCTCCGTCTTGCGGTCTTCACTCACGAGGCCCACCCCTTGCGACCAGCGCTGACCGGGACTTGCTTCGCCTTGGTAGGCGCCAATACGGATCTTTCCCGATTTCACGGGTTCAAGACCGAACAGCGAGCGCAACATCTCCGTGCGCCCGGCGCCAATCAGCCCGGCGATGCCGACCACTTCGCCCCGCCGCAGGGCGAGACCCGCGCTGCGGGGAAGGGTCACTCCTGCGAAGTCCTTGAACTCAAGCACCACGTCCCCCGGCGACCTCGCCGAACGTGGATACAAGTCCGCGACTTCCCGCCCGACCATCATTGAAATGATGCGATGGACCGGAACGTCGGCCACGTTACCGTGCCCCACGGTTTCACCGTCGCGCATCACCGTGAAGCGGTCACAGAGGGCCTGCACCTCCTCCAAAGCGTGGCTGATGTAGACGATGGCGATGCCCCGTTCCTTCAGCCGGCGGACCAGCGCGAAAAGCTTGGCCACGTCCTTTTGCGTCAGGGAACTGGTCGGTTCATCCAGAACCAGGATCTTGCAACCAACGGCGACGGCCCGGGCGATCTCCACGAGTTGCTGGGTGGCGATGGACAGTGAACCGACAATCGCCTCGGGGGAGACGTCGTCCAGTCCCACTTCTGCCAACGCCCGGCGGGCGATGGACCGCACTTCGCCCCACCGGATGAACGGCCCTCGCGTGGGTTCGATGCCGAGCAGGATGTTCTCCATCACGCTGAGGTCGGGAGCCAGCGCCAGTTCCTGGTAGATCATGCACACTCCGAGCGAACGCGCGTCGAGCGGATTGTCCGGCCGGTAGGGGTTCCCGTCGAACCGCATGGTCCCGGCGTCGGGCTGATAGGCGCCGGAGAGCGTCTTCATCAGCGTGCTCTTGCCGGCTCCGTTTTCTCCGATGAGCGCATGCACCGTGCCGGCGGCCACCTCCAGGTCGACACCGCGCAGCGCGTAGGTGGCGCCGAAACGCTTCTGCACGCCGCGCATCGACAGGAGCGCGGAGGAAGGGGCGGGATTCGCAGACACGGCGATGGATTACTTCCGTGTCTTCACCGTGACTCCCGTATCCACCACAGCCGGTACGGGTCGCTTTTGCAGAAAGTCGACCACCGACTTCACACCGAGATAGCCCATGCGGTCCGGATCCTGGACCACCAAGGCCTGGATGATGCCATTCTGCAGACCCTGCAGCAGGAGCTCGGAATCGTCGAACCCGACAAACGGAGTCTTGATCACCACCCCTTTGTCACGCAGCGCCCGGAGGGCGTTGTAGGTGCCCTCGGCCGTCGGCTGATTTGAGGCAAAGATGCCGTCGAGCTGGAGCGTGTTGTTCTTGACGTAGTTGCCGAGCAGCGTTTCCGCCACCCGCTGGGCCCCTGCCATCGATCCATCCGTGAACTGCTGGGCTGCGATTTTCAGGGTGCCGGACGAACCCAGTTTCTCGATAAAACCTTCCTCCCGCAATCGGGTCGAAGCGGAGCCCTCGGTGAAGCGGATCATCAACACCGTGCCGCCATGTGACACCTGGGTGACCAGGCCGGAGAGGGTTTGCGCGGCGGTGACGCCCGCTTGCTTGTTGTCGGTCGCGACGAAGTTGATGAAGTCCGTGCCGGGTTTTCCTTCGAGAGGAGAGTCAAAGATGGCGACCGGCATGCCGCGCCGGACCACGGTGCGCACGGGTGAGACGAGAGCGCGGTCGTCGCAGGGCGCCAGCACAATTCCATCCACGCCGGAGGCGGCCAGATTGTTGAAGATGCCGATCTGGTCGGCCACCTTGGAGTCGTCGAGCGGCCCCTGCCATTCCAGATTCACTCCCAATTCCCGGGCGGCGCGCTCGGCTCCGGCCTGCGCCGACTTCCAATACGAGTGCGTGGTGGCCTTGGGAACCACCGCGATGGTCAATCGCTTGGCCCCTGCCTCGCCGGCAGAGTCTGTCTTCTTGGCACAGCCGGAGAGCAGCCAGGTGGCGGTGGCAAGTACGAGCGCGGCGCGGAGATAGACGGGAAGTTTCATGGGAGGGTATAAGAAAAGGGCTGGGTCGAAGGATCAGAGCTCGATCATGGCCTTGATCACGCCGGTCTCTGGTTTCGTCCACGATGGGAAGGCAAGTACCGCTTCCTGGAGTGGAGCGCGGTGCGTGATCCACGGAGTGGTGTCGATGCGGCCCGACTCAATCAGGCGGATGATTCGGGTGAAGTCAGTGCTTCGGGCGTTCCGGCTGGCGAGAAGCGTCAGCTCGCGTCGATGGAAGTGCGGGTCGTTGAACGTGACGTCACCTTGGAAAAGACCGACAAAGATCAAGCGTCCGCCTGGGGCGGTGTAGTCGAATGCCGCCATCATGGACTTGGGGTTTCCCGTGGCATCGAACACCGCGGTGGGAAGGTCTCCTCCGGTCAATGCCAACAAGGCCTCGGTCGCGGGACCGGCAGCGGCCGAAAGCGTGTGTTCGACCCCCAGTTGTTCGCGACAGAAGCGGAGCCGGTTTTCATTGATGTCCAGCACGATCACGCGGGCCCCCGCTTCCACGGCAAATTGCATGACGGAGAGACCGATGGGGCCGGCGCCGATGACGAGGACGAACTCCCCGGCTTCCAGATTCGCGCGGTCGACCGCATGACACCCGATGCCGAGGGTCTCGACCAGGGCCAGCTGATCGAAGGTCAGGCGGGTGGAGGGGTGGAGCTTGGCCGCGGGAACCACCAGTTCCTCGCGCATGCCGCCGTCCGTGTGAACGCCAAGCACCTTCAGGTGCGCGCAACAATTGGGTTTTCCCCGACGACAGGCGATACAGGCACCACAGTGCAGGTACGGTTCGACCGAGCAGCGGTCGCCGGGCCTGATCGAATTCACACCCGAACCCACCTCCAGGACCTCAATGCCGAGTTCGTGTCCGAGGATGCGCGGGTAGGTGAAAAACGGCTGTTTTCCCCCGAACGCGTGAATGTCAGTGCCGCAGACCCCGATCCGGTGGACGCGCACGCGTGCCTCCCCGGCTCCGACCCGGGCGGGAGCTTCGGTTTGACTGAGGGCGAGTCGGCCCGGTTCTTCGAGTCGAAGGGTAACCATGACGGGGCGGTTAGTTGTTTTCCGGACGTCCGGACGGCCACGTCACATTGCTCACGGGACGCAGAACGTCGAGCACGCTTCGGAGCAGGTCGTGGTCAATCGGAGCGGCGGCGTCCCGAATATTCTGGAGGATGCGATCGGGGCTGGCGGTGCCGACGATGGTGGTCGGGAGGTCGGGATGCGCGACGGCGAATTGCAGGGCGAGCGTGCTGAGATCGGCTCCTCGCGCCGCGCACAGGCGGGCGGCCTCGGCGCATCGCGCCTTGAGTGCGTCCGGAGCAGGGTGCCACG
>JAEUGZ010000363.1 GCA_016794725.1 Opitutaceae bacterium | reverse complement strand
CCGCACCATCACCACAATCCGGTTCTGCTCAAACACCGGTGGGACGACCAGCTGGTAACCAGGCACGTAGCGCTGGATGCTCGCGACCATTTGGTCAACCACTGGCCGGAGTCGATCCAGATCGGCGCTCGCCACCTTTGCGCTGACGGTCGTCTGCATGTGGATCGGCGGCTGCGCCGGATTCAGGATCAGGATCGTCTTTGTTGCAGAACAACCGGTAAAGTGAGCAAGCGCCGCCTCCGTGGTTTCGATGTACTCATCCAAGTTGGCGCGGGTGGCTGGACCGGCGCTGAGCGCGGAGATCGACGATACCACCTCAAAGTATTCAATCCCCGGTTGCGTCCGGGCGATGGCAAAGGCGAGCGGAGTCGACGCCTGGCCGCCACAGCTCACCATATTCACATTTTCAGCCGACAACAACTCGTCCCCATTGATGGCAGGAACGGCCATCGTTCCAACCCGGGAGGGAGTCAGGTCGATGACTCGCTTCCCCAAGGCACGGAGCAAAGGCCAGTGCTTGAGGTGATCGGCCGCCGAGGTTGCATCGAAGACAAGCTCACAGCAGTCGGGCTGGTCGAGGATGGCCTGTATTCCATCCGATGACACCGGAACGCCCAAGGCACGCGCACGTGCGAGGCCCGAGCTGGATTGATTCCGCCCAATGAATAGGCCGCACTCCAGCACCGGCGATCGCAGAATCTTCAGCAGCAGGTCGGTGCCGATGTTTCCACTGCCCAGGATGGCAACTTTGATTTTCTCGTTCAAATCGGGAGCTAAAAAGGGTTGCAGGGCTGAATGAGGTACCTCGCACGCAAGCCAACAAGTCGTGGCAGAAGAACGCGGGAACTGTCGCAGGCTGTAACCAACACCGCATACGCCTGAAGATCACCCACTTCAGAAGTCGGCCGAATCGTGGTGGCAATGCTGGGATAACTCAAACCGGCCTTTGCCGGGTTGTCGTCAAGGATCGATTCAAGAAATCCAAAATCACTCTGGAAATGATACGCCAGCGTCGGAACCATCTGCGCGGCCCCAAACCCAATCACCGGAGTGCCGCGCCTCGTCAGCCTTTCCAAAGTGCGGCGGACTCCGGACAATTGTTCCCGAAACCGGGAGTGACCCTCGCAGATTTCATCCACACTCGGAGCCGGCGGAAGGTCCGCGGTCACGCGCGAGGTCCGCCCGTCGGGCTTGCGGAAGGCAACCATCATGGTGCCAAGCCAATACCCATAGTTGAAGCGGTGAGCGACGTATTCACCACCCAGGCCGCAAATCATGCTCTGGAATGAAGCAAGCGAGAAATAGTTCAGGTGCTGATGGAACACCTGATCGAAACGATTGATGGTGACCAGCGTATCCAGGCTCGGTACCTCGACTACAAAGAGCGCACCAGGTTGCGCGTGTTCGAAAATCGGGCGGAGCGAATCGAGTGGGTGAAAGACGTGCTCGAGTGTATGAACGGAGAGCACCAGGTCGGGTCGCACCGGTATGTCGGTCGACGGGTCGATCTCTTCAATGTACTTTCCGCTTACCCGGACGCCACTCGCGACCTCCACAGATCGGTCCTTCCAAATTGGATCAAATCCCGTGAGGGCCTCGCCCCGATGTGAGATTTTGTTGAGAAGGTAGAGATCGTTGCAGCCAATTTCGACGATCGACTTGAATTTCCGGTCGCCCGCGACCTCGTTGAGAAAAGTGAGGAAGAAGTCATTCCCTCGGGTTGAGATCGGACTCAATGATGAGCGATGTGTGTAAGTATCCTGATACAGGTACGAGGGGTCGACGCTTTCGCGCAGCTGAGCGTGCCCGCATGCGGCGCACCGCATCAGGGCTTGGTCAAAGCTGGGGTAGTTGCGGCGTTGGGCGGGGTCGACAAAGACTCCGGTCAGCGGCAGATTGGGAAGATCGATAACTTCCTCGAGCTGAGACCGTCCGCAGGCTGAGCAGGTCGGACGATGGAGCGTGTCCACCTTTTTCGCGACAGGCGTGTTTATCTTCAGGGGAGGAGCGGCAAATGTGCTGATCGACATGGCGGCGTTCAAAAAGCGTGGATGGATTAGTGGGGGAAAACGAGCATCGCATGCGTCGCTTCACCGCTGCGCAGCGTTGCTACCAACGAATTGACCTCAGTCAGTGCCCCGCGGTGGGAAACCATGCCCAATGGATCGAAACGTCCGCTGGCGATCATTCGCAAATAGCGAGGTATGTCAACGTGAGGCAGGCTGCCGCCTCCCTCCGAGCCGGAAATTGTCTTGCCGTAGTGTAACGGAAGCGTGTTCAGGCTGAACTGTTGGTCGTGACGCATGACACCAACCAGGATCAGGCGACCTTTAGGACCGGTTGCGCGCCAGGCTTGTTCAACAACCCGAACCTGTCCAGTGACGTCAAACACCACATCCGCCGGTCCTCCGATGATCCGCTGCACTGCGTCCACCAGCGGTTCATTGAGGGAATTGATCGTATGGGTGGCGCCGAATTCGCGGGCCTTGGTCAGCTTGTGGTCCTGAATATCCACAGCGATGACCGGATGGGCTCCGGCGAGGTGCGCACCGAGGACCACCCCCATGCCGATTCCACCCACTCCAACCACTACGACCGCCTCTCCAATGGAGACACGGGCATCGCGGGTGACCGCTCCGAAGCCGGTAGTAATGGTGTCTGCAAGTAGCGCGGCCGTCTCGAAGTCCACGTCGTCGGGAACTCGGGTTAGACGATTCTCTGAGACCACGGTGAGACCTTGAAATGTCGTGATATTGCCCGCGTTGATCGTCTGTCCACCCAGACGATACTTAGCGGGCGCAGCCTGGATTCCGGCACCGGGGCGCCAATGCAACACCACATGGTCACCCGGTTTGACGTGGGTTACTTCAGGACCAATCTCCAGTACCACACCACCCGCTTCGTGGCCAAGCAAGTGCGGCAGGTAGCGATCATGCCCCTTGACTCCCTCAATTTCCCCTAATTGCGATCCACAGATCCGGCTGGCGCGCACCTGCACAAGCACTTGACCATAGCTCAGCGCAGGAACTTCAACTTCGTCGATCAACAGCGGCTTGCGCTGTTCTACCAGAATGGCGGCAAGCGTTTTCATGGAATAAACCACCAGGCGTCCCCGGTGTAGCCGATTTCGGCGAACAGCTTCAACCAGTCGTCCACGCTCATGTAGGTCTCGGCCGTGAGGATCCAGTCCAACAGGCGCTGATGCTCCTCCTCGTTCCGCCATGCATCGATGGTGACAAACTTGTGGGCGCGGCTGACTCGCTCCATCTCGCGCAGCGCCTGTTTGCACGCCGCCAGCGGGAGGTTGTGAATGCTGTTGATGGACACCACCAGATCGAACGACTTGTCCGCGTAGGGCAGCGCGTCGGCCGAACCGAGGTCGATCAGCGACCCCATGCCCGCGTGGGCGTTGGCTTTGGCGTAGGCCGAAACATCGAGCCCACGAACCGTCGCTCCCGGCAGCACCTGAAGAAAATCGTGCATTAGGAATCCCTTGGCCGCACCCACATCGAGGATGCGGGCATCGGCCGGGAGCTGATAGTGTTCCACGATCCGACGCGCCACGGGCAACCAGCGGCCATCGTAACGGTAGCCGCCGTACCCGTGACGGCGTTCGCCGTCGAAAAAGTCTCGGCCAAACTGTTTGGCCAGCGCCCGGTCTTCCGGCGTTTTCGCCAAGGCTCGTGCCTTGGGATCCCGCTTCGTCACCGGCAGGCGGTCGAGGAGATTGATCTCGGACATCGGAATCAGAACGGGCCCGTGAAGGCGGGATTGGGTTTGTCGAGTTCGATCCCGGCCGGCATCAGCCAGTCCGAGGGTTCCGGCGCCCAATCGAGCGTCTCGCGCACCGCGGCCACGATGTGACCCGACCGGGGATAGAACTCGGCCGCGAGCGAGGGACCGGTCGGAGTCGGACACTCGGGAAAACACACGCGGCGCGGAGCCGACTTGAGCGAACGAAAGGAGGTCTCAGAAGCGACCGCAATCACCTCGGCGCTCATGCCAGCAGTGCCCCAGCCGGTGTCGGCCACCACGAGGCGTCCGGTCTTTTGCACGGAGGCGGCAATGGCCTCCCGATCCAGGGGACGAAGTCCGCGAGCGTCGATGACTTCAGCGCTGACTCCGAGCGAATCGAGGCGCTGAGCAGCCTCGAGGGCTTCCAGCACCATGTAGGAAAAAGCGACGATCGTCACATCCGTGCCGGCCCGGGCCAGACGCGCGGGTCCGATCGGCACCGTGTAGTGTCCCTCCGGAACCTCACCCTTGATGTGGTGCAGCCAACGGTGCTCAATGAACACCACGGGATTGTCGTCCTCAATGGAGGCAATGAGCAATCCCTTGGCGTCGTAGGGAGTCGTGGGCATGACCACCTTCAGGCCGGGGATGTGGGCAAACCAGGAGTGCAGGCACTGGGAGTGCTGCGGACCCTGGCCCCAGCCGCGGCCGAGGATCATGCGAAACACCACCGGCATCTTGGTGGCGCCGCCAAACATGTAGTTCCACTTGGCCGCCTGCGTGCAGACGGGGTCCATCGCCAGCAAGGCGAAATCGAGACGCTGGTGGTTGATCACGGGACGCAGGCCGTTCAGGGCTGCACCGAGGACCACACCCGTCATGCCATTTTCCGCGCAAGGCATGTCCATCACGCGCTCGGTCCCGAACTGTTGCTGCAGACCGACCGTGGTGCCAAAGAATCCTTTCGGATCGGGCACGCCCAGACCCATCAGCAAGACACGGGGATCTCGTTCCATCGCGACGGCAAACCCATCGCGTATCGCGTCGGCGTAAGTAAGTTCTCTGCTCATGGGTGTGAACCTTCGGAATAAACGTGATTCATCAGGGTGGATCCGGCGGGAAAAGGAGCTCGTTGGGCCGCGGCGAACGCTTCGATGATTTCACCTTCCACGTGCTCGCGGTGGCGGTCGATGCGCTCTTCATCGTAGGCACCCGCATCGCGCAGACGGCGCTCGGTGGAAGCCACGGCATCACGCTCGCGCCAGGCTTGGTACTCGGCTTCGGTGCGATATCCAATGTGATTGTCGAAACCCGGGCCGCAGTGTTCGCGCCACCGATAGGTCTTGAGCTCCAGAAAGACCGGCCCTTCACCCGAGCGGGCATAGGCCACGGACTCCTTCATGAGGTGATAGACCGCGAGAGGGTCGTTGCCATCGATCTGACGGGAACGAATCCCGTGACCCGCCGCCACTTCAAACACCTCGCGGTGGGCGGGCTGGCGGACTTCGAGGGGCGAATACACCGAGTACAGGTTGTTTTCGCAGACGTAGACGATGGGCAGCTGATGCAGGGAGGCGAAATTGGCGCTCTCGTGGAAGACGCCTTCCTCCGTGGCGGCTTCACCGAGAAAGGCCACAGTCACACGATCCCGACGCAGGAGCCGGTCCGCAAACGCCAGGCCTGTCGCAATCGGAATCGTGCTGCCCACGATCGGCACCGCACCGACAAAGCCCGCATCCACATCAACCAGGTGCATCGATCCACCCCGACCCTTGCAGCAGCCCGTTTCACGTCCGTAAAGTTCCGCAATCATCGCCCGCAGGTTTCCCCCCTTGGCCAGGTAGTGGGCGTGGGAGCGATGTCCGCTCATGGCCTGGTCGGTGTGGCGCAACGCCGCGCAGACACCAGCACTGGCAGCCTCCTGTCCGATGGACAGGTGCACCGGGCAGCGCATCTGCTGGGCGGAGTACCGCTCTGCGATGGCCTCTTCGATCATCCGGATGCGCACCATGCTTTCCAGCAGGCGGTGCGACAGCTCTGTTTCCGACGAGGTGGACGAGGGGGCGAGATCGATCATGGCGTCAGGCAAGGTTGGCGAGCTTCTTCATCGTCTTGATGTTGTAGCAGCGCTCATCGTCCTTGAGCCGGCCGTCCCGTTGAGCCGCGATGACCTCCTGGATTCCATCCTCAACCGAGTGCCGCTGCACAAAGCCGGTCGCGAGGAGTTTCTTGGAGGAGAGACGGTAGGAGCGAGGATCGTTCGAAGGAGTGACGACGACGTCCGCCGGCACGTGCTTCGTGACCCGCTGGGCAATGTCGAGGATGGAGATGTTCTCAAATCCAGCGTTGAAGATGCCCGGAAACTGCCGGCCCTGCTTGAGGAAGTGATGGTACACACGGATCATGTCCTGCAGGTGAATGTTGGGACGGGTCTGGTCTCCCCCGAAGACAGTGATCTTGTGATTCACCAGCGCCTGCATCGTCAGCATATTGACCGACAGATCGAGTCGCATGCGCGGGGAGTAACCGCAGATCGTGGCGGGACGGAGGATGTTGACGAGGATCCGGTCCGCGTAGCTGAGCAGGATGCGCTCGCTCACCATCTTCGTCTTATTGTAGTCGGAAATCGGAACGAGCGAGAGCTCCTCGGTGACCTCCGCCTCTTCCTTCACGCCATAGACGCTGCCCGAGCTCGCGAAAATGAACTGCGGAACCCGGTTCGCAATGGCGCGTTCCACCAGGAGCATGGTGGCCAGGGCGTTGACCTCCCAGTTCAGCTTGGAATTCAGATCCGAGCATGGGTCGTTGGCGATGTTGGCCAGGTGCATGACCACGTCGACACCCGCCATCGGAATGCGATCAGCGTTGCGGACGTCCTCGCGCAGCACCGTCAACCGGGGATGTTTCGGAAGGAAGTTTCCGAACCACTGCAGGTCCACCACCGTGACCGTATGACCAGCATCGAGGAGACTTTCGGTGAGGGGCGTGCCGACGTAGCCACAGCCGCCGGTGAGTAGGATATTCATGGAGTCAGAGAGTGTGTGTGAGGATGAGGAGACGCTGAGGCACGTTCTAGAAGGCCAGCATCGTCATGCCGGCCTTGAGCAGGCGCGGTTTGCGAATGGGCTCGGAGTTGCCGACGATTTTCACGGCCTGAGCGCCGGCGAGCTGCCCCATGAAGGTGGCAACATTCAGGGGAACTCCGCTGGCCGCGGCCAGGCAGGCCACGGCGCAAAATGCATCGCCGGCTCCGAGTGTGTCGACGATGGTACGTTCAAACGCCGCGCAGGAGGAGATGTCCTTCACACAATTGCGTCCAATGGTCTCGGTTCCGCCGCGTGTCAGCCACGCGTAGCGGCTGCCCAATTGCTGCGCAAGCTGGGTCAATTCCTTGCCATAATCCAGCTCCCGCCGCCCGACCGCGAGGGTCAGCTCGGCTTGATCGAGCGTGAAAACGTTGGCGCGCGAGTAACGCCGATTGATGATGTTGAACCCGTGATTGTTGGAGTTGGTCTGGCAGTTGACCGCGAGGAAGTGCGCCTGCTTCTGCACAAAGTCGCGGACAGGGTCCTCCATCACGCCGTGGCCAAAATCCATCACGAGCACGAGATCGTAGTTCGGAATCTCCTCCGCGATCCGGTCGATCACCGTCTTCTGCAGGGCAGCGCTCGGGGCGTGTTTGTTGATGAAGTTGACCGAAAAGAGCTTCGAGAGCTCCTTGCCTTCGGTGCGCGGCTCGACGAAACGCTGCTTGACGACGGTGGTGAACTCCGGCGAGCGCACCAAGCCGTCCCCTTCAGGCTCAAGGAAGGTGGCGAGGGTCCCCTCCAGCCAAGGCTCGGTTCCGACCAGGCCCACCAATTTCACATGCGAAGTGAATTCTCGGATATGCCGGTACACCGCGAGCGCGCCACCGGCCTGCATATCGTCGGCAACGAATCGACCCGAGAGAATGCGACTCTTGGACGTCAGTCCCTGGACTTCCAGCGTCGTGTAGCGGTCAAAGATCACGTCACCGACGATCAGCACCTTTAGATTCTTGAAGTTGTCGATGATCTCGCGGAAACGCGCGGGCGAACACTCCTGAGCGACCGCTCGACAAAACGCCTTCACTTCCGACGGATAGGATTCGAAGTGCTCATTCAACAACTTGGTTGAACTGAACACCACAGACCCGACATAACGCATTTCACCACCGACCCGGCGAACCGCGGCGACATCATCCAGGATATTGCCCGTGACATCATTCTCCGCCGCCTCGTACTCACGTCCCTTGCAATAGAAGGTGGGCCGCACGCACTCGATCGCCTCGACCGCGGCGGCATACGGGATGATCACGACATAGTCCACGCAGGCGAGCGCAGCGAGCCAGCGGGAGCGAAGCTGGTCGTTGAAGAAAGGGCGACCCGGGCCTTTGTTGACGAACTTCTCGCCGGTGACCGTGACCACCAGGATGTCGCCCAGCGACTTGGCCTCCTCAAAGTGGACAATGTGCCCCGGATGAATGAGGTCGAAGGTGCCATGGCACTGCACCACTTTTTTCCCTTGCTGACGGAGGGAGGAGAAGAGCGAGGGAGCCCGCTCGTATGAGAGAATCTTGTCGTGTGACATGGCCGTGATCAGGGCTTGTGGTGATAGTCGAGCGGCTGCTGCTTCAACTCGTCGAAATGCGTTTCCACCCAAGCGAGTGTGGCGCGGATTCCTGTTTCGAGATCGACGGTGTCGCGCCAGGAAAGCTCCTGCCGGGCCTTGTCGCAGTGAAGTTGGTAGGCCGCGTCCTTGCCGGGACGATCGGCGGTGACCTCCGCCACCTGCTTGAAGTCGGCCTTCATCTCGCGGCAGATCAGTTCGACCAGCTCACGGATGGAGACAAAACGGGAGGTGGACAGGTGGTAGCACTCGCCGGCGGGCGCATGTTGAGCTACCGCAAGCGTGCCCACCGCAACGTCGTCGATATGGATGAACGAGCGGATGGAGTGCCCGCCACCATGCAATTGGAGCTTCTGTCCCAACTTGATGGAGAGGATGGTGCGCGGGATGATGCGATAGAGCTGCTGACCCGGGCCATAGACGTTGGCGGCGCGGGTCCAGGTCACCGGGAACTTGTATTGGCCAAAAAACGTCCGCAGGTGCAGGTCACAGGCCGCGCGTGAAGCAGCATAGGGAGTTGTCGGATTGAACGGCGCACGCTCATCGATCAACCCCTGGGTGCTGCCATAGACCTCGGGCGTGCCGATGTGCACGTATTTCTCCAGCCACGACTTCGTGCGCAGCCGGTCATGGAACAGGACATTCGCCAAAACATTGGTCCGGTACCAGTGCTCCGGGTGGAGCCAGCTCTGTGCCACCATGCCCTGGGCGGCAAAGTTGACGACCCAACTCGGCTTGAACGCGTCAAGCGCGGTCATCAGTCCATCCAGATCGTGGTTCAGGTCGGCGCGAAGGAAGCGGAACTTCTTCTGGCGCTTGGCCGGCAACCACCGGTACGGCAGAAAGCAACGGGCAGGCTCGTCCGACCGGCTCGCGCCGAGGACGTCCAAACCCTGTTCCAGACAGTACCGGGCAAAACTAGCTCCGGAGAACGAGTTGCTGCCGAGGATGGCTATTTTGCCGTTCATGAGCGAAAGAGGGACGATGGCCGCTGAGCCACTGCATCAGCATGTGACCCACCATCATTTGAAGATCCTCGGCCACCTGCATGTCGTGCACCGGGAAGTAGATCGGGTGGTCGGCCAGCTCGAGGGCGCGGCCGCCGGTGAATCCGAGGATGGCAAAGCTCGTCAAACCAAGTTCGCGAGACCGCTGGAGCGCCTTGATGATATTGGGCGAATTTCCACTGCCCGAGAGCGCGATCAGCACATCCCCTGCTGTCGCCTGCACCGTCAGCTGCTGGGAAAAAATGTCCTCATAGGCAATGTCGTTGGCTAAACAGGTCATCACCGCTTGGTTGGCCGACAAAGCCGTCACTCGAAGGCCGCGACCATCGGTTTTGTCGATGCCATAGAGAAAATCATTGGCCAAATGAATGGCGTTGGCCGCACTGCCACCATTGCCGCAGAGAAAAACTTGCCGACGTTCGCGCCAACAGAGCTGCAACACCTCGGCCAGAAGCACCACATTGTCCCAATCCTGGCTCTGCAGCGCCTGGTTGAGCGTCTTTTGGTAAGATTGGATGAAGGGAGGGATCATGGAACCAAGGGAAAAAGGAGGACGCACAACGCGCTCGTCCACTAAGCACCCTGGGTGCCAGCTGGGCTCGTCTCGATGTTAGCTCATGATAACTATTGAGTTATACACTCAAAAATCCATTACTCACGAAATAATACCCCACGAATAGACCAACCCGGGGGTGCCCGGTAAAAATTGCCGTCTCTTGCGCAGAGTCCCAAATCTCTTATGTTCGTGCGCCGCCGCCAAACCATGCTCCAGCAGAACAGCACGGGGCCGCGGCACAAATTTCCCAGCAGGCTTTCCAGTTGAATCCGGGAAAATCAGCTGGCGTGCTGGGGCGCATTGAGTCTCGCCGCCCTTACCCTGGTCCTGGCCGCAGCCGGCTTGCATGCCACCTGGAACCTGTGCGCCAAACGGGCAGGAGGGGGCCTACCGTTTGTATTTATCACGGGATGTGTAATTTGCGCACTCTATATCCCCGTGGTGGCCACCGTGCTGTGGCGGGAACCCGCCCGCTGGACCGCGCTTGATGCAGGCTGGATTCTCGGCAGCGGATTGCTCAAGACGGGTTACTCCCTTTACCTGCAGCGGAGCTATCGGGCGGGCGACTTTTCCCTGATTTACCCGCTGGCGCGAGGCACCGGCCCGCTCCTGGCCACGGTCATTGCAATTGTGGTGCTGGGGGAACGCCCCTCGGCGCTCTCGCTAATGGGAGCGGGATTGAT
>JAEUGZ010000353.1 GCA_016794725.1 Opitutaceae bacterium | reverse complement strand
TTGGCCACGCCGTCGGCGATGGTCCGGATGTTACCGGTGTTTTTCTTGACCGACTTGGTCGAAAGCTTGGCGATCTGCTGTTCGATTTGTTCGAGGACCGTGCTCATGTGGCGGGAAGGTGACGGAGGAGTTGGGACGTCTGAAAGGAGGAAGACTGAAGCGTGGGCGTAGTGCCGGGGTGGCTAGACCGAGGCGGCGAGGGCCGCGAGTTGGTAGGCCACCGAGGATTCGTAGATGTCATCGCCGACCCGGACGCGCACCCCGGCGATGAGGGCGTCGTTACGACGGCCGCGGGCGGCCACCGCGCGACCGTAACGCTGGGACATCGTGCGGCCGATGGCGGCGAGCGAGGCGTCTTGGACCGGGCCGGCGTGTTCCACCACGGCTTCGGATTTGGCCAGCTCGGTCGCGATCAGGCGCTGATACGCTTTGAGCAAAGCCAGGGTGTGGGCGGGCTCCGTCTTTTCAATGTACGCGAGCACCCCGGCCACGCGTTCGGCGGAAACGACCCCGTCCACCACGCTCAGTTTGAACAACTGGCGGGCGGTCTGCTGGGTTTTTTTCTGCTGGGAAGACATGGAGGGAAATTCGAAGAGGCGAAGGAGGGGAGACCGGGACAGGACCTCAGGACCGCCGTGGAAAAGAATCGCCGGCGGTGAGTGGGGTCCGGAGGTTCAGCGTCCGGTTCAGACGCCGGAAAGTTCCTTGGCGGCGGCCTCGTTGTAGCTCGCGCGATCGGCGTCGCTCAGCTTCTTGGCCAGCACGCGCTCGGTCGTCGTGACCACGAGACGGGCGATTTCACCGCGGGCCTCGTTGAGCATCTGTTTATGTTCCAGAGCGATCGCCTGCTGAGCCTTGGTGATGAGCGCATTGGCGCGCTCCGTGGCGGCGGCGGATTCGCGTTCGGAGAATTCCTTCGAGGTTTTGCGGGCCTCCTCGACGATCTTGTTGGCTTGAAGCTGGGCTTCCTTCACCAGCGCCGCCGCCTGCGTCTGGGCTTCGGCCAGCCGCACGGCGGTTGCCTCGGCATTCTTCAGCCCCGACTCGATCTTGGCATTGCGCTCGTCCATCGTCGCAATCACCGGCTTGATCGCCCAGCGATAGAGGACGAAAGCCATGATGGTAAAGCTGACGAGCTGCCAGATGACGTACTTCAGCTCGACGCCGAATTGGGTCAGGAGCTCGGCGGGGTTGCCACCACCGGCGGCGTGCGCGCCAGGCGCGTGTTCAACAACAGTCGCAGCAGCCAAGACGAGGAGGGACATGGTGGGAAAAAGGGGAGGGCCGCGTCACGTCAGGCGTGATCGCGGCCACTAAACACGGACGAGTCAGGCGGGCTTACTTGGCAAGGAACAGAGCGAGCAGACCGAGACCTTCGGCCAGCGCCATACCGAGAATGGCCTGGACGAGGATCTTGCCCGACGCGGCGGGATTGCGGCCGACCGCTTCGGCGGCCTTGGTGCCAATGAGGCCGACTGCGATGGCGGCGCCGAGGAGACCAGCGGCGCTGGCGATGTTACCCGTGATACCAGGGACTTGAGCTAGGATGGTGGAGGTCATAGTATTTTATCTTTTTGTTCGTTCTCTCGGCCGTGCACGCAACGGATTGGCATGCTCCCAGCCGCGAAAGGGTGAGGGGCGATCAGTGGGCAGCTTCCTTGGCGCCGGCGGGGGCGTGGGCCGCGTCTTCACCATGACCGTGCTCGGCGTCATGGTCGTCACCGTGATTGCAGATCAGGCCGATATATACGGCGCTCAGCAGGGTGAACACCAGGCCCTGGACGAAGCCGACCAGGAGTTCGAGAAAGTAAAACGGCGGAAGAAAACTCATCGAATGAAGCAGCGTTTCACCACCGAAGACGTTGCCGAACAAACGCATGGAGAGCGTGATCGGACGGATCAGGATCGAAATCACTTCGATTACTCCGACCACCAGGAAGACGAGCGAAATGGACCAGTAGACTCCGGCCGACAATTCCTTCTTATCCGCCTTGTTGCCAAAGAGGTCTTTGATCAGGACTCCCGGCCCGGCATACTTCATCACCAGAATGATCCAAGCCCCGAAGGAGACAATCGCCAGGGCGATGGTGCCATTCAGTTCGGAGGTGTGCGGGCGGATGAGCGGGAGCACGAGGTGAAAATGACCCGCCGCGTCCGTGTGACCCCACCCCATCGTGCCGACGAACGGAAGCAGTCCTGACCAGTTGTGCAACACGATGAAGACGAACAGGGTAACCAGGAGCGGATAGGCCACCGGCATCACCTTCTTGCCCACGATCGGTCCGTAGAGGTCCTTCAGGGCTTCCAGCGCTGTTTCGACGATGGACTGGCCGCGGCCCGGGATGGTCTTGGGCGTCCCCACCAGCCAGCGAATGCCAATAATAATACCAATCGTGACCACCCAGCTCGTCAGAATGCTGTTGGTGATTGGCAGGTGCAGGGTGTCGCTCAGCGACGCCGCCCGCTCATGGCCGCCCTCTGCAAGCAGTGCCGCGCCCGAGGCGAGGAACAGGGCAGAAGCGGTGATGGACTTGAGTGCAGGCATGGTTGCAGCGTCGAACCTTGGAGAGTTTGAAAAGTTCTGAAGTAGGCAAACGCCCCATGGTCCGTCAACTCCCGAAATGGGCGGCTCCGGCCGGCCCGGCCCGGAATAAGCCAAATAATTCTGCGCAGCCGTCCAGCTAATCCTCCCGCTTCTCAATCCGTTGTTTCGTAAAGCGATGAACCGAAAACCCCGATTGAACCACGGATGGACACGGATCAACACGGATACAAACGAGTTGAGCCAGAGCTGGCATTCACCTGGTCGGTGAAGCACTCTACCTGCTCCGAATCCGCGTTTATCTATGTCCATCCGTGGTTTATGAACGGATCGATTCGATTCAACTGCGGAAAATAGGATGAAGACAACGACCGAAGATCCGGTTGGAGGTGGCATCGAAGAGGCCGCGACGGGACCACTGGTCCCGCCTGCGTTTTTCGATTACTTCACGCGACGCCTCTCCCCGCGGGGTCGGCGACCCCACCTCCAGCGGACGGCGAGCTCGGATCCAGCCTTACTTCAACGTCTGGGCGCGACTGCGGGATTCGCCGTCATCCTTCCGACCGCTCAGGCGTGCAGTTCACACGCCCCGCCCGCGCAGGCCACCACGCTTTTCAGCTCCGTGATGTCCTCTTCTTCCATCAGCGTGGTGTAGTCGACGACTTCATGCACCAGCTGGTTCCAGCGGGCCACATCCTCAGCCGTCGCCACCGCTTCGCGCGGCGCCTGATGGTAGGCTTTGTCGCCCTGGTCCTGAAACAAGGCAATGCCCGTGAAGGCATCCCGATGTTTCCAGATGACATCCGCCACCTCCGCCCATTCATCGGGTCTCACCGTCACCGTACAGGAGACATTGTGATGCAAACCGGGTGAGAAGTGTTCATGCCGGCGTCCCGCCTGCACCCAATAGGTCTGCACCCGCCGGATGAACTCAAGGTGCTGCACCGCGGAAAGCTCCTCCCGGTAGATGCCAAAGGTCGGACCTTCGACCGGAAACGTGATGACTTCAGTGCGACCGTGCGGATCGTACACACTGGGCTCCACCTGGTGCGGGTTGGTCTGCTTGAAATGACGGAACACCGGATCGAGGCTGTTCGCCTGCACCCGACGGAAATAGCGGAGCGCGTGGTGCGGGTGCAGTCCGCTGCTCGTTCCAAGGAGGAGGCTCGCCGTGCCCTCCGGCTTCACGCAGGTCGTGCGCGCGGCCGGCCGGATGCCCAGCGCGGCGGCGACCAGCGCATTGGTCGCACGCACCACCTCGGCCCCGGTGCGCAGCACGTGGGGGTCGAGCAGCACATCCGGACGATCGAGGATGCCGCAAATCGAAACCCCCAGCAGGGCCTCGCGTTCGGTGATCAACCGGGAAACCGGATTTAGGTATCCAAACTCCGTATACCCGGCCTGCAGGGTTCCAATCAGCGCGGCGCGGGCGCACAGCTGCCAGAAGCGCTCCGCCGTCTCCGATGCCGCGGCGGAAATCGTCGTCAGGTTGCAGAACTGCACGCCGGACAGGATCTCGCCTTCCTGGATCGGCGCGGTGTGTCCCAGCTCCCGCAACCGGGCGATGATTTCGGGCGTGGCGACCAGCCGGGGATTCAATCCGATTTCAACACAGGGATTGGCCCCGTACTCCGCATCCTCGACAAAGTAGAAGCCCGGTTCGCCGAATTGCTTCTGGGCCTCAAAGAGCGCATCGAACTGGGCCCGCGTCGCCTCCCGGCGCACGATCACCGCCGAGTTGTTGCTCGCCGCCCGCTGGGGATCGCGTTCGAACCAGTTGCCTGTCTTGGCCGCCGTCATCTCCGCGTCATCCGCCGAAAACAGGCAGATGGTCGCCGAACGTCGGATACCGCCGGAAAGCACCGCCTTGGCCGCCCACATGATGCAGTCATAGGCCTCGATCGGACGCAGGCAGCGTCCCGACGCCTTGGTCAGCAGGGTCCGAATATGCTCCAAGGCATGCATCAGGGGCTGGGGTCCCGGAGCCTTGCCGCCAGAGGTCCGCAGGGGTGCCCCCGCCGGGCGGATCAGCGAATAGTCAAAGCTCACCCGTCGCCCCTCCACCGCCCCCCGCATCAGCGCATCCAGGGCATTGCCCCACCCTTCCACGGTGTCCTCCACGACATGCAGGTCAGAGGGCGCATGATTCCCGATCGGTGCCAGCGGCGGGAGTTTGGCCACGTGCTGCTTCTGCACCGAAAACCCGACGCCACAGCCACAGAGGAGCAGGTAAAAGGTCTCGCGAAACGCCTCCAGGCGATCGATGTGCGTAAACGCACAATTGTAGATGCGGGTGTGTTTGGTGAGGATCGCCTCACCGCCAAACTGCAGGCTGCGCATCGACGGCAGCACCTGCTTGGCCGACACCGCCGCAAACGCATCCCGAATCCCGGCGTGCAGCGACCCTTTGGCCAGATCGCCGAGGAGCGCCATGACCTCCGGGCTGAATTCCCCGGAGCTCTTCACGGCCTGAGCTGCGGCCGCCAGCGAGCGATCCGCATAGCGAGTCAGGTGCATGTCACACACCCGGGCCACCGCCTCACTCCAGGTTTCCCGGCGTCGGAGGGTCGGTGAATAGCGGGCGTACCGTGAAATCGCAATGTAGTCCTGCAAACCATTCCTGGGGTGAAACACCGGTCGAAGCGAGGGGGGGACAACGGAGGAGCTCATGGCGCGTACGAGAAACCAAATTCCGGGGCGGGCCACTAGGGGTTGTGGTGATCGGCCTGTCAAATCACCACCGGCTGTGGTCGAGTGGCTATTACCCGCACTCATTCGGCAGGCGATGCCGGCTTCACCTTTTCCGGCGCCGCGCTCATCAGGTCGCAATGCCAAGCCCATTAGATTGGCTCATGATGCGAGCGCGTGACATCAGAATCGTCGACCGTCCGCCCTGAGCGCGGACGCGGCGCCGCTCCCTTCACCCCACCTTGCGTGTCGTGCCTCCCCTCAAGGGCGACGGCTCGACGACAAAGCGTCTTCAAAGGCCCGCTGTGCGGCTTTGCGCTCCATGTCACGCTGGGTGACCACCGGGCCGGGAACGGAATCCACGGACGCCTTTTCAGCCACCTGCTTTTCGGTCAGGCTGGAGTAGCGACGACGGATTTCATCGGCGCGGGCGGCCTGGAGGGATCCGGCGGACCCAAACTGCGGGTCGATGTAGTCGGTGCGGGCGGTCGGAGCCGCGGACTGACAGCCGGTCAACCCCGCCAGGAAGGTCAGACCCAGGAGCCGCCGACAGCCGGATGACGCTTCTCGACAACGGATCATGGGGTGCGCCCTACTGGTACAGTTCTGTCCAGGTGGGAAGCATGTGCCGGATGGACCGAACAGGTCACGACGTAGGCGTCGCCCCTGCGTTCCGCCGAGTATTCTCCACCCGACGGGCAGACCGGCATGGCGGCGAGGAGTTTGCCGGGTCCTGCCACCTCAGCCCAGTCCTCCGCTCCCTTGGAGTGTTCGAGGTGATACTGATCCAGCGCGGAGGCAAGCATCAGGCTTTGGTTGGCACAGGCCTTGGCCATCGCCGTCTCCCGCACTTTCGCGAAGGCGGGAATCGCCATCGCCGCCAGCATGCCGATCACGATCACCGTGACCAGCAGCCCCGACGTCGCCGAACTTCCTCCGCCCGGCAGTCCCAGCGCGATCACATAGGCAAGGGGGTGTCGTGGTGGTGTGGAGACACGCGCCCCGGTGCGCAGGGCCAGAAGGTCCGTCACCCGACGCGACAGCGTCGGATAGGTCGAGGTGAGTTCGTGCAGGGAAACGAAGAAGCCACGTTCTTCCGCGTGCTGATCCGCAAACGCCGTTGCATCCAGACGGGGACCGTGTTCGCGACCGCCCGACAGCATCAACATCGCCCGCACCGCACTCTCGGTGTCCTGGGCAGCAAAGGCGCCATAACGATCGCAGGACGACTCCCACGAGCGCCGATAGGCCGGCCCCACCAGCGGGGAGAAAAGCCCGGGGGCGAGCAGGATCTGTTTCAGCACATGACGGCTTCGAATGTGGCCAAGCTCGTGACCCAGGATGAACTTCATTTCCGCACTTCCCGCACCCAGCGCATCGAGGAAATCCGAATAGACCACCACGAAATCCCGTCCCGCATGTTTGGTTGCGAAGGCATTGAGCATCCCACCCGCCTGCAGGACATACAGGGCCGGCGGCCGCGCCATGCCCAGTCGCCCGCAGACCTCGAGGAAGGTCGCGTGCAATTCGGGCAGTTGCCGCTCGCTCACCCGCACCGCTTCCGCCCGCAGGTAGGCCACCAGGAGTCCGTTTCCCAACCAAAGGAAGAACCCAAAGATCGCGGCATAGACCAGACCGATCAGAGAGAACGCGAGCGCGAGCCACACGCCGATTGAAATCACCACCACGAAAACGAAGTAGGTGTTCTCCTTTTCCAAGGTGAGCGCCCCCGGATTGAGACCGACCGGAGGCGTGGCAGACGACGAAGAGACACTCATAGGGAGGATTCGCGGGGCCTGCAGCCCACACCAAGCCTCCCACCGCCAGCAACCACCAAATTGCAAAAACCAACCACCACCCTCGCCGACGGGCGGGAAGGCGCTGGCTCCGAAAGGTGGGACACGGGCGCCGCATCAGACCACCCGCCGAGCGCGTGTCTTTGAACCTCGGCTCATCGATCAGGCCATTTTACCGGCTGGCATCGTCCGGATGCCGCGTCCAGGCTGACCGGGCATGACCGCCTCCCCTCGCGCCCTTCCTTCCGCCTCGTCGCCCTGTCCCTGCGGCCGGCCCCAGACCTTTGCCGCCTGCTGCGGTTCGATCCTCGCGGGGGAGCGTCCGGCTGCGAGCGCGGAGGACCTGATGCGCTCGCGTTTCACCGCCCATGCGGTGGGTGACTACCGGTACCTTCACCGCACTTATCTGGAGACCGCCCGTCGACCCTATGTTGAGGAGAGCGATCACGGGGACCTCGCCTGGACCCGGCTGGTGATCCACCACCACGAAAACGGCCCCCGCCCGGATCGGGCCACGGTGGATTTCTCCGCCTACTTTGAGGACCAGGGCCAGGAAGGAGTGCTGCAGGAAAAGTCCGAATTCCACCGCATCGACGGAGTCTGGTACTATGCGCGCACCCTTCGCACCGGGCCCGAACCGATCAAATCCACCCACCCCAAGGTCGGACGCAACGACCCCTGCCCCTGCGGCAGCGGCCGCAAGTACAAGCAGTGCTGCCTGAAGGTGGCGTGACGCCCTCCGCGCGGACCCTTGAGTAGTGCCTATTCAACTACTCGAGCCCGTGCGGTGAGAAAATCACCGCCGGAGGCGGAGTCGTCCCGCTTTTGGGATCACCGCTTCCCAGCAGCGGTTCAGACGGCGTTACAATGTGCCCACCGGTTTCGTCGGAACAAACTTTAATTACTGTAGATCAGTAACTTAAAACAATATTTAGAGGTTGGCACGGCGCGTGCAAATCAGGGTTCAACACCATGATTTCCGCCATGAAACTCAACCTCACCTCGATCTCGCTCACGAGTCTTCTCGTTCTCCTTGCGGCCGCCGCCGCGGGATTCGCCGGAGCATCGCTCCCGGCCGCGCTCTCAGCCGAGACGGTGCTGGCCTACTTCGGGACCGCCGGCGCCCTGAGCCTCTTCCTCTTTGAATATGCGCGCACTCCGCGCCGCCTGCGGCTGGCGTCCGAGCGGTACGCCCCGCTCCCCCGGCTCATGCCGGCGCCGGAAGTCTTCGCCCACGGCGGTCCGCTGGCGGTTCGCCGTCCGTCGCCTGTCCTGACCTGATCATCGGTCGTGTCTGACTCACCACACGCGGGAGGCTCTCGGGCCTCCCGCGCTCCATTTCCCCGCTCCCGCCGGTCTCTCCGACATGTCCTCGTTGCGCTCCCTGAAACCCTGGATCCTCGCCCTCGTCACCTGCATCCTCGGTGTGAGTGCGGCGCCGGCGGCTGAACTCTTCCGTCTCGATCGCATCGCCATCACCCGCTACACGGAAGCGGGTCAGGGCAAACTCAGCCTGCAATCCGGCGTGCTCCTGCTCAACGGCAGCATCCGCTGGCGACCGGCCATCGTGATCGACCGTCCCGCCGGCACACCGGACTACGCCCTCAACCGCAGCCTGGTCAGCGTCTCCAACTGGCTCGCCTACTACACCCTGGGCTCCGCCGCGGTGTCCAATTTCGAACTGCTGGAGAACTCGGTGAAGATCTTCGTCGGCGACAACACCTACTACGCCGTTGGGATCCGCGAAGACGCCGCCTTCGCCAATGGGCGTGTCGTCAATCTCTCGACCCTTCTTCGGCTTTCCGGTTCGGGCGATTCCGCCACCGCCGGCTTTATTATCACGGAGCGCCCGCGTACGGTGCTGATCCGTGCGGTGGGTCCCGGTCTCGCGGCATTCGGTGTGACCAATCCACTCGCCAACCCGTTCCTCAGCGTGCAGCGCAACGGTCAGACGCAGGTCTACAACGACAACTGGTGGGATCAACTCGGCCGCGCCGAGGTCGAGACCGCCACCGCGACCGTCGGCGCCTTTCCGCTCACGGTCGGTTCTACCGACGCCGCCCGCGTCGTCACCCTCGTTCCCGGCGCCTTCACCGTCCTGGTGGAAAGCGCCACCGCATCCTCCGCCGGCGGCACCGTGCTGATCGAAGTCTACGACATCCCGGCCGATCTCGACATCGAATAGCAGCCGGGCCCGCCTGAATTTCCCGTCCGACCTGTAACCGCCGCGCCAGTCCCCGACCGGGAAGGCGCGGCGTTTTCGTATCCAATCTTCACCGTCGTCGCCGTTCCCTGCCCAGCCGGAAATCCCACTTGCGGGAAACCTGCATCCCGGCTCTGCAGCAGAACCGGATCCGGCGATTGACCTCCGAGAACCATGAATCTACTTATCTTATTGTTCTACAAATAGATAAAGTTCACACACCAATCTGGCACGGTGCCTGCAAACAGGAGAGGACGTTCAAGTCTCACCATGAAATTCTCCTACCAATTCCTTCTGCTCGCCTACGCCGGCATGTATCCATTGCTCGCCCTGGCGGAGTTGGCTGGCGCTCGTCTGCCCGCGATGGTCAGCCACGCGACCGCCCTCGGTTTCTTCACCGTCCTCATGGTCGGACTGCTGATGATCGTGGACTATGGTCGTCCCCGTCGCGCCTTACGACTGCCGAGGCGCCGGCTTCGGTCGGCTCCGGCCCTGCTGCCGGCAAGCGCCGCCTTCAGCGGCGCGGGCACCCGCGCACGGGTGAGTCACCTCACTGAAGCCCGCTCGAGCTGACCTGTCCGGGATCGATGCGGCCGGTGCCGGGTTGCAACGGCGTCGGGATTATCCCAGGCTCCGTGGTGCCCGGGGAGCGCAACTTCTCCCCGGGCACCCCATGACTCCGGCCGCACGGAGGCCGCGAGGCCGTCCAGACTCCGGCCGGACGTCCGCGCTTCTCCCCCCGGCATTTTCCTCCATGAAATCCCCCTCCTCCAAAAAAATCATCACCGTGCTCGGCGCCACCGGCGCCCAAGGCAGCGGTCTTGTCCGAGCGATCATGAACGATCGCTCGGGTGAATTCACCGCACGCGCGGTGACCCGCGATCCCAAGTCCGACAAGGCCCAGGCCCTCGCCTCCCATGGCGCCGAAGTCGTGGCCGGTGATGTCGACGATCCCGCCAGCCTTCGTCGCGCCTTTGAAGGGGCCTATGGTGCGTTCTGCGTCACGTTCTACTGGGCGCATTTCTCGCCCGAGCGCGAACGCACGGAAGCCCGGCACATGGCCAGCGCGGCCAAGGCGGCCGGACTTCGCCACGTGCTGTGGTCGACGCTGGAGGACACGCGGCGCTGGGTTCCGCTCAGCGACCCGCGCATGCCGACGTTGATGGGACACTACAAGGTGCCGCACCTGGACGCCAAGGGCGAGTCCAACGCCTTTTTCACCGAAGCCGGCGTGCCCACGACCTTCCTGCACACGTCGTTCTACTGGGACAACTTCATCCACTTCGGCATGGGTCCGCAGCCCGGTCCCGACGGCCGTCTCGCCATCACCCTGCCCATGGGCGACCGCAAGCTTCCGGGCATCGCAGCCGAGGACATTGGCCGCTGCGCATTCGGGGTGTTCCAGCGCGGCCTCTCCACCGTCGGGCAGTCCATCGGCATCTCCGGCGGTCACCTGACCGGGAACGAAATGGCTGCCGCCTTCTCGCGCGCGCTCGGGCGGGAGGTCGTCTACCACGCCGTCTCACCGGCTGTCTACCGCGGTTTTGGTTTTCCGGGCGCAGACGATCTTGGGAACATGTTCCAGTTCAAACACGACTTCAACGAAGTCTACTGCAGCCTGCGCAGCGTCGAACAATCCCGCGCTCTCAATCCGCTGCTGCAGTCCTTCGAGACCTGGCTGGCCCATAACAAGGCCCGCATCCCCATGAAATGAGCCGCTGGAGGTGGCCACGGTGAGCAGCGACAGGACAGAAGGTCCTGCCTCCGATGTTCGCACGGTAACTGAACCTCCACTATGCGCTGGGTCGGCGCCCCATAGGCGTTAACTTTGAGAAATGACGAGGAGGAGACCCCTCTGTGTGCGTTGGATTGATGGAGGGCGTCGCTCCGTCGACGCCGGTTGCGCGTTGCGTTCACCAAAGACGTACCGACGTCGAGGCGCAGGGTTCGTCCC
>JAEUGZ010000342.1 GCA_016794725.1 Opitutaceae bacterium | reverse complement strand
CTGTGCAATCATGGCTGCGGCGTAGTCCCAAAGGGCCACCGAGCCTTCGGCGATGTGACGATTGCGGGCTACCACGCGATCGTGGGTGACTCCGTGGCGCTTCCAGGCCGCACCTTGGGTCCGAACATTGAGTAACATGGGTTGGAAACGATCCACCGCAGTGGCAAACCGTGCCTCGGGCGTGGTCTTGGCTTCGAACTCGTCCCACAAGCCCCGGAATTCGGTGGCTTGGTCCGACGGCAGCAGCCCGAAAATACGATCAGCCGCCCGGGCTTCCCGTTCATGCTGGTCCGCCATCCGGGCGGTGTCGTAAGCAAAGGTGTCGCCGGCATCGATCTCAACCAAGTCGTGCAAAATCAACATCTTGAGTACCCGCAGGATGTCGAGATTCTGAACATTGGCGTGTTCGGCGAGGACAACCACCAGCAGGCACAAATGCCAGGAGTGCTCGGCATCGTTTTCGGGCCGGCCACTATGGATGAGCACGGTTTGGCGAAGGATATCCTTCAGCTTGTCGACCTCGACGATGAACTGGATTTGCTGGGCGAGACGGTCAGCGGACATGGTGGAGCGATGACGAGAAGAGGAGATGCTGGCGAGCCCGGCGTGGCAGAAGCTGGGGTTTTAAGGCAATGGAATGGCATAAGGGAGGATTGGTCCAGCTGTGTGGTTGGGGATACCCCGGCTCTGGTTGAACGTTTTCCTTGCTAGCGGACGGTTCGAAACGTTTCGTTTGGCGGCTTTTGCCCGCATGAAAATCCTCGTCGCCGACAAGATATCACCCAAGGGAGTCGCCTACCTGCGCCAGCAGCCGGGCTTCGAAGTGGTGGAGGCGTACGGTTCCTCTCCCGAGAAGGTCAAGGAGCTGGTCAAGGATGTGCACGCGATCGCGGTGCGATCGGAGACCAAGATCTCGGCGGAAGTGATTGCGGCGGCACCGTTGCTCAAGGTGGTCGGTCGAGCGGGTGTGGGTGTGGACAATGTCGATGTGGATGCCGCGACGGAGCGGGGCGTCATCGTCATGAACACACCGTCCGGCAATACCATCGCGACGGCGGAGCTGACCTTTACCCACCTGCTATGTGGCGCACGTCCGGTGCCGCAGGCGGGGGCTTCGATGAAGGCGGGCCAGTGGGACCGAAAGAATTTCAACGGACTCGAGCTGTTCAAGAAGACGCTGGGAATCGTCGGGCTCGGTCGCATTGGTGGCGAAGTGGCCAAGCGCGCCCAGGCGTTTGGCATGCGGGTGCTGGCGTATGATCCCTACCTGGCGCCCAGTCGCGCCAAGGCGATTCAGGTGGAGTCCGTTTCGATGGACGAGCTGCTGGCACAGGCCGACTACATCACGGTGCACATGCCTCTCACCGAAGATACCCACTACATGATTGACGAGGCGGCCTTTGAGAAGGCGAAGAAAGGGCTTCGCATTTTCAATTGCGCGCGCGGTGGCATCATCAAGGAGAGCGCCCTGATTGCGGCATTGAAGTCCGGCAAGGTGGCGGCTGCAGGGCTGGATGTGTTCGAGGAGGAACCGCTGGCCAAGGACAGCGAACTCCGCACGCTCCCCAATGTCGTGCTTACTCCGCATCTCGGTGCGTCGACGGCCGAGGCCCAGGAGACGGTGGGGATTGAGATCGCGGAACAGATCACCGACGTGCTCCGGGGCGGCGTCATCCGCAATGCGGTGAACATGCCTTCGATCGACGCGGCGGCGGTGAAAGTGCTGGGACCGTACCTCGATCTCGGCACCAAACTTGGCACGTTGGTGCAGCAAATCGCTCCCGCCCAGGTGGCGTCCCTGCGAATCACCTACTGGGGCAAGATGGGCGACCTCGACACCAACTCGATCACGCGTGCGATCCAGCGCGGCTACCTGCGGCGCATCAGTGGCGACAACGTCAATTTTGTGAATGCCCCGGTGGTGCTTGAACGCCTTGGCGTGAAGTGCGAGGTCGTCAAATCGTCGGAGCATGGCGACTACACGGAGCTCCTCGAGGTTGAGGCGATCACGGCCGAGGGTTCCTCGCGTTGTGCGACGGGCACTTTGTTCACGAAGGCATCGAAGCCGCGCATTGTCTCGCTGAACCATCGCGAGGTGGAGGTCGAGGCCGCGGGCAAGCTGCTCATCATCGAGAACAAGGACCAGCCCGGCATGATCGGTTACGTGGGCACGCTGCTCGGTCAGGATGGAGTCAATATCGCGAACATGTCGCTGAGCCGTCAGGCTCCGGGACAAACCGCCCTCATTGTCATCAACCTGGATAGTGAACCCAGCGATGCCGTGCGTCGGGAGCTGAAGGGCAATCCCAACATCGCCCTGGCCAAGTACGTCGAGCTCTGATGCGTCCTTTCGTCCAGTCTGCACCTCATTCGAACGGCGCGGCGCGAGTCGCGCCGCGCTGCGCGCCCTGAGGGCGCGCATTCCAATTCCATGCTGCCACCCTTGCTCCTCTCCGGATTGGTCGGATACGTGCTGGGGTCCCTCCCGTTTGGCTACTGGGTGGCGCGCCGGCATGGCATCAACATCTTCGAACACGGCAGTCGAAATCCGGGGGCGACCAATGTCCGTCGGGTCCTGGGCAAGGGACCGGGAAATCTGGTGTTCGCCCTGGATGCCCTGAAAGGTGCGATGGCGGCGGGCGCTCCCCTGGTGGCGGCTCGATTGGGGTGGGGGGATGGCGTAGAATCGGCGGTGCTGGCCTGGTCCATGGCCGGTCTGGTCGGGGCGCTGCTGGGGCACAGTTTTTCCTGCTTCACTGGTTTCAAAGGGGGAAAGGGAGTGGCGACAACCGTCGGTGGCTTTGCGGTGCTGCTCCCGGCGGCGCTCGTAGTGTCCGCAGTGATTTGGGCGATTGTGTTCTACTCCACGCGCTATGTCTCCCTGGCCTCAATGCTGGCGGCCGTGTCGCTTCCGGGCGGCGCCTACTTGTTTCAGGCTCCGCTCCCCTTGATCGGTATCTCCGCTGCAGTGGCGGTCTTCGTCATTGTCATGCACCGAACGAATCTCGTGCGATTGATGAACGGCACGGAAAACAAATTTGTGAAGAAGAAGGCGGATCCCAGCGCCGGTTGACCCGCCGATCCATCGCTTTCGCGTAACGAAATCCTCTCCCATGTCATCCCGCACCATTCGCATCGGACTCTGTGGCCTCGGCACTGTCGGCCAGGGTGTCTGGAAACACCTCTCGGCCAATCGTTCCGCCCTGGAGGCGAGGCTGGGCGTGCGCATCGACCTCGCCAAGGCCGCGGTGCGGGACCCGCGCAAGGTGCGGGCGGTGACGGTCCCGGCGGGAAAGTTGGTGGCGGACCCTCTGTCGATCGCGACGGACCCGACGATTGACATCGTTTGCGAACTGATGGGCGGAACGGGTTTGGCGAAGGATGTCACCCTCGCCGCGCTGCACGCCGGCAAGATCGTCGTCTCCGCCAACAAGGCGCTCCTCTGCGAGCACGGTGCCGCCCTGTTTGCCGCGGCGCGAAAAGGAGGCGGACGTTTCTTTTTCGAGGCGTCGGTCGCCGGTGGGATTCCGATCATCAAGGCCTTGCGTGAGGGGCTGGTGGCGAACCGATTCAAGCTCATCTACGGCATCCTGAACGGCACCTGTAACTACATCCTGACCCGGATGGCGTCCGAGGGCGCGGGCTATCCTCAGATCCTCGCCGACGCCAAGCGCCTCGGCTATGCGGAGGCGGACGAGTCGCTCGACGTCGAGGGTTGGGACACGGCGCACAAGGCGTCGATTCTCGCTTATCTCGCCCACGGTGTGTGGGTGAAGACACCGCACATGATCGTGGATGGCATCACCCAGATCACCCAGGCGGATCTGAAGTATGCCGCGACCCTCGGCTACGGCATCAAACTCCTTGCCGTCATCACCCGCGACTTCGAGCGCAATGAACTCTTTGTCCGGGTCCACCCCACACTGGTGCCCAAGGACCGGGTCCTGGCGAATGTGAACGGTGTGTTCAACGGCATCGCGGTCATGGGCGATGTGGTCGGCACCACCACCTATATCGGCCGGGGGGCGGGCCAGGATGCGACGGCGAGCGCAGTGATCAGCGACATTGCCGATGCCATCGTGCTCCTGACGACCGGACGGGACATCACTCCTGTGGCGACGACCGCGGGTGTCGCCGAGCTGCTCTCCGTCCCGGTCCAGCCCCTGCGCCTCTCGCCGCTGGAGCGTATCCGCTCGCGCTACTACGTCCGCACCACCGTCAAGGACCGTCCCGGGGTGCTGGCGCAGATCGCCACCGTCATGGCGCGCAACGGCGTGAGCATCGAAAGCGTCATCCAGACCACCGCAGAGCGTCCCGAGGCGGCCTCGCTCATCCTCACGACCCACGAGAGTGACGAGAAGGCGATGCGGGCCACGCTGAACGCGCTGGGCCGGCTGAAGAGCGTGGTCGAAAAACCCCTGTTGTTGCGCATCGGCGACTTCTCCGAGTAGTCCCGGCTCCACTCCTTTCCTTCGTCTTCACGATTCACTCCATCCAATCCCATGGCACGCATTGTCCAGAAGTATGGCGGCACCTCCGTTGGTGACGTCGAACGCATCAAGAAGGTTGCCGAACGCATCAAGGCATCGCGGGACGAGGGCAACGAACTGGTTGTCGTCGTGTCCGCCCGCGCGGGTGTGACCAATGAGCTGATCGCCCGCGCCAAAGCCCTTTGCGCCGAACCGTCGGATCGCGAACTCGACCAGTTGCTCGCGATCGGCGAGCAGGAGACAATCGCCCTCACGGCCATGGCCCTGCACGGAGTGGGCGTCGACGCGGTCAGCTACACGGGCGCGCAGGCGGGCATCTTCACCGATGCCGTGCACACCAAGGCCAAGATCAAAACGATCAATGCCCAACCCCTCGAGAAGGACCTCAAGGCCGGACGCGTGGTCATTGTCGCCGGTTTCCAGGGCATCAATGATGACGGCCAGATCACCACGCTGGGGCGGGGTGGTTCCGATCTCACCGCCATCGCGCTGGCGGCCGCGGTCAAGGCGGACAAGTGCGAGATCTACACCGACGTCGACGGCGTCTATACGGCCGATCCACGCGTGGTGAAGAACGCCAGGAAACTGAACGAAATCTCGTATGATGAGATGCTCGAACTCGCCTCCAGTGGCAGCAAGGTCATGCAGTCGCGCAGCGTCGAGTTCGCCAAAAAGTACGGCGTCGTCTTTGAAGTTCGCTCCTCATTTAACCACAACCCAGGAACTACCGTGAAAGAAGAAGTCGAATATATGGAAAAGGTCGTCGTCCGAGGCGTCGCCGTGGACAAGGATCAGGCCAAGGTCATTGTCAGCAACATCCTGGACAAGCCCGGTTCCGCCGCCAAGGTCTTCCGCGCTCTGGCCGATGCCAATGTCGTCGTCGACATGATCGTACAGAATGTGGGCCGCCATGGCATTGCCAACCTGACCTTCACGGTACCGCAGACGGATACCGGCAAGGCGCAGAAGGCCCTTGTGCCGGTTCTCGACGAGGTGGGGGGGGGCCAGGTGGCCATCCACGAGCACATCGCCAAGCTCTCGGTGGTCGGCGTGGGCATGAAGACACACAGCGGCGTCGCCGCCTCGCTCTTCCAGGCGCTGGCCAATGCCAACATCAATATCGAGCTGATCAGCACCTCGGAAATCAAGATCTCGGTGGTGATTGACCAGGATCGAGCGGAAGAAGCGGCCCGCGTGGCTCATGCCGCGTTCAGCCTCGACCAGGCCTGAGTCGCCAACCGGGGCGGCGGACGAGTCGTCGTCCCCACACCGGTGCCTCGGATCGGGTCGCCGACCTTTATCATGCGTTTCATCTCCACGCGCGGGCTGAGTCCCTCCCTGGGATTCAGTGACGCGGTCGCCACCGGCCTGGCGCCCGACGGGGGACTCTACCTTCCGGAATCACTGCCGCCCTTCTCGGCCGCCGAGCTGTCGCGACTCGCGTCGCTCGGCTACGCCGAGCTCTGCTTCGAATTCCTGCGCCGTTTTGCCACGGACGTGCCGGCGGCGGCGCTGCGCGAGATGATCCAACGGAGCTACGCGACGTTCTCCCATCCGGACATCGCCCCCCTGGTGCGCCTGCAGGACGATCTGTACGTACTGGAGCTGTTTCACGGACCCACGCTTGCGTTCAAGGACTTCGCCCTTCAGCTGCTCGGCAATCTTTATGAGCACCAGTGCCGCCAGCGCGGCGAGCGGATCAACGTCCTGGGAGCGACGTCGGGTGACACCGGTTCCGCGGCGATTCACGGCCTGCTGGGCAAACCGGGCACCGCGATTTTCATTCTGTATCCAGAGGGCAGGACCTCGCCCCTGCAGGAGCGGCAAATGGCCTGCACCGGCGCAACCAATGTCCATGCCCTCGCGATCGAGGGCACCTTCGATGACGCGCAAGCCATCGTCAAGGAGCTGTTCGGCGACCAGGCCTTTCGGATCGGCCACCGCTTGTCGGCGGTGAACTCGATCAACCTCGCGCGGGTGCTCGCCCAGTGCGTCTACTACCTCTTCGCGTGGCTCCGCCTGCCGCAGCGGGTCGCCCGGGAGGCGGAGTTTGTGGTTCCCACCGGCAACTTCGGAAATGTCCTGGCCGGGTGGATGCTGCAGCGCATGGGGGTTCCGCTTCGCGGCTTCCGGGTGGCCACCAATCAGAACGACATTCTGTACCGTTTGTTCACGACGGGCGAGTACCGCGTCGGGGCGGTCGCGCCCAGCCTGGCTCCGTCCATGGACATTCAGATCGCTTCGAACTTTGAGCGCTTCCTCTACTACAGCGTGCGCCGGGACGGAGCCCGGGTGCGCGAGATCATGCAGACGTTTCGAAACACGGGACGCTATGTGTTTGATTCGTTCGACCGCGCCACCTTCACGGCGTCGCGGTGCACCGACGACGAGATTGCGCGCCTGATCGGGCACGCCCATCGCACCTGGGGTTATGTGGCTGATCCTCACACGGCCTGCGGATTCAAGGACCTGGCGCCCGATCGTCCAAGTGTGGTCCTGGCGACGGCGAGTCCGGCCAAGTTTCCCGAGACGCTGAAGCAAGTACTCGGCTTCGAACCCACCGATCCCAGTTTGGAGCTGCTTAAGCGCCGACCCCTGTCGAAGCATCTTCTTCCGGCGCGGACCGAAGCTGTCCGGGCGTTTGTCGAGGCCCACGCCGTTTAGGGACGTGCACCCCGGGCGATCAGCCAGCACGCCACTGATCCAACGGCGGCAGTGAGCAGGAGCACGGCTCCAACGTGACGGCGGAGGCGCGGAGAGCCCAGACTGATGGCCAGTCCGGCTTTCATCAGGGAGTTGGCGACCGCCCCAAGTACGATGGCCTGGGCGGCGAGATCAAAGCCGATCTGGCCTTCGCTGCTGCTGTTGGCCATCGAGAGTGAGATGGCATCCATGTCGGTCAGGCCCGAGACAAAGCTCAGGGGCAGCATGCCGGCGCTCCATTCCAGCGTCGTGGCAATTTTCACGAGGTAGGCGACTGCCGCGTAGAGCAGCGCGAATTTGACGGCCGTGGTGAGGCTGAGGGGATTGCCGATCACGGGCATCGCCACAGGTTCGATACGGCGTCGACGTCCCAGCCACCACCACAATCCGTAGCCAATCGCCGGCACGGCCATGAGGCCAAGAGCAGGAGCCAACCGCTGCGCCAGCGCGGGTGAGATCACAGCGACCGCGATTCCGACGCGCGGGAGCATCACGGTGCAGGCGACAACCACCGCAAACGCATAGTGCACGGACATGTCCGGCTCTTCGCGGCTGCGCCGACTGAAGGCGAGGGTGCTGGCCGTGCTGGACGCGAGCCCCCCCAGGATGCTGGTCAATAGGATCCCCGCTCCGGCGCCGAGCAGGCGGATGGCGAGGTAGCCGGTGAAGCCCAGGCCGGAGATCAGGATCACCATCAGCCACGTCGAATAGGGATTGAAACCATGGTAGGGACCGAAGGTTCGGTCCGGCACCAGCGGTAGGATCACGCCGGTGATGGCCACAAACTGAAGGGTGCCACGAATGTCCTGGGGGGTGAACCGCCGGGTCCAGTCATGCAGGGGCTGTTTCACGCCCACGATCACCATGGTGGCGGCGGCCATGAGCACGGCGGCCTGACGTTGTTCCCAGGCGAGCAGGGAGCCCACCATCAGCGTGACCAGGAATGAGGCAAACCGGGTGTTGCCTGCTGGTTGCCCGTTGGGACGAAAGAAGACCTGGTGGGTGCCGAGGACCGCGATGACAATGGGCAGCGCCAGGGGAGTGTATTCGCGGCTGGCGTAGGCGGAAACGCATCCCAGCAAGGCCCACAGGGTATAGGTGCGAACGCCGCCAAAGTCATCCGTGCCCGTGGGGCCGTTGGTTTGTTCGCTCCACTGCCGGATCAGGCCAATCAAGGCCCCCAGACAACCACTGATGACCAGCATACCGAGAAGAGGGGGCATGGTGGAGGAGCCTTGCCCGAGGGGCTGCTCCGGGCAAGCCCGGGGAGATTCCCATTGCCGCAGGAGCGTTCCGGCTCCAAGCTAATGGATTCACCATGAGCGATCTTCCGGTTGATATTTCCCACGACCAGCATGCCGTGCGACTGGCCAAGCTGGCCGAACTCCGCGCGGCCGGCGCGGATCCGTTTCGCGCGTCCTTTGCGACCACCCATTTTTCGGGGGACGCGCGCCGGGCCTACGTCGACGGTCAGGAAAACACCGTCCAAGTCAGGGTGGCGGGTCGCCTGGTGGTGATTCGCGACATGGGAAAAAGTCAGTTCGTCAAGATCTTCGACCAGCAGGGGGGCGATCAGGCGGGTCCGCTGCAGCTCTATGTCAAGAAGGACGTGATCGGCGACGACGCCTACGCGGCGTTCAAGAAGCTGGACCTCGGTGACATTCTCGGGGCGGAAGGAACGTTGTTCAAGACGAAGACCGGCGAGGTCACCGTACGGGTTGAGCGTTATGTGCTTCTCGCCAAGTCACTGCGTCCCCTTCCGGAAAAGTGGCACGGACTCAGCGATCCCGAACAGGTCTATCGCCAACGCTATCTCGACTTGATCGTGAACGCGGAGTCGCGCACCCGACTGTTGCTGCGGTCCCGTGTGGTTTCGCACGTGCGCCGTTTCCTGGAGTCCAGGCAGTTTGTTGAGGTGGAAACTCCGGTGCTGCAATCGGTGGCGGGTGGGGCTGCCGCCCGGCCTTTCACCACGCATCACAATGCCCTCGGCATGGACTTCTTTCTGCGCATTTCGCTGGAGCTCTACCTCAAGCGTCTGCTCGTGGGTGGCATTGACCGGGTGTTTGAGATCGGGCGCAACTTCCGCAACGAAGGCATTTCGCGACGGCACAATCCGGAGTTCACCATGCTCGAGGTGTATCAGGCCTACAGCGACTTTCGGGGAATGATGGCCCTGGTGCGGGACCTCCTGCAGTCGTTGTGCCGGGAGATTCTGGGAACGACGCGGATCCGTCACGCGGCGAGTGGACAGGACATCGAGTTCGACGGTGAGTGGCGGGAAGTGCCCTACAAGCAGCTCATCCGGGAAGCGACCGGGGATGCCGAGTGGTTCAACCGCAGCAAGGCGGAGAAGATCGCGGCGGCCGAAGCGATGGGCCTGAAGGTGGATCCCAAGTGGGAGGAGTTCGAAATCACCAACGAGATCTTCTCCAAGCGAATTGAGCCCACGCTCATCCAGCCGACCTTTGTCACGCACCTGCCGAAGGAACTGTGTCCCCTGGCCAAACTTAACCCGACGGACCCGTCGGTGCTCGACGTGTTCGAGCTGACGATTGGCGGCATGGAAATCGCGCCGGCCTACAGCGAGCAAAACGATCCGATTGAACAGCGGCGCATGTTCGAGGCGCAGGCCGGCGAGGAACAGCAGAATGTCGACCAGGATTTCCTCTTTGCTCTCGAGCACGGCATGCCGCCCGCCGGCGGCATGGGCATTGGCATTGACCGCCTCTGCATCCTGCTCACCGGAGCGGAGAGCATTCGGGATGTGATCCTGTTTCCCCAGCTGCGTTCAACCGACAAGAGCTGAGCCGCTGCTGCGTCCGGAACCCGGTGCCCATGTCCAACTTCGCCAACGCTGCTGTCATCCGCGGAGTTCGAATCCCCATCGCGACGGGGAACAGGGGCTGACCCATTGCCATGCCCTGGTACCTCTACCTTGCGCTGAAGCAGTTGTTTCCCTCGGGGCGGCGCTTTCCTTTCTTCACGGCCATCTCAGTCCTCGGAGTAGCCCTCGGCGTGGGCTTGCTGGTCGTGGTCACGAGTGTGATGGGTGGATTCGGATACGAGATCCGGCGAATGATCGTCGAGACCGAAGGTGAGGTTCAGATCAAATCGCGCGGCCTGATTCCGGATGCCGACACGCTGGTGGCGGCGGTGGAAAAGGTGCCCGGGGTGGAAGCGGCGACGCCTTATGCTTCGGGCGTGGTCATGATTGTCCACGAGGGCCGGCCGGCCTATCCGGCAATGCGGGGACTGGACCTCGCCACCGTGGGCCGGGTGGTCAATCTGGGGCACTACATCCGATTGGGATCCCTCGACGAACTGGACGACGATTCGGTGGTGCTCAGCTCCGAGCTGGCTCAGACGCTGGGCGTCACGGTTGGAGACCGGATCGAAATCTACTCTCCGCTCATGATCGAGCGACTTCGGAGCGATGAGCTTTTTCTGCCGCGCGAGGTCCGCGTCGTGGGCATTCTGGAAATTGGACACCAGCAATTGGACAGCAGCATGCTTTACTGCACGTTGCGCCTGGCCCAGGACCTCTACGGTCTTGGCCCGATGGTGCATGGGATCAATGTCAGGGCGAAGACCGGGGTGGGGGAGGATGACCTGGCGGCGAGGGTGAATGCGTCTGCGCTTCCCCGCGGAGTGCAGGCGTTTTCGTGGATGGACAGCTTTGAGGAGTTTCTCTGGGTGCTCAATCTGGAGAAGGGCATGATCTTTTTCCTGCTCCTGTTCATCGTCATCGTGGCGGCGTTTTCCGTGATGAGTTCGCTGCTCATCTCGGTCGTTCGCAAGACCCGGGAGATCGGACTTTTGGGCGCGCTGGGGGCGCGCGCCCGGGGCGTGGCTGCCTGCTTTTGCGCCCAAGGCATCCTGATTGGTTTTTTTGGCACCGGGGCGGGCCTGATCCTCGGGTGGTTCATGTTGGCGGTGCGGAACGATGTGGTGCTGACGATCGCGCGGTTGACCCAGCGCGAGGAGGCGTTGCGCCGATTTTACCAGTTCAGCAACCTGCCGGCGCACACGGCGCCGGGCGACATCGTGCTGATTGTCGGACTCACGCTGGTGATTTCACTCCTGGCCGGCCTGATTCCCGCCTGGCGGGCGGCGCGGCTCAAACCGGTGGAGGCCTTTCGTAATGAGTGAAGCCTCCCCGGTGCTTCAGGCTACGGGCCTGCACAAGAGCTATCGCAGCGGCGACCGTCGCATCGAGGTCCTGTCCGGCGTGGACCTTGCCATCGCACCTGGGGAAAGCGTGGCGATTCGCGGCGAGTCGGGGGCGGGAAAGTCGACGCTTCTGAACCTGCTGGCCGGACTGGACGCGGCGGATGCCGGTGAACTCCACTGGGACGGGCGCCGCGTCACTCCCGCGACGGCGACGGAACTGCGAAATGCCTACCTCGGCATGGTGTTCCAGTCCTTCTATCTCATTCCGGAGCTCACGGCGCGGGACAATGTGCTCATGCCGCGCCGCATTGCGGGACGGATCAATGCCGCCGCCCGGAGTCGGGCCGAGTCGCTGCTCGACCGGGTCGGGCTGGCGGAACGGTCTCACCACCTGCCGATGCAGCTCTCGGGAGGTGAACGGCAGCGTGTGGCGCTGGCGCGGGCGCTGATGAACCAGCCGCCTTTGCTGCTGGCCGACGAACCGACGGGAAATCTGGATGAACGCACGGGCGACTCCGTCATCGAACTGCTGCTGAGTCTCTGCCTGGATACGCGCACGGCGTTGATCCTGGTCACCCACAACCCTTCGCACGCCACCAAAACCCAGCGCGTGCTCACCCTCCGTTCCGGAAAACTCCATCATGGCTAACTCCACGATACGATGCGGCGTCGCCGGTGTGGGCTCGCTCGGCCAGCACCATGTCCGGGTCTATCAGTCGTTGACCGGCGCCGAACTCGCGGGCTTCTACGAGGCGAATGATGCGCGGGCGGCGGAAATCGCGGCCCGCTTTGGCTGCCGCCGCTTTGCCACGCTCGACGAACTGGCGGAAGCGTGCGATGCCGTGTCGGTGGTCGTGCCGACGGATCGGCACGCCGAGGTGGCTCTGCCTCTGCTGGCGCGGGGATGTCACCTTTTGATCGAAAAGCCGATCACCGCCACCCTGCAGGAGGCGGAGCAGGTTCTCAAGGCGGCTCGGGCCTCCGGGTCGCTGGTGCAGGTCGGGCACATCGAGCATTTCAATCCGGTGATGAGCTTCCTGGAAAAGGAAGTGAACCAGCCCCGCTTCATCACGGCCGAGCGGCTGGCGCCGTTCACCCCGCGCGGCACCGAGGTCGGCGTGGTACTCGACCTGATGATTCATGACATCGGCATCGTCCTGGAGCTGGTCAAATCGCCAATCGAACGCATCGACAGCGTCGGGATCTGTGTGCTTTCGAAGTCGGAGGACATCGCCAATGCGCGTATCCAGTTTGTCAATGGCTGCGTCGCGAACCTGAGTGCCAGCCGGATGAGCCTCAAGAAAGTGCGGGAGATCCGGGTGTTTCAGTCCGACGCCTACCTCTCGTTCGATTTCATGAACCAGTCCGGCCATCTCGTGAAACGATCCGGCATGCTGGAGTATGCGGCGAAGATCATGTCCGGCCAGGTGCAGGCCGGGGACCTCAGTGCCGTGCCCTTGGTCCCGGTGCCGCTCCTGAAGGGTGAGCCGCTGGCGTTCGAACTTGCCCATTTTGTCGACAGCGTGGCCAAGGCACGAGAGCCGAAGGTGGGCGGGACCCTGGCCAAGACGGCCCTAGAGACGGCCATCACCATTGCCGACCAGATTCGCTCGGCCAATCGACGTTAACGGACGGCGTATTCCGCGGTTGACGACCCTTCGCTCCCAACTTCACGACGTGGGTCTGCCCCCCAAGCCGGTACGGCGGGCGGAGTTGCCGGTCTTTCTCGCCGCCCCGCGGGGCGGCAAAGTGGACGTGCTGTTGATTGCGGGTGAGCACTCCGGGGATGAACATGGTGCGCGCCTGCTGCAGGATCTGCGGTCGCGGGCGCCCGGGCTGTCGGTCTCTGCGCTCGGAGGACCGGAGATGGCGCAGGCAGGGGCCGACCTGCTCTTCGATCTCACGGCTTCGTCCGTGGTGGGTCTGGTGGAGGTATTGAAAAATTACTCGTTCTTCCGCTCGTTGTTTGATGCGACCCGCGCCTGGATCGCGACCTACCAGCCCAAGGCGGTCGTGTTCATCGACTACCCAGGTTTCAACCTGCGCCTGGCGCGAGCCCTGCGCGAGTCCGGGGTGAGCGTCAAAGGGGGAGGGCGGGTGAAGACACTGTTCTACATCTCGCCGCAGATCTGGGCGTGGAAGGCGTCGCGTCGTTTCTCCATGGCCGAAGATCTCGACGCCCTGGCCACGCTGTTTCCTTTTGAGGTCGCCTGCTATCGGGACACCACGCTTCCCGTGGAATTCGTCGGGCATCCCTTTCTCGCGGAGGATCACGTCTCTCCGGTGCGGTTTGATCCTGATGCCCCGATCCTCCTTTTGCCCGGCAGTCGAAAGCAGGCGGTGGGCCGGATTTTCCCGGTCCTCCTGGCGGGCTATCAGGCGTCGGGAGAGTCCAGAGAAGCGCGTGTGCTCTTTCCCAGCCCGGTGATCGAATCGGTCCTGCTGGCAGCGCGACCCCCGCCTTCGGTGCACTTGCTGCCCACGGGTTCGGAGGTGACGGCATCGGCCGTGTTGACGTCGAGCGGCACCATGTCCCTGGTCTGCGCGCTTGCCGGGGTGCCGGGCGCGATTGCCTATCGGGCCAATCCGTTGACCTACGTCATGGGCAAGTGGCTGCTGAAAGTGCCGTACCTCGGGATCGCCAACCTCCTGCTGCAGGCGCCCATGTACCCGGAGTACATCCAGGGTGCTGCGACGGCGGAGGCGCTGGCGTCCGAGCTCCGCAGCTGCCTGCACGATCCGGCCCGACTTGCCCGGACCCAGGCGCAGGCCACTGAACTGAAGGCCTGTCTCCGCCAACCCTTTGGTCAGGGGCCGGCCGCCTGGCTCCTGCGTCAGCTGGCTGCGGCGCCGGCCGCGAGCTGAAGAGGTACACCCACGCGGCCGCGCGGGCTAGCTCGTGGGCTGATGCAGACTGGGCGCGCCGTTCGGAGTGGTTAAGGGAGAGGCGCCGACTTGCGAGGCGATTTGCTGCCAGATGCTGTGGGCGCGTTCGTCGACGATCTGCTTGGCCTTGTTGACCTCGGCCGCTCGGGCCACGCGCGCCTTTTCGGCAATCTTGGCGAGGTCATCCAGGTTGTAGACGAACGCGTTCTCCAAGCCGGCGACGGCGGGTTCAACATCGCGAGGCAGCGCGAGGTCGATGAAGAAAAGTGGCTGGGAAGGCCGGCGGCGAAGCGCAGTTTCAGCGGCGGACTGGGTCACGACCGCATGCGGTGCGGCAGTTGAGCAGACGACCACGTCAAACTCGTGCAGACGTTGGGCCATCTGTTCAAACGGCAAGGCGACGGCGCCGAACTCCGTTGCCAGTTCCATGGCCCGCGTGAGCGTGCGGCTGGCCACCGTCAATGAACCGGCCCCGCGACTCTGGAACGCCTTGGCCGTTTTTTCTCCAATGTCACCAGCGCCGAGCAGAAGCACCCGGGTGGCGCGGAGGTTGCCAAAGATACTGAGGGCGAGTTCCACTGCAACGTTCGCGACACTGACCTGTCCCGCGTTGACTGCCGTGTTGGTGCGCACGTGCTTCGCTCCCTGGAATGCCTTTTGGAAGACCCGATTGAGCACGGGCCCGACCGACTGCCGTTTCTGGGCGGCCTCGTAGGCGTCCTTCACCTGGCCGAAGATCTCGTTCTCACCCAGCATTTGGGATTCGAGTCCGCACGCCACGGAGAGGAGATGGATGATGGCATCCTTGCCGCCCGCCAGTTTTCGGATCTCGGCGAAGTCTGCTTCCGGCATGCCCGACAACCGACAGAACTCGGCTTGGAGGCGCTCAATGGCATGGCTCGAGCCGGCCACGCCGTAAAACTCGACCCGGTTGCAGGTGTTCAACACCGCGAGTTCCTTCATTCCCTCAATCTGGGCGGCCAGGTGCTGAAACGTGGCGAGTTTTTCGGCGGTGAGCGCCAGCTTCTCGCGCAGTTCGAGCGGCGTGGTGTGGTGGTTGGCTCCCACCACAAAAAGCGACGGCAAAGGGGACGGGGAACTCACGGGGACGGATGGAGCGCGTGACTGGCCGGCAACGCCGCCTTGTGGGAGGAGATGGTCGAAAGGGATAGGAGCGCTGCTCCGAACAGCGCCACACAGACCCAGGCGAGCCGCTTGGCAAGCAGGATACCCCGCTGGCGCAAACCGAGGGCCACGGCGTAGGCAACCCAGATGCCGGCGGTGACGACGATCTTGGTCATCGGGACGGTTTCGACATCCCGGAGCCACCAGACCGATCCCACCCCGAGCGAAGCCGCGAGCAGGACCACGCCCGCCACGAGGAGCCGAAAACTGATATGATCGAGATCAACAATGGGCGGCAGGAACGCGAAAGCACCGTCCAACTTCTTGTTTTTCAGCGAAAAATGGCGGAGCAGGAAAAGGATCGAGGTAAGGGCGAGCAGCGCGAACACCCCATAACTGAACAGCGCGAGCGCCGCATGGAACTCGATCCACGCGTTGCCGCCAAAGATGCTGACACGATGGGTCGCGTCCCACGCCGGCATGCTGAGCGACACGAGCGCGAGGGCCGCCGACAGCATGGACGTGAAGTAACCGAGAAGGCTCAACCGGAACGTCGCACCAATCACCAGGTAAAGCGTCGTGGCAGACCAGCCGGTGAACTGAAATATTTCAAACTGATTGCCAATCGGACAGCCTTTGACCTCCAGTCCGCGCAGATAAAGCCCCGTGGTTTGCAGAATATAGCCGGCGACCACGATCAAGTACATCAGTCCTCGCGAGTGCTTCCGTTCGCGCAGGACAGCCACCGTGCCGAGCACGAGCCCGGCGAAGTAGCACGCGCCGGCGCACCAGAGCCAAAAGCGGTCGTTTGAAAGGGACATTCGAGAAGGAAGCACACTGCGCAGGCGCGCGCGGGGTGCAAGGCTTTGCCTTGCGGGCGATCCAAGCCCGACTAGCCCCGGGCGGCTGAAACGCCGGCAATTTGCTCAAGGGCGAAATCCAAGTCAGCCGTGCTGTGGGCTGCGCTGACCTGGGTTCGGATGCGTGCCTGCCCCTCTGGGACCACCGGATAGAAGAACCCGACCGCGAAGACGCCTCGCTCCAAAAGGTCGGCGGCCGTCGACTGAGCCCGGCGGGCATCGCCCAGCATGATGGGAGTGATCGGGTGGGTGCCCGGCTTTACGGTGAGACCGAGTCGGGCGAGCCCCGCTCGCCAGTGGCGGGTGTTTTCTGCCAGACGATCCCGCAATTCGGACGATGCTTCGAGAATATCCAAAGCAGCCAGGGCACCGGCGACGACCGAGGGCGCGACCGAGTTCGAGAAGAGGTAGGGACGCGACCGCTGGCGGAGCAGGGCCACTACCTCTTGACGGCCGCTGATGTAGCCTCCGCTGGCGCCGCCCAGCGCCTTGCCCAGGGTGCCGGTGAGCAGATCGATTTTTCCGAGCAAGGCGTGGTAGTCGTGGGTGCCGCGTCCACCAGGGCCGAGAAATCCCGTCGCGTGGCAATCATCCACCATGGTGAGC
>JAEUGZ010000338.1 GCA_016794725.1 Opitutaceae bacterium | reverse complement strand
TTCAATCCTCTCGCTGCCGTTGTCCTGCGACAGGCATGGGTTGGATCAGGAGGCTCGATTGGCGGTCCGACGTTACGGGACCGCGGTGGAGGGGGACCGAGTGCTCGGTTGTCACCCGTTTCGCCGGTCGTGGTTGAGCCGACCGGCGAGTCCGATCCCCACCGCGGCCCCACGTGGGGACCACGTCGTTTCTCCAGTTTATCCGAGAAGGGGTGGGTAGGTGTCGAACTCGTAGATTTCCACGAGTGCTTCACCGCCTTGGTGCGCGTCATCGCTGACGTGGATGGTGTAGGTGCCCGGCTGCAGGTCGAACGCGTCGTACGCCTCGTATACCCGCTCGCCACCGGTCAGCGGGAAGGCTCCGGCCTGGCGGAAAAGATCGTCCCAGTACCGCTGCGGCAGCACCACTGCGGCCCGCACGATCTGCAGCTCCTTGCCGTCCGCGGTGTAAATGCGGAAGCGCGGCTGCGACGCAGGCTGGGTCACCCCGAAGGTGCGCAAAGTCGGGCCGACCGCGCGGATCAGGAGGCGCTTGGATTCCTTGCCGCTGATCGAGTAACCGACGATCTGGGTGTCATTGCCCGGCGCGAGTTTGATCCGCGCGGAGAAGTTGCCAAAGCGTCCGAGGATGCTGACATCGAGCCGGACACTGGTGGGGATGTATGGATACGGAGCGTTGGCCTGAATCGAGTACTGTCCGGTGTCGGCGAGGGTGACGGAAGGCAGTATCAACTGGGCGCCGGTTTCACCGGGAATGGCCTCTCCATTCTTGGTCCACTGAATCGGGGCCGGCCAGTCCGGCGGGGCGGTGAAGTGCACCCTTTCCCGGACCAGGACGCCCACCCGGGCCGGCGCCTCGGGCGGGGCGAAGCCATTGACAATGTCACGCACCAGTTGGAGGCGCGTCACACCGGGCATCAACGCGGGTGCCGTATCCTTGGGATCGGTGGCAATCGGTGTGGGACTCGGCACGTGATCGTTGGCAATGACGGTTTGTGCCTCGACGGGTTGCAGCGAGCAGGAGCCAACCAGGAGAAATGCGGTAACAAACGATGGAAGTTTCATGGAGGTTCAGAACCAACCCGTTGATCGGGCTGTGTTCATGAGGTACTACGCTCCTCGGCTCAGGATTGAGTCACGAATGATGGAAAAAATGAAGGGATCGCTCCGCGATCCGTGGCCAGCACGACGAATTGAACCATGGATAGACATGGATAAGCAAGGATGCGAGGGACTTATGTAATTCAGAGTCAGTGTCGAACCGATGGAGGGCGGCTTGAGGCATGGATCTGGGTTTGTCTGTGCCGCGGGGTGCATGCGGGTCAACTTAAGCCGGCCGACGGTACTCCTTGTCGATTGGGGTTGCCTCGAATGGAGGGCGTCGCTCCGACGACGCCGGGGGACGGTCCGCGAACCACCGCGCCCGCACGTTTTGTCGCACGCAACGCGCAACCGGCGCCGACGGAGCGTCGCCCTCCACCGGAAGAGAGCCCTCGTTTCTCCGGCTGGACCGTCTACGGGCGCCGGCCTTCGTCGACCTCGAAGTAGTCGAGCATGGTCAGGATATCGTCGCGACCCTCGAGTCCGCTCTCCCGTTTTCTGCGGGCCAAGGTCTCTGTCACCGAATCGTTCCAACCCACCTTGCGCAGGAATCCGTTCCAGACGAAGATGTCGCCCTCGCTCGGCTCGCGTCCGTGCTGAAAACACCACCGAAGTACTTCCTCGTCCGTGCCGCCTTCCAGGGTCCGACGGACGAGGTCGGGGTAGGCGATGCGCAGGAAATGGGTGCAGCGTCCATCGAATCCCTTGCCCAGGTTGGCCTGAAAATCCTCGCGCAGCTCGTGTTTCGCGTGAAGCCGGATCTTGTCGAGCATTCGGGCAAAGTAGATCAGGCCGAGGGTTTCCTGGTAGGGACTGAGCGGTACGTGGGTCATGGGGCGAAGGTTGGGAACGTCTCCAAGTTGTCCCGGGAATGTCCGCGGGACAATCGCGTTCGCACGTCCTGCACCCTGTCCGGGGCCCCGGGCCCCAAGTCAACGAGTCCCGGATCGAATCAACTGGAGTGAGCCGTCAAGCGCCACGGATTCCCCGGCCCTGGTTTCAAGCCGCACCTCGCCCGAACGGGACCGCAGTACCACGGGTCGTCCCAAACGCGAGGTCAGGGTGACGCGGGTGAGTTTGCCCTCGCCCCACTCCTGATCGACGACAAAGCCGTCGCGGGCGCACAGGCCGGTGGCGTGTCCGGCCGGCCAGGCTTGGGGCAGCGCGGGAAGCAGGTCAATGACCACGGTTCGAGCCGGGTCCTGGGTCCGTTGATGGCTTTGCAGCAGCATTTCGGCGACACCGGCGGTGGCCCCAAAATTGCCGTCAATCTGGAACGGTCCGCACAGGTCGAACAGATTCGGCAGCGTGCGTTTGGTGAGAAGAAAGGACAGCTGACGCAGGGCGTAGTCGCCGTCGCCGACGCGCGCCCAGAGCGGAATACGCCAGGCGTAGCTCCACCCGGTCGAACCATCGCCGCGCCACGTGAGCAGGCGTTTGGCCGCGTTGAAGACGACGGGGTCGGTGGGTACGATGTCGGATCCTGGAAACAGCGCCCACAGGGGCGAGAGGTGACGATGCTGGTTGTTGGGTTTGTCCACATCCTCGAGCCACTCCTGGAGCTGACCGTGTTGCCCGACAAGCGGAGGTGGCAGCCGGGAGAGCCGTCCCGAGAGTTCCGTCACGAGACCGGCGTCCCGGTCCAGCTGGCGGGCGGCCTCGACGGTGGCCTGCCAGAGCCAGCGGATCAGCTGCGTGTCCATCGTAGGTCCGATGCAAAGCGTGCCTTGTTCGGGGGAGAAGGAGGGTGAGGTGACGAGCCAGCCGTGGGTGGGCTCCTGGATCAGGCTGTCGACGAAAAAGAGCGATGCGTCACGCATGGCCGGATACGCCCGCTCCGCGAGAAAGGCGCGGTCGCCGGTGAACAGGTAGTGCTCCCAGAGGTGGTGGCAAAGCCAGGCCCCGCCGGTCGGCCAGAGCCCGTCAATGTTGTTGATGGGGGCGGTGCCGCGCCAGAGGTCGGTGTTGTGGTGCAGGACCCAGCCCCGGCTCCGATAGAGGGACCGGGCGGTCCTGGCCCCGCTGACCACGAGGTCGCTGATCAAATCAAAGAGGGGCGTGTGACACTCGGTGAGGTGGGTGACCTCCGCCGGCCAGTAATTCATCTCCGCGTTGATGTTGGTGGTCCACTTGCTTTCCCACGGTGGGTCGAGCAGTTCGTTCCAGACACCCTGAAGGTTGGCGGGTTGCGAGCCGGGGCGGCTGCTGGCGATCAGGAGGTAGCGGCCGTAGGCGAAATGGAGGCTGACGAGGGAGGGGTCGGATACGACCGTACCGCCGGCGCGGACCTCCTTCAGTCGGACGTCGGTGGGCCGCGCATCTGCGGCCAGGGCCGCCTCCGGGGAGGCGAGGGCGAGCGAAACCCGGCGAAAAAGCTGCTGATGGTCGGCGGTGTGTTCTTCCTGGAGCGAGGCGTACGTACGACCGCGCAAGGTCCGCAGGGCGTCGAGGCAGCGCTGCGCGGGATCCGCGGTGATGTCGGTGTAGCTGCGAAAACTGGTCTCTGCCACGAGGATAAGCAGGGCGGATCGGGCGCCTGCAATGATCCAGGTCTCTCCTTCCCGGCGCAGGCTGCCTCCGTCGGGAATGACCTGGAGGCGGGCTGCGAATTTCAACCCGTCCGGCTGTACGCTGCCGTCCAGGTGAAGGGTGGCGTCGTCGCCCGCCGCAACGCGACTGTCGCGATGCGGGGACCCGAGCCGGATCCTGGCTGTCAGGGCTCCGTCCCCGCTGGCGCTCAGCCGCACGATCAGGGCACGCGCGGGGTGGCTGGCGAACACCTCACGCCGGTAAGTGACGGTTCCGACCCGGTAGGATGTGACCGCGATGGCGCGGTCGAGATCGAGTTCGCGATGATAGTCATGGACGGTTTCGTGCCCGGGGAAATCGAGCCAGAGGTCACCGAACGGTTGATACGCTTTTTGGCGAACCGGATCGCTGAGCAGCCGGCTTCGTCCGAGGGCCTCCGCCTCTTTGACCTTTCCCTCGGCCAGGAGCTTGCGCACCTCGGGCAAGGCGTCGCCCGAGCCGGCGCGGACATAGTCGTGGGGTTTGCCGGTCCAAAGCGTGTCCTCGTTAAACTGGATGCGTTCCGTTGCGGTCCGGCCGAAGACCATGGCGCCAAGACGCCCGCTTCCGACCGGCAGGGCCTCCTCCCACTTGGCGGCGGGCTGCGCGTACCACAGTCGCGCCGTGCCGGCCGGCGCCATCGCCGAACCCACTGTGACCAGGAGCATGAAGCAGGCGGCCCGCCACCCGCGCGCCGATGCGCGGGTGCGAGGTGCGGACAAAACAAGATTCACGGTGCTTCGGGTCAGATCGGGCCGTTGCGGGCGTCGACGTTGTTCTTGAGGTCCTTCCAGTCGATCCTGGGGCTGCGGGGATCCCGGCCATTGATGAAATCTTCGATGTTGGTGTAGCCGTCGCCGTTCCGGTCAGCGCCGGCGTCGGCCGGATTCTGGGGGTCCAGCCCGTGCGCCTTTTCCCAGGCGTCGGGCAGGCCATCCCGGTCCGTGTCGATGTACGGCGTGCCGCGGTACTCGGGGTAGCCGCCGACCTGGGAGGGATGCGTGATGATCCCCTTGTTGATGCGGTCGGCGATCTCGGCGAGTGAGCGCTCGTTGTAGCCCACCGCCCGGGACTCCGGCGTGACGTCGGAACCGGCTTCGACGCTGACCCGACCGGAGCGGACACTCTCGATCACGCGCCGGTCAACCGCATCGCGCACCGGCAGGGTCGCGCCGGCGTTGGCCAGCACGTAGTCATACGCTTTTTTGGCGTCGAGCACGGTGAGCGGGGCGTGGCCGAAGGGACGTTCCACCTTGATCGAGGGGAGGACGGTGGATACGGGTGCCTTGGAATCAGGCTGAACACCCCCGTCCCAGTTGTCCCGGGTGACGCGCTCGTTCCCCTCCACCACGTTGCCTGCGACGTAGGCCCGGCCAAAGTGATCCACCACCGTCTTGCTGCGTTCCGATTCCGGCTTCAACAGGCGCCAGGCGATCGGCTCGTTCTTGGGTGTGGCGGGGCCGGGCTTCAGGTAGTTGTTGTAGATGTTGAACAAACTGCGGTGGTCGCCGCCGTCGATGCTGCGGTGAACCCAGTTGAACAGGACATTGTTCACAAAGGTGAAGTCACCGTACATGCCCACGCTGGGATTGCGTCCCGAGTTGGAGGCCCAGAGGTTGCGGTGGAAGGTGCTGTTCAAGCCGCCGATCGTGCTGCCGAAGGCGTGGTGGTAGGTGTTGAGGGCCTCGCTGAAGATGGAGTTTTGGATCGTGATATTGACGGTGGGCAGCTTGAGCTCCGGCCCGCCTGTCGGTGGCTGGTACATGTGGCGGTACATCGACATGTTCTCATCGAGTCCCCAGGACGCCGATACGTGGTCGATCATGATGTTGCCGATCGGGTTGCCGCCGATCGAGTCGTTGCGATCTCCGACCCAGGTCGCACCCCGGCGGAAGCGCAGGTGACGGATGACGACATCGTGGGTTTCCAGTTCGACCGTGTTGCCGGCGATGCACACGCCGTCGCCCGGCGCCGTGCTGCCGGCGAGCGTGACGTAGGGCGCGCGAATGCGAATCCGGTCCTTCAGGGTGATGATGCCGGCGACGTTGAAGATGATGATGCGAGGGCCGCCTGCTTCGAGTGCTTCCCGGAGGGTGCCTGGGCCCGAGTCGTCCAGGCTGGTGACAACCCAGACTTTGCCGCCCCGGCCGCCGAAGCTGTACATGCCGCCGCCTTCCGCTCCCGGGAAGGCGGGAATGGAGGCCTGGGGCAGATCCTTGGGTTCCGCGGCTCCGGGCAGGTAGGGTTTCCCTCTGGCGGCCCAGGATTCGATGATGGGCAGCGCCCGGGAAAAGGCTTCGTCTGAACGGGCATCGGCGGCGGCCTTGCGTGCATCAGACTCTTTCTTGACCGAGCTGGAAATGGCGGGGTATTGGGCGTGAGCGATGCCGGCGAGGACGAGGAACGTGAGAAGCCGCAGGGCGGGCGCGAAGCCGGGACGGTGGAGAGGAGAAGACATCGGATTCATGGGAGGTGCGGTTTACTTGGATTCAGCGGCTTTGCGCCGGGCGGCGAGATCTCGCTCGGCCTGCTTCATGTCGATGCCGGCGGCGGAGAGATAATTATTGATGCGTCCCTTGTATTTGCCAAACCAACCGTGCTTTTCTTCGGAGGTGCTGGCATCCATGGCGTGTTCCCGTGCCTCCACCAACCAGGCATGGATCTGGGCCTTTTGTTCGGCGGTCAGATGGGGAAGCATTTCCTGATAGACCCGGAAGGTGAGAGGCAGGACTCCGTAGGTCATGCCGTCCTTGACCTGATCGATTTCGGTGGGGGACAGCTCCGTGGCGAGGGCGGCCAGGTAGCTGGCATGCAGCTGATCCTGGGAGGCGGTGGCTTCGTTCCGTGCGGCGCTGATGGACGATTCGCTGCCGGCTTTGTCGTTTGAGGCCGAGGTCTTGGCCGCCTTCACCTTTTCGTCACGCAGGGCGTGGATCCTGGCGAGAGACTCGTATTGGTTGGCAATCAAGGTGGCGACCCGGGTGGTTTTGGCAGGGTCGGCGAGTTTCAGGCTGGTGGCGATCTTGGTGGCACGCTGTTCCAGCACGGCGCGGGGAGGCACGGATGATTCGGCGCGGAGTCCGGCCGAAAGGCCCAAGGCGAGGCAGATCAGGAGAAGGCGGAGGACGAGGGACATGGGAGGCGGAAGAGATCAGCTGATCCTAGCTTCAAGCAAGTGATTGGCTGAGTTGGAGCGATCGTCGGAGAGCAGTTCGGTGCCCGGGAGACCCGACACCGGGGGACGGTGCGGGTTCATTTCACCAACAAAAAGGCCCGGTCGTTGCTGCGGCCGGGCCTGGAATGTCGACCCTCGGGAAGGGAGACTTAGAAGCTGCCCTTGATGCCGAAGGTGATTTGGACGCCAAATTCCTTGATGTCGTCCCACTGGGCATAGGCCGGGTAGATGCCACCCATGTCCATGCGTTCCTTGCGGCTGCCCTGATTGAGGATGTCGCGGCCGCTGACGAAAAACCCGTATTTCTTGGAGAACTGCCAATTGAAGTTGGCGTCGACCTTGGTCACTGACGGGTCAAAAGTGCCGAGCTGGTAGGTCACCCCGTTGTACACCACATTGCCGTTGCTCTGAGTGAGCGTGAGATCCCGCCAGGTGGCCTTGATGTTGAAACTAAGGCGGTTGGGGGAGACGGTCACGCCGGCGGTCGCCAGTGAGCTGGCCGCTGGACGGGCCGAGATGCGGGTGGTGTTGGTCTCGGAGCGCTTTGAATGGGAATAGGTGGCGAAGACATTGATGCGCTTGCCCCATTCACCCAATTGCCGGAGGAAGCGGAAATCCTGGAAGACTTCCAGTTCGTAGCCATTGACCTTGCCGGTGCCGATACCGTTGACCGCGGTGGTGACATTCCATCCTTCATACTCCGTCGGATCCAGGCCGAGCGAGTCCAGGACGAGGGCGAAGGTCGGATCGCTGGACGTCGTGGTGATCTGTTCCTCGAAGTTCTTCACGGCCTTGGTGTAGTAGGACACCCCCAGTTTGCCGCCGCGCTCGGTGTAGTAGGTCAGAGCGAAGTCCCAGTTGGTAGAGATGTTGGGGAGGAGGTTGGGGTTCGCGATGGAGATCGTCCCTGCCGGCGTGGAACCGGCGGTTTCGGCTTCGTTGATGGTAATGCCACCGCCACCACCGGTGAGCAGTCCCACCGTGCCGGACTCCAGTGGAATCCGACCGAATGAGCGCGACCAGGCGACCTTGCCGACCAACTTCTTGGTGATGTCGTAGGCGGCGTTGATGCTGTAGGACGGGTCGCCCTTCGATTCGCCATAGACCGGCTGGAGCGCTTTTAAGTTGAGCATACGTCCGGCCAGCGTGCTGGTGCTGATCGGCGTGTAGGTGGTGGGATAGGTGACTCCGGCGGTGGTGAGGGCACTGCGGAGCGCGGTCCCGGCGGCGGTGGTGGCGAAGAGCGGGCTGGTCGCCTGGTCGAAACGCACGCCATTCGGGTTGGAGGCGTCACGATAGAGGGTGCCGTCCTTCAACTTGAGGAAGTTCCATTTGCTGTCGGTGGCGGGACCGAACCCGGTGCGCTTGGCGTCCTCGCTTCGCAATCCGGCCACGAAATTCAGGCGATTGTTCAGGGCCGAGCCGTCGATCATGGCGTACCAGGCGTTCTTCACCTCCTTGATGCGCTTGTTTTGGCCCACGTAGCTGTTGTAGTTGTTGACCTGATCGCTGTCGCTATTGGCGTTGAAGTAGGCCGGATTGGCGGCGTAGATGTCGTAAAGACGGTACGTGCTGATCCACTGCTGGGGTGCGAAACCGAAACCGGGATCGTAACCGACATAGGTGTTGTCGAGGTAGTCGGCGGTGCTGAGGGCGGGGCCGACGTAGGTCTGGCGGTAGCCCGTGCCGAGGCCCCATTTTTTCTTCAACGTTTCCTCACGCAGGAAACCGGTTTTGAAGGCGAGGCGAACGGCGTTCCAAGGCAGGAAGTCGAGTTCGCGGCGCAGATCGAACTTGTAGTTGAAGACGTCGTCGAGGGACTCCGCCTTGCCGGAACGGGCCTGGATCGTCGGGGTGTTCCACTTGCTCAGGTCCGTGAAGTTGAAGGGGACCCCGAAGCGGTCGTCGACCTTCACGCTGCCGGGCACGCCGTCTTGAATGTTCTCGAACGCGATCCGACCGATGCTGGAGCTGACGTCGACCGTCGAGAAGTGGCCGTTCTCGACGTCCTTGTAGGAGCCGCGCGAGGTGGAGGCACTGGCGAGTGCGAAGATGTCCCAGGGACCCTTCTTGTAGATGGCGCGGAAGAACCCGGTGTGGGTGATGCCTTCCTTGTCGCGCGAGTCGATGTTCATGTCCAGGGTGCTGTTCGGGGTGAACACGGCACCATTGGCGGACTGAGCGGCCTGCACGTAGGGATAGGAAATGGTACTGGTGGCATCCCAGGTCTGGGGCCGTTGGATACGAATCTGCAGCCGCCGGACCGCGTCGGCCGACTCGTAGGTCGAGATCTGGTAGCTGCCGGAGAGGGAAAGTCCGGGCAGGGGACGCCAGTCGACTTTGAGCGAACCCGAATTGCTCGTGGAGAACCGGGGGTCGTCGCTGATCGAGACGCGCGTCAGGAACGGATTGGCCAGGCTGATCTGACCGAGGGCGTTGGTCGCCGTCACACCGGTGGCCCCCCCGAGGGGACGCAGGTCGAGATTGGTGGTCTGGTTGGTCACGTTGGCGAGTGTCCACTCCGGGCGGAAGCGCCGGTTCTCGCTGAACTGGCTGAAGCGGGACAGCGTCACGGAAATGCCGATGCGATCGTTGATCGGGTGGGCGTAGGTGAGGTCGAAGCCGGGCCGACTGCCGTAGATCTTCTCGTCGGTTGGTCCGGCGATCTTCTTGAAGACATTGGGATCCTCCGAGTTGATCGTCATGTAGGCCTTCCAGTAGACGGTCGGCTTCGAATACTCGAAAGCCGACTTGGAGATCAGGTTGATGGAGCCGCCGATGGAGTTGTTCGGCATGTCGGGTGTCGCCACCTTGACCAGTTCGACGCGGGAGGCGTTGTTGATCGACATCATGTCGAGACCGACCGCATTGCTCAAGCTGGCGGGGGAGGCGCTGGAGATCGGCACGCCGTCGATGTAGATGGCGGTGTCCTCCGGTCCGAAGCCGCGTACGGAAATGCCGGAGGCGTCGGTCTCGGAGGTGTAGGTGCCGCCATAGGAGATTTCGACGCCGGGAAGGAACTTGATGAACTCTCCCACATTGCCGCTGGGGATGTCGCCAAAGGCGTCGGCCGCGACGACGTTCTTGATGTTGACCGAGTAGCGCTCCTCGTTGATGGCGATGTCGGCGGCGCTTTTGAAGCGGCCGCTTTCAATCGTGAAAGGGTCGAGCATGACGGTGCCGTCCTTGCCGACGGACCCGCCGGCGGCGAGGGTGATGTCCTGCAGCGTGGTCGTGCCCGCACCGACGGTCACCTGCGTCACGGTCGGATCAATTCCGGTGTAGCTGACATGCAGGGAGGCGGCGCCAGCTGGAACATTGCGCAGCGTGAATTCGCCAAAGTCATTGGTCAGGGTGGTGAGCGTAGTTCCCTGTACCGATACAAGCGCCTTGCTCAAGGCCTTGCCATTGGATCCGTTGAGCACGCGGCCGGAAATCGTGCCGGTGGCGGAATCCTGGGCGAATACGGTTCCGGGGACAACGACAAGCGCCAGGACCATGGCAAACAGGAAGCCGAAGGGGCGGAGGGCGCGAAACCGAAGCGTCAGCAGGGACGCCCTGGTGGGGTGCAGGCAGTTCATACGAATCTGGGGTTAGGGGTTGGGTGACGCCAGCAAGCTAACGTCGAGAACTATGAGAGATGTTCCCGGTTTTATCACGTTAGAACACGCGATACTTCCGAGAATACGGCTGCTTCTATCGGGATCCTAAGGTCAAGTGGGGCCGGATCGTGGGAAACCAGAATTCGATCGATAGAAGACACGTGTCTTAAAGCCTGTTAGATATTGTTAGACAATTATTTGTGGCATATTTTATCGAGCGCGAGGGAGTGGTCGAAACTTCAGTCCGATTTTGAGGCGAATCACCCTCGGACAGTTTGAATGTGGGAGGAGGCTGCAAACCCGGTTCAGACCGCTGCTGCGGTGTGAGGGCAACTACCGTCAAATCCCCCCGTTGGGCACGGCGTTGGGGCGTGGTGCCTGGGTGCCTTGGTTTGGGGTGGGACGGGGGGGGGTGCGTCGTCTTTCACCTGGAGGTCGCCGACCTTCACCGTGAAGTCGTAAAGGTAGGTATTGAAGAACAGCTCGATGTCGCGGTACACCGCCGCCCGGGCCTTGGGCAGGCCGCGAATGAACTCCTCGCTCAGATCGGATTGCTCCACCGGCACCTCCGGTCCGCGCAGGGCGGAGGCGAGCCGCTTGGATTCCAGATAGGAGGTGCGTCTCCAATCGCCATCCTTGCCGGGATAAGCGAGAAAGTAGAAGGGAATGCGCATGGCGGCGTTGTCCTTGAGCAATGTCGAGTTTTGGAGTTCTTCCGGAGTGCCGTAGTAGCTACGGACGAGCTGCGGGGCGACCGCGCGCGTCGTCCAGCGATCCTCGCTGAGCCAGCGTTCGAGATTGACCGGCGCGTCCAGGGCGACCGCACACCGGAACCGACCCGGGTGGCGTTGCACCGTGCGCAGTGCCACGTGACCACCGTAGCCGGCGCCGATGATTCCCACCCGGTGCACATCGAGCGTAAAGGCCTTCGCCAGTCCTTCGATGGCTTGCACAATGTCGTCCGCCTGGGCCGCGGCGTAGCCCTCGTGAATGCGTTCGCGACGGCGCACGCCAGAACCCCACGCTCCGCGGCCGTCCAGCTGGAGCACGGCGAAGCCCATGTCGGCGAGCGCCTGTACTTCGGGCTGGAACTCCGTGGGAATGCGTTCCCACGGGGCCGAAGGGCAGACGACAATCAAGGGCATGGGTTTGACCTTTGCCTGGCGCGAAAGGGTGAGCTGGCAGACAAGGGCGGGGGAGGTCTTGCCACCCAGGGTCACCGATGCCGTCTGGTTCGAAACCCGGGTGTCGAGCCAGGGTGCCCGACGGGCGAATTGCATCGCCTTCATGGTGGTGGTGTCAAATACGACAAAGCCGCCGGCGTCACTCGGCCCGCTTACCGCCGCGAGAAACCGCCGGCCCGAGGCATCCCATTCCAATACATCGACGTTTCGTCCCGGGAGCGACTTTACGAGAGCATCCTGGATGGCCTGGAGCTGGGGAATGAGCCAGAGCCCGGAGCGAAAGGTGTCCCGGACGCGGAGTCCCACCAGTTTGCGGGTATAGCGGTCGTACACCAGCGTTCCCTGCGAGACGAACGCACCATCGGGCTGCGGGATGAGGTCCAGGCGTGGGTGTTCCACGGCGACCTCCGTTCGTTTGCCGGTGGAGAGATCGAGGCTGTAGAGGCCGAAGGTGTCGCGTCCGAGATTGGAAGCGTAGTAGAGAATCTCCGGTCGCTCATCGAAGCCGACCGGCACGGCCCGCTCGAGAAAGTGGCGCTCAGGCGAGACAATGAAGGCCGCCGCTGGAAGAAGCCCTGGGATCTGGTCGAGACTGGAAAAGTGCTTTGCGCCCGGGCCCCGTTCGAGGCGGTAGCGGTGGGGAAATGACTCCACGGTGGTGCTGGGCACGGAGATGCGCGGCACCCCCTGTCGATCATAGAGCGGAATCTGTTCCGGATTGTAGGTGTAGTCGGACCGCAGGTGGACCTTGCCGGTGACCGTGTCGACGGAGTAAACCAGATAGCTGGCGGCGCCAATGGCGCGCACCAGGACCGAGCCCGGCGTGGCAGGGTCGAGGTCGAACACCGACGGTACGAGAGGTCGCGAGATCACGGCATAGCGTGTATCCGCCGGGTCGGACTGGGCGCCCGCGTCCGCGGGGGCGCCAATCGGGCTGAACAAGACGCCTGAAGGCTCCTCGAATCCGAGGCCCGGCAGTTGCTGCGGCGGAGCACCCGTGGTGTCGAGACCACCACCGGACGCGTCACGCCCGAAGTTGGGATCGTCCACCGTCGCTCCCAGCGGCTTGCGGTCGCGCGTGCCGCGTTCAAGCACGGCCGCCGGCACGTTCTCCTCCAGGGATCGGGCATTGAGAAGGAGTTTCGCGTTCCCGCCATCGGCGTCGAAGGCGAGCACCGTTCCGGGAAGGCTCCGGGTGGCGCTGACCGAGGCCTGGGCGTTGGTTTCAACCACCAGCCGGGTATTGCTCACCCAACGCATCCAACGGACGGATGCAGGGGTGCGCTCCACGACCGTGTCAAAGCGCGGAGTGGCCCGGGCATCGTCGACGACCAGCACGCGGGCCTTGACCTTGGCCGGGTGGTCGACCTCCACGATCACCACCGCAATGATGTCCTGGTCCCGACGCGTGTAGGCGAGAAGGAGGCCGTCCGGCGACAGCGTGGCCAGGTCGGTCTGGGTGGGCTGAAAGAGCGTGAGAAAGCGGTCCGCGTCACCGGGGCGGGAGGGCGGGGTCGCGGTTTGCGCGGGCGCGAGCCCTCCCAGGAACAGGAGCGCCGCTGCCGCGGCGCCGAGGTGCAACACCCTGCGGCGAAACCGTGTTTTCATGGAAGGTGAAGCAGGGGCGTTCGTTCACGGCGTTGGGGACGCTGCGGTGAGGCGCTCGCTCAGGTAGGCATGCAGCCCCGCGAGGACCGATGGACTGAGCGGCACCCGGTGGCCCCGACCGTCGGATTCCGGCGCGTAGACAAACGGGCTCTTTCGCGCGGCCAGCGTGTTCCGCAACACCTGCATCTGGTGCAAGGCCTCTGGCGATTCGGCTTCGTTGATGCTGAGAAAGAGAGGAACGTCGAGCGCCCCTGCCGCATAGGTGAGGGCGCCGTGCCGACGCCAAACGGTTTCATGGGAGGCGCGCGGCCCCCAGGCTTTTTCGTACCGCGGAATCATCGGGTCACCCGGCAGCAAATCGAGGTAGGTAAAGCGCCCCGAGAGAATCACCGCGCCCTGCACGTCGCTGGGGACTCCTGCGCAGGCTCCGTAGCCTTCAAATTCAGACTGGTTTCGGGTGGTGACGAGCAGGAGGGCAATGCCGCTGCCGCGGGAGAAACCGAAGGGCACGATTCTACCGTTCAATCCACGAGCAAGCGAGGCCTGACGCACGGCGCGAACCGCAGCTTTGGCCCGCAGCGCGCAGGCCGGCATCGGGTCGATGCCCTTGTACGGAGCGGGCACGGGATGGTCGGCCATGGCGACGGCGTGTCCCTCGGTCGCCGCCGCATCGAGAACGGTGTCGGAGCAGACCTGAAGCGACGCATTGCCCATGCGGTTGGCGTTGTCGCAGGAGAATTCCAGCACCACCCCGACAGACCGGGCGGGACGTGACGGTGCGATGAGGTCGAAGCAGAGCGTGCGGCCCGCCTCCTCAGCGTAGGGCAGGTCGCGCTCCAGGCGGTGGCCGGACGGCACCAGATAAACCCGGGCGAGATCGACGGAATCCCCACCGAGGAGTCCCTGCTGAGCCGCGGTGCGCAGCTGATGCAAGTCCCGGTTGAGCTGGGGAACCCTGGCCCGCGGGTGAGAGCGGTAGTCCACGGTGACCACGCGAAGACCCTGCGCCAGCAGGTCTGCGATCAGGACGTCATCCGACTCGGTGCCAATTCTCGGAGCGGGGAGATTGAGTAGGTAGAACACCACGGGCGTGCGGGTGGCCGGAGCGCCGACCTGGGCGGGTGCGTGGTTCACCAGCGCCAGCGTTTGCCCCGTCACCTCGCTGGCCCACGTCAAAGTCACTCCAGCGGTGGCGGTGGCGGCGGCGGAGTCTGCGCCTCCCCCCACTCCGACGATGATCGCAACCAGAAGGTGCAACGCGAGGCTCGCTGCGCGAAGCGTTGCAGCCCGGCGGTGGCGGACCTGGTTCCTCCAGTGGATCGAGGGAATTGAGGTCAAGGGCAAGGGTCTAGCAGGAAACACGGGGGCTGACAACCAGCGCGGATGAAGGTGTGGTAACCGAGGCTTCCTTGGTCGGGATCGAGCTCACACCGCGCGAAGCGGTCCCGGCGAGAGCGGTCGCGGGTGAATCAAAATAGGTGAATTCGCCGGTTGAGTCTGCCGCGATTTTGAGTCGAAGTTGCGGGATCATAAGCCGGCCCCCGGAGGAGACGTGTCAGGCGAGCCCCCTGCGCCTTTCGCATCCACGAGTGTCGGATGCATTCGACATGAGCAGGTATCGATGGAAGCGGGGAGTTCGCGTGTGGTTCTTGGTAACGGCGTGCCTGCTGGGTGCGCCGCTTCTGGCTAAAGTGGAGCTGTGGGTCTCAACCGACGGCGATGATGCGTCGCGGGGATCAGAAAATTCGCCTCTGGCCACCCTCGGAGCGGCCGTGCGCCGCGCCCGGGAGTTGCGCCGACTGAAGTCACCTGACCTCCTGGGGGGAGCCCGGATCACCTTGAAGTCGGGCACGTATCGACTGAGCGAGCCCGTGCGACTGCGTCCCGAGGACAGCGGTACGAGCGAGAGTCCACTGCTGATAGTCGGGGCCGG
>JAEUGZ010000334.1 GCA_016794725.1 Opitutaceae bacterium | reverse complement strand
AGTTCGACCTCTCCCGGTTGGTTATGAAGTGCGAGCGCGCGGAGCGAACTTAGCTGCACGCCGGTGCGCTCCATTAGGGTCTGGCTGCCCGAGGTTGCCCGGGCCACGAGCAGGTAGTTGCCCGGTTCAAGCTTCTCGTTCACGGCGCGCGTGAGGGTGCATTGCCCGAGCTGCCCCTCGGCAATGGACGTGGAGAGGTGCCAGGAGGCGACAGGACCCCGTCTCAACCACGAGGCCGGGGTTGCCAGGGGGTGGCGACGCAGCGAACGCAGGGCGTGGAGAGTGACCTCGTCGATCGGTATCAACTCGATCGTGACACTTGGGACATGATGGGCGCGTATGCTGAAGAGAAGTGGCGTATCCGAGTGTTGGACGGGATCAGAGATGAGTTCGAGGCGCGGCGCCTTGAGCTCCACGAGGTGATTCTCAAGGCTGGCAAGCCGGTCCTCGAACGAGGAAAGGGGTACGGACCGCTTGGGTTGCGCCTTTGCCTGGGTCACGGCTAGCTCGATTTCCCGCAGGGCGCGCTCGTAGTCGACATGGGTCTCGAGGATGCCCCCTCGTCGTCGGGACCCACCGGGGATGGCGACATTGTGCCACCAGGCGCGAGCGAGGGCTGCCTCGACAGCGAGAGGGGTTCCCGGACTTTCATGGATGGCCTCCTCGTGGGCACGCTCGATCCGATCGGCGTCGGACGAAGCTGTGCGCGTCAACTCCAGGGCTTCCGCGAGGCGCACCTTCAGGAGACTCCGCGCGCCACCCTTCGCCGATGCGGCTGCGTCGTGCATCCAGGCGAGGGCGCGTTGGGTTGCGGCGAGTTCAGCGGTGTATTCGCGTCGTTCCCAAAGCAGCACCAGCCGGGTCACGCTTTCCTCGAAACCTCTTCGCGCTGCTTCGGAGTCACTCTGCCGACCCCAAAAATCAGCCACTTCGCACCAGCCCTTCAGCCGATTCGCCGGTGACTCGTCGGTGCGGAGATTGAGGCGATACTTCTTCACCTCCGCCCAATAGACATCCCGAGCCTGACCTTGGAGGTCGTAGGGCACGAGCAAGGCCTCGATTTCCCGATTGAGCGCTTCGGAGTATGGCTGCGATGACAACGTGGCCGTGTGACAAACGATATCCCAGAATGCGCACCATCGCCGGGCCTCTTCGTCCGGCGCCAGCGCGAGGGCGGAACGGTAGGCATCGCTGGCGAGTGTGAGCGCGCCTTTTGCCATGTGTTCCCGCGCGATGGCCAGGCTGGCTTCATAGGGCGTAGGTGGGCGTTGCGCTCGGAGCGATCCGCAGGTGACGATGCCCACTATCCACGCAAACAGCAGCGCGAGGCGGTACTTGCGAGTACGACAGGGCATGCCGGGATTTCAGTCACTATCGAATGAAGTGCAATCCTGCTGCGCTCTCCTGAATGTAATCGGACGCACGTGGCTCCCGCAGGTGACACTTGGGTTGGACTCGCGCTGGCCGGGCTGGGGGAACGCTGAGAATCCCGCTGGGTAACACGCAGCCCGCCGGCAACCTGGATGGGTGCCGGCGAGGAACGGCGGGCGAGGGTCGCACGGGGCGACGTCCTTGCCCGTGTAATTTAATGTTGGTTACTAATTTCCCCGATGCCTATTCGCCCGTGATGTTGAAGACGATGGGGACCTGCATGCGGGTGTTGACGGCGCGGCCGTCTTTGCGGCCGGGGCGGAACTTCCACTTGGCCACGGCCTGGACGGCGGCGGGCTCGAACTCGCGCTGGGTGGAGCGGATGGCGTAGACGTCACGGACTCCGCCGGTGCTGTCGACGATGAAACCGACCACGACCTCGCCGGTGATCCCGCTGCGGCGCATTTCGAAGGGATAGACGGGCTGGGCCTGGAAGCGGGCGGTGGGCTGGTCATCGAGGAGGCCGCGGTCAATGATCTTGAACTCCTTGTTACCTCCACCGCCACCGGGACCGACGGAAGCGGGGATGGTGAGCTGGTTGTGATCGATGCGCACGTCCGGGGACGGCGGGGGCTGGGGTTTCTGGGTCATCACATCGACGGGAGCGACGGTGATAACTTCGGTCTGCTGGGGTGGTGCGACGGGGTCCGCGTCTTTGGCTTTGTCGGCTGGGTCGGTGTCGGGCACGAGCTCGATTTCGTCTAACGGCGGCGGAGGGAAGAAACAGATGATCTTGTCGTCGTCGGAGTCGGGCGCTTTGGGTGGGGCTGGCGGCTTGGCAAACAGATCGGAGGCGAGGAACACCCCGCCGTGGACGGCGAGGGAGAGGACAAAACCGGTGATGAAGTCGCGAGTCATGGGAGGGAGGATTGAAGCCGGGGCGGAAATGCTCGGGTTCAATCTGACTACGGGCGACGGGTGGGTTTATTAGGGCGAAACGGCGGAAGGCGGAGGGAACGCTCAACGCTGAACGCTTAATTTTTAACGCTGAAGGTGTACGGGGTGCGGAACGCGGAACGCAATTGGCGCCGACGGAGCGGCGCACGAATCGCTGCGTCCGACCGTTGTGGTATGCGCGACGCGCAACCGGCGTCGTCGGAGCGACGCCCTCCAGGGATCAACCCTGCGGGTGGCCTGGGGGAGCGGCGACCCGCAGTCGCCGTTTTTGCCCATCTCCCGCGACCGAAGGTCACACCCCTGGAGGGCGCTGCTCCGTCAGCGCCGGGGGACGGTGCACGAATCGCTGCGTCCGACCGTTAGGGTACCCGTGACGCGTAACCGGCGTCGTCGGAGCGACGCCCTCCCGGGGGTGCGGGGCGCGGACCGGGAAACGCGTTCCGCGTTGCGCTACCGGGAGAACGATTCGGTGTGGACGACGGCGCCGTCGACGTCGCGGAGGTCGAATCTCAGGACGGCTTTGCCTTCGCTGCGAGCGACGTGGCCGGAGAGGAATCCTCCCTTGACCCGGAGGAAGCGGTGTTCGGGTCGGACGTCGTCGGGCTGCCAGCCGCCGGCATGCTGGTCGGAGCCCGAGCCGACGCTGAACTCCCAGAGTCGGGTGCCTGGGGGTTGGGAGACATACTGCCAGTGACGGTCACCGGTGATGATCGTGACGTTTTCCATCCGGTTGAGGAATGCACGGATTTCGTTGCCCTCGTGGGACCAGTTCGAGTTCGCGAGGTTGTCCCGCTTGTTGGCCCGATCGGGGCCGACGATCGGATTGGCGCAGATCACCACCTTGAAGGTGGCGTCGGAAGCCAGGAGGGTCCGGAAGAGCCAGGCCTTTTGCTCCGCTCCGAACAACGATTTGTCTGGGCCGTCCGGATCGGTATTGCGGCTGCGAAAATAGCGTCCTTCGGTGAGCCAGATCTGGAGATCGCGACCCCACCGGATGGTCTTGTAGGGCACGGCGGTGCCGGGAGTTTGTTCCTCGAAAAGCTGCAGCCCGCGTTCCCAGGACACCGTGCCGTAGCGCTTGTCCGATGACGCGTCGTTGGTGAGCACATCGTGGTCATCCTTCATGAAATAGGAGGTGACCTGATTCCAGAAGTCGCGTTGCAGGGGGAGAGCGTAAAGTCGGTCCCATTTGAAACGCATCAGCTCCTCGGTCAGGGCGTAGGGGCCCGGACGATCGTAGTACTCGATGTCGCCGGTGTGGACGTAGAAGTCGGGTTTCAGTGCCGCCATCGCCGGGTAGATGCGGTGGCCGCCCGGAGCATCGCGGCGCGGGTAATCGTGGCAGGACACCACGCAGAATGTCAGGGCGCGCGCCTCCTCCGCGTGCGGCGCGGTTTGAAACGCTCCCGTGAGGCGGTCCGAAACGGCGTCGCCGGGCGCGGAGCGGGCTTCAAGTTCGACGACGTAGGCGGTGCCCGGAGCGAGATCAGACAGACGCCACTGACGGGTGAAATTGCGATCCACGTCGACCGCGGTCCAAGGGGTGGCGATCCGTGCGTCGGGCCGGGTGCGGGGATGATAGGTCAACCGGACCTCCCCGCGCATTCCGGGACACGCGCCTTCCATGTCTTCCAGGGTGAGTCCGGGTGGGACCTGGGCCGCCCAGATCTCGGCGGGATTGGCCTTTTGATCGAGTTCACTGCGCTGCTCGACCGGCTCGAGAAAACGCCGGCCGTCGGTCTTGCCTCCCGGGGTCTTGGTCAGCCGCGTCCACAGGACCACGGAGGTCTGGTCGGCGTATCCATTATGGACGCCATTGCCAAAGTACGGTGCGGCCGCAAGGGGAGGAACGAGCAGCAACAGGAGCAGGGGGAGGGTGCGACGGGGCATGGGGAAGCGAGGATCCGTGGCGTCAGCAGCAGGGTTTCCGACGGTGGGGCGGCGGAGGCCCGGCCCGGACTTTCAGCGGGTTCCTGGAGCCTGGATCCAGGGTGGACCGGATGCAAACGTTTAGGACCGCGCCTTGAGGTGGGCGAGCAGTTGAGCGGCGCAGGCCTGGGCGAAGGCGGGGTCGTTGATGGCGCTCGGGAATTCCACCACAGGAATTCCGGGACGCAGGTGCGTCTTGAGCGACTCAAAAAGCGCGCGATCCGCAGCGGGGTCGTGGAAGGGCTGGCCGGGGGCGCTGATCACGCTGATGCCGCCGAGGGGCAGCAGCACCGTGACGGGGCCGCGGTAGCGGTTGAGCTTTTCGGCGAGAATCCGGCCAAGCTGGGCACACTCCGCGGGGTTGGTCCGCATCAGGGTGACCTGGGGATTGTGGCGGTAAAAGGTGCGGCCGGCAAACTGCGGTGGCACTGTGGCGGGCTCCCCGAAGTTGACCATGTCGAGGCACCCCGGTGTCACAATCGTAGGGATACCGGCCTTGCCGGCCGCATCCAGTCGCTCCGATCCGGCGGTGAGCACGCCGCCGACCAGTTCGTCAGCCCACTCCGTAGTGGTGATGTCGAGCACGCCGGCCACGAGGCCGCTGGCGATGAGCGACTCCATGGCGCGGCCGCCCGTGCCGGTGGCGTGGAAGACGAGGACCTCGAAACCGGCGGCTTCGACGATCCGGCGCGCTTCGGTGACGCAGCCGGTGGTGTTTCCGAACATGCTGGCGACGATGATCGGTTTGTCGGCGCTGGGCCGCTGGCGGCGTCGCTCCGCCGCCGTCACCAGGCCGGCCAGGGCACCGGCGGCATTCTCAAAAATCGTGCGCGAGATTCGATTGAGTCCCGACACATCGACAATGGCGGGGACCATGACGATGTCCACCGTGCCGACGTAGTGCGCCGTCTGGCCGCTGGCCAGGGTGGAGACCATCACCTTGGGAAAGCCGATGGGCAGGGCGCGCATCGCGGCTGTGGCGATGGCGGTGCCGCCCCCGCCGCCGAGGGAGAGGATGCCGTGGATTTTTCCTTCGGCGACCAGGCGGGTGACGCAGGCGGTGGCCGCCCGAGCCATGAGGGCCACACATTCGCCGCGGTCGCGTCGCGCGAGGATCGCGGAGACGTTGGCGTCGGGTCCCAGCGCCGCCAGCACAGCATCCCGCGAAATATCCGGGGGAGCGGCCGGGGCGTCGAAGCTGCCGACATCGATTTCCAGCGTTGCAAAACCCTGGCCGCGGAGGGTGGTGGCCACGAAGGCCAGTTCTACGCCTTTGGTGTCGTAGGTACCGAGCACGGCGACGGTGGTCATGGGAGTGAAGCGCGAAGACGCGAAGGTCGGAGGACGGAGGAGGTGATTAAACGCGGAGGCGCGAGGGCGCGGAGGACGGAGGTAAGGGTGGGAACGTTGATCGCTGTCCTCTGAGGCTTTCTTTCACTCCTCACTCTTCGCACTTCACTCTTCACCCCTCACTCGGTGCCGGAGAGTCGGAGGAAGCGCAAAGACGCAAAGGCGCGAAGGTCGAAGGAAGGAGGAGGGCGGGGGGGCTGGAAGAGTGAAGGGCGAAGAGTGAAGGGTGAAAGCGGAACTGGGGTCAGTTGGACTTGGTCCACTGGACGGCGTTGATCAGGAGGGTTTTGAAGGGGGCGAGGTCGTGGACGCGCTGGTCGTGGCCGAGGGTGATGCCGACGATGCGGGCTTTCGGGTGGCGGGTGACCCAGACCGCGGGGTGAGGGCGTTGGTACTTCTGGCTGGGAGACGTCTCGGCCAGGACCTCGATTGCGGCGGTGCCGGCGGGGATTTTGTCGGGCTCGGCGTTGAAGTAATAAAGTTCGTCCACAACTTCGAACGAGGCGGGTACGCCCTGCAGGATGGGGTGCGTGGGTTTGACGGCTTTCACCTGGAAAGGACCGATGCGGTCGTGACCCCGGGCGCCGCCGCCGACGATTTCAGCATTGAGCTCCGGCCACTGCGCGTAGCCGTACCAGGTGCCTGGATGCAGCATCACGATGCCTTTGCCGGCCTCGGCGAAGGCATGCAGGGCCTTCCGATACTCGGGGGTGTCGAAGAACTTTCGATTGACGCTGATGACCGCGACATCGGCTCGCCCGAGTTCAGCGGCCGCCTGATCGCGATCCTCGGTGTAGTGCACGCTGAAACCGGCGGCGCGCAGCGTGGCGCTGTCGGTGCCGCCGAAGAAGGCGGCAAAGTCGTGCGAGCTTCCTCCGCCAACGATGAGCACCCGGGTCTTGCCGGCTTCCCAGACCACCGGCTGGGTCTCGGGCAACGGTCGATCACCTTTGCCGCCCTCGCGGGGACCCGTGGTGGGAACCGCGGCTGAAGCGGCGGCGGCGAGGGCGGCGGCCGCCGGGTTTGACGCCGAGGTTGGAGCCGTGCCCGAGGAGGCAGTCACGGGGGCGAGTTGCGCGGTCACGGCGACCGTGCACGGCACGAGGTCGTTGTCGAAGCTCTCGAGCTCAACCTGGGTGACGAGGCCCGCCTTCTTCAATGCGATCGAAAACACCCGCAGTTTGCCCCGCTGGGTGAAATCCCCGGCGTCGCGTGCCTCGGGAAGGTCCTGAGCCGTGTTGTACGCTGCGAAGTGGATACCATTCTTGAGCACATGTTCCTCGCGCGTACCATCGGCGAAGGTCACGACCACATTCATGGCCGGCAGACCTCGAGCGGCATCGCCGCCGACGGGCCAGGCGCCTCCGGCGAGTCCGCCGAGGAAGTGCAGACGCGAGGTGGGCACGTTGACGGGAATGGTGACGCGCTGGGGATAGTCCTCGGAGGCGTGACTCGTCCCCGGGCCACCCTTGAGAGCGACCACGTTGCGACCGTTGGGGGATTTGGCGGAGTCCATGACGAAGAACGGTACGCCCTCAACCGTGACGGAGCCGAGACGGTGGAGTCCAAAAGACTCCTCGGGCAGGTCTTCGCGCGAGAAGAGGCCCCGGCGGCTGTTCGCCGTGTAGGCCTCACGGAGGTCGAGGACGCGGTAGCCTTGGTCGCCAGAGCAGAGGTAGGTGAGCAGGTCGCGCAGTCCCTCGGAGCCGATTCCCTCAAACCCCTCCGGCATGAGGGAGCGCCGGGTGTTTTCGCGTGTGGCGATGTCCTCCGTCTTGATCTCGTGATCGCCCCCGAGCGAGCGCAGGGTCAGGCCGGTGGCGCTTTCGCTCACAATGACGCCGACCAGGGTCTCGCCCTTCTTCGTCGTCACATTCCATTGCCAGAAGCTCGGATCGACTTCGCGGTTGGGGTCGAGGATGTGCTGCAGCAGCGAGGCGGGACCGTGCGCGCCCATGCCGCTGAGCGGCGGGCCGATGTCGACGAGACCGACGTCGTTGTACCGGTGGCAGACGGCACAGGCGGCGGCGAAGAGCGCGCGGCCTTTGGCGAAGTCGCCGGGTTTTTCCACTTCCGGGGTCAGCCGGGCGATGAGGACGTCCTTTTCCAGCGTCTGAGGATTCAGCTTTGCGAGCAGGGCACTGGCGTTGCGGGCGACTTGGCGATTCGGGTGCGTGCGCAGCCGGGCGGAGTCGCCCGGACTTAGCACCGTGGCGGCGATGCGCCCTTCCTTGAGCGCGTCGAGGAGGGCGGTGGCGTACTCCGGTCGCCGGAGAATCTGGTCGAACACGGGCGCGGAGCGTGTGCGCGACCAGATGGAGGCGAGGGCGGCGCCGACATCCGGACCGCTGACGGTGCCGAGGGTGGCGATGAGAGGGGACTTCAACGTGGCGGGGGTCGCGGAGTCGGACAGCAGCGCTTCTACCCGCGCGAGCGTGTCGGCCCGGCGGGCGGGCAGGGCGAGCAGGCTCGTGGCCACGCCGAGCCGCTCGGCGTCCGGTGTGCCGGGGGCGGCGAGCTTTTGCAGAAACACCTGAGTCAGGTTGTCCGTCCGGGAGCGCAGGGTTCCCGACGGGTCCCAGAGCACGCCCAGCGGGAGCGCAGCGATGGTGGTGTCGGGCCGGTCGAGCAGGGTGCGCAAAGCCAGGGTGCCTGACTCGGTGAGGGTCGGGGGAACCTTGACCCCGGCCAGCTCGCGCAGGACCAGCGTGGTCAGGGTGATCGACCGCGGGGTGGAGGAGGCGCAGGCCTCCAGCAAGGTGGCCGCGCCAGCGGGAAGGGCCGACGGCAGGACGCCGGCCACGAAGGGAGTCAGATCGGTGGCGCGGGGATCGCACAGGGCGGCGAGGACGAATTCGGTGGCATGGTCGGCGGCGCCGGCGATGACGGCCGAGCGTGTCCAGTCGTCGGTCGCTGCGAGAAACGTATCCAATGCTGCTTGACGTGTCTCCGAGGTGATTGCGCCGCGGATGCGCTCATAGGTGCGCTCCGCCGGGCTGCCCATCGGACGGGCGAGCGACGCGAGCACGGCTGCAGTCGGGTGATTTTCGCGGGCGAGACGCCAGGCGATCTGCCGCACATGGGCGTTGGGACTCGTCTGGATGGCGGCGGTCAGGCCGGCCAGATCGGTCCGGTCGAGCTGGAGGGACGGGAGCATGCGGGCCTGCTGGTGCTGCACCCGCCAGATGCGGGCGAAGTAGTGATCGCGGTCCGGACGCACCGCGGCGTTGGCGGGACCGTGCTGCGGGCCGCGGGTGTCGTTGTGGATGACGGCCTGATTGTAGAAATCGACGACGTAGAGCGCGCCGTCAGGGCCGATGCGCGTCTCGATCGGACGAAACCAGAGGTCGCGGCTGCGCATGAACTCCGTTTCTTCGCGTCCCTTTTCCTTTTCCGTGGTGAAGGAGACGCCGTCGCGCCGTGTGAACTGATGGTGCACGATGTTGAGCGTCGGCTCCCCGGTGAAGTAGCTGCCGTTCCAGCGTTCCGGCCAGGCGCCACCATCGTAGATCGCGCAGCCGGCGGCGGCGGTGAAACGGCCGACCTGGTCGATTTGCACGTAGGCCTGCTCCGGCCAGGTCATGAGCGGGTAGGTACGCTGTCCGACGATCATGCCTTTCCAGGAGGGCGTGCCCGGGATCTTGCCGCGGGCGAGGATGGATTCCGGCAGAACGGTGTGGAAAAGCACGGTGCCGCTGGTCGGCTGCGTCCAGAGGACCTGGCCGTCCCAGGTGATGTCGAGACCCCAGGTGTTGCCGCCCCGGCTGCTGTACTGTTCGAAGGCGCTGCCATCGGGCTTGAAGCGGACCACGCCGCTGCCGGCGGCGCCAAAGGCGATTTTACCATCGGGCGAGGTGACGTCGCCGCGGCTGTAGCCGTGCGTGGCGTAGATCCAGCCATCGAGACCCCAGCGCAGGTTATTGATCACGGCGTGCGTGTCGGCGATGCCGAGCCCGGTGTAGAGCCGGGTGCGCTTATCGGCGATGTCGTCGCCATTCGTGTCCTCGAGGAACCAGATGTCGGGGGCGGAGGCGACGATGACGCCGTTGCGGTAGAAGCAGAAGCTGGTGGCGAGCTCGAGTTTGTCGGCGAAGACGGTTTTGCGGTCCATCCGCCCGTCGCCGTTGGTGTCGCTCAGGATGGAGATCCGGTCCTCCGGATCCCGATCCTGACGCTGCGGATAAAGCGAGCCGCTGTCCTTCCATGGGGTCGTGTTGGGCACCCGCCGTCCGTTGGGGTATTCGGGGGTTTCGTTGACCCAGAGCCGGCCCTTTTCGTCCCAGTCCAGGTTCATGACCTTGTTGATCAGCGGTTCGGCGGCGACGAGGTTGAGGCTGAACTCCGGGTGAAGTTCAATCGTGGCGGCTGCGGCGGCGGGGGCGGTCGGCCCTCCCTCGACGTAGCGCAGGGCGTCACCGAGCTCCTCCGGACGGCAGAGCGCGTCGGGATTGGCCAGCTGCCCGGCCCAGGCGATGCCGCGCAGCAGCAGGGCGCGGTAGTTGATGCGATTATACGTGACGTGGTAGTGTCCCGGCAGCGAAACGAACGCCCGGTAGGCCTTGGTTCCGCCGGCGACCGTGCGCTCGTAGGTCCACATCTGGGGCTGCACGTCGTAGATGCTGACCTTCTTGCCGCCGCCGGTCAGCTCATTGGCGCGCTTCTGGGCGCCTTCGTTGCGGGCGCCGGTGGCCTTGGGTGTGTAGGCGGCGGCGAGCACGCGGGCCTCGGGCAGCATCTCCATGTCGTAGTAGATTTCGTCCTCCATCGACCAGTTGGAGGCCCCGGTCGTGATCGGGTGGGTGCGGTCGGTGAAATAGAGGTGCATCGGACCCTCCAGCCACTTGGTGGTGCCGAAGCGCCACGAGCCGCCGATGATCGTCTTGTACCAGTCGGGATCGCGGGACACGGCGGCGGCATGGATGACGACGAGCCCGCCTCCGCGCTTCAGGAACGCGTCGAGGGCGTTGCGTTCGTCGCCGATCGCGATGTTGCCAGCCTCCGGGGCGTTGAGGATCAGGACGTCGGTCTGTTCCAATTCGGCGGCGGTCGGAAACGTCGGCCCGCCCTTGGCGATGGCGCCGCGCTCCTGCAGCAGGGCGGTCCATTCCGCGAGGAAGCGCGGATGATCGTGGGCGCCGGGACCGTGGGTCTTCGGGCCTGACCGGATGTAGACCCGGAGTGCGGGCTGTGCCTGCAGACCGAGGCTGGCGGCCACGAAGAGGGCGAGGAGGGAGAGGAAGGGGCGGAAGTTCACGGGGAAAAGAGGCGAGGCTGCAGATTTTTTAACCACGGATGGACACGGATGGACGCGGATTCAGACGACCTGGTAAACATACGGTCCTGGGTGCTGGGCGAAGCGGGGGGGCGAATTGAATCCGTGTTGATCCGTGTCCATTCGTGGTTCCAAGAGGTTTGAGATGGCTTAGGTGAGGGTGGCGCAGGGGGGGAAGTCCTGGCGCAGGGAGGCCCAGGGTTCTTGGGTGGAGACGTCGGCGGGGTCCGGGGCGGCGGCGAGGTCGGCGGGCAGCTTCGCCGGGGAGAGCAGGGCAAGGAAGACGAGGGCCTCGTCGTGGGGGTTGAAGGTGCCGTGGACGGTGCCGGGCGGGATGTGGGCGATCTCGCCCGGGCGGAGGATGCGGTGGTCGGTGCCGACCCACTGTTCGGCGCGACCGGAGATCACATAGATGATCTCCTCCCGGTGCGGATGCAGGTGGAACGGGTGGCAGTGGTGCGGGGGCATGTGCGCGCGCACGAGCAGGAGTTTCTCGGCGGCGACCACGTCGGGGCGGCAGAGCCACTCGTTGTGTGTCCAGGCATTGGATTCACGGGCGGCGTCAGCGAGCAGGACGAAACGGCGGTCGGAGGGGTTCACGGAGGGAAGATGTTAAGCGCGAAGACGCGAAGGCGCTAAGGTCGGAGGAAGGAGGAGAGTTTAAACGCGGAGACGCGGGGGCGCGGAGGACGGAGAGGAGACGTTAAGCGCGAAGAAGCGAAGACGCTAAGGTCGGAGGGGGAAGGGGGGAGAAGGAATTCGATTTTTTGGGATACCTGACGTCGGAGGGGCGGGACACAGCGGTGGTTGAGGTGATTGCCCCAAGTTTCCTTTGCGATCGACCTTCGCGCCTTCGCGTCTTTGCGCTTATCCTCCGTTTTGCCGTTGGGAGGCGGGGGCTTTGAGGGATTTGAAGGTGCGGGTGAGGGAGGTGAGGGAGTCTTCGACGCCCATGCGTTCGAGACTGCTGGCGCCGACGAAGCCGACGGCATCGGTGTGGTCGAGCACGCGTTTGGCATCGGATGGCGTGTTGATGGGGCCGCCGTGGCAGAGGAAGAAGATGTCGTTTCGCACCTGCTGGGCGGCGCGGATGATGTCCTGGGTGACCTGGAGGGTGTGGTCCCAGCTGACGACCGCGTTCTTGACGCCGATGCTGCCGCCGACGGTGGTGCCGACGTGGGCGATGATGGCGTCGGCGCCGGCCTTGGCCATTTCAGCGGCTTCCTCGGGCGTGGCGACATAGACGATGGAAAACAGG
>JAEUGZ010000009.1 GCA_016794725.1 Opitutaceae bacterium | reverse complement strand
CTGGTGGCCGCGCCCTGGGTGTTCACCACCGTTTTTTTTGCGGTCGAATGCCACGTGGGCCTCGGGCGCCTGCAGGCGCTCGGCGCCCTGGGGACCCTGGTCTCCGTTGCACTCATCCTGCTGAGCGCGGGCGCGGGCGTGCCTGGCTGGCTGGGCGAGCGCGGGACGGCCCTCCTGGCGGAGTGGCGCGGCGAATTTGCGCCCCGGCGGTTTGCCGGATGCGGCGCGGTCTTCTTCGCCGCGTTCGCGTATGGACTGGCCTGGCGCTATGTGTATCCGGATCTCCATACTTGGATCGAGAAGATCCCGGACCTGGCCTATGTGGCGGGATATGCGGCCGGAGACCGAGTGCCGGCCCCGGATGTCTGGCTCGCCCCGTTCCGGTCGGTTCACTACTACAGTTTCCAGCACTATGCGGCGGCGCTGGCCGGCCGTCTGCTCGGGGTGGCGCCCGGGGTGGCTTACAACCTCGGCTTCAGCCTTCTGGTGGGCTGGATCGGGGCGGGATTCGGGGCGGTGCTGGTCCGGTTGACCCAGTCGGTCTGGATCCGCGTCGTGGTGTGGGTGGCCCTGATGGGTGGTGGATCAGGAGTGACCCTGCTGGCGCCTCTGGTCCTCAAGGCCGGCCTTCCGTGGGAGGCGACGTTTCTCTTTGGCAAGGTTACCATGGACAAGCCACCGCTTGGCACCGCGCTTGAGGCCTATGCCGCCGGCTTCAAGCGGATGAACCTGCCGGTCGAGCCGCTGGCGTATTCCATTTATCTCGGAGACTACCATGCCCCGCTTGCCAGCTATGCCCTGATGGGACTGGCAGCGGTGGCGGCCCTCAGGTGGCAGGAAAACCGGCGGCGCCGTGACGCGGTCCTGGTGGGAGCCAGCCTGACCTGGACCGTCCTGGCCAACCTGTGGAGTCTGCCGCTCCAGGGCGCGGCAGTGGCGCTATGGGCGCTCTGGCATCGGAGGCAGGCTCGAAAGCTCCTGCCGAACCTGGTGGCGGGAGCCGGAGGCGTCTGGGCCCTGGCCTGGGGCTATCTTTTGGCATTCACGGCGGAGACGGCGCGCCAGGGCGTGCGTTTCGCCTGGGTGCTGCCCGGGGAACACACTCCGCCTCTGTTCTTTCTCATCGCCTTGGGACCCACGCTGCTGCTCGTTCTGGCGGCATTGCCCGCGCGCGATGCCCGAGCCCGCTGGCTGGCGGCGGCGGCCTTGCTCTTTCTCGCGGTTTCGGAAGCCGTTTTCGTCGACGATTCCTACACCGACCTGGATAACCGGTTCAATACGACGCTCAAATGGTGGCCCTGGATTTCGGCGGCCACGCTGCTTCTGGCCGGACCCCTGGCGATGGGATCCCCAGGCCGGTTGGGAACGCGTGCACTGGCCTGGCTGGCCTGCCTTGCCCCCTGCGCGTACCTCGGATTCCTGGTTGAAAACTGGGGGTGGGGCGACCGGCAATCGGTCGGTTACCTCGAGGGACACCGGTTCATTACCAAGGAGGCGCCAGCTCGTTTGCTCCTCCAGCGCCTGGAGCGCGAACCCCGTGGACTTGCGGTTGAAGACCCGCGCGACAGCGGTTCCGAAGGTCTGGCCAGTCTGCCGCTTTACGCCGGACATCGGCTTTGGCTGGGTTGGGATGGTTACGAAGGTTTGTGGCGCGGCTTCCCCGAGGATGTGGCTCGACGTCGGCGAACGCTCGTTGACTTCTACGACGGCACTCTGACCGGATCGGCTGAGTGGCTGCTGTCCGAAGGCGTTGACTATGTTCTCTTTTATCGGGCGACCGACACCGTCGCGCGGTGGCAGACCCTCGATCAGCGTATTGGCCGGGCCTATGTCTGGTGCGAGATCATGGCGTGGGAAGACCGGGTCATCGGATTCTGGAAGCGTCGCGCCCCGGTTGCGCCCCGTTTCCGGAGGTGAGGAGGGGGGGGCTCGGCCCTACTCGGGATTGGCAAAGCGCGGTCTTGCTCCAACCGCAAAACCCTGACTTTCTTGCATGCCTGCGAGGCTGGGAGGCCTGGGCCAAGCGTTTCAGAACTGCCTCGCAGGAATCGAATTCTAAATGAACGCCAGTACCGTCCACCGTGTGCTTGTGATCGAAGACGACGAGCAGCTTCGATTTGCCCTGTTGCGAGCCTTGGAACTGGCGGGGTATTCGTCGCGTTCGGCCGGTGACGGCATGGAAGGACTGCGTGTGGCCCGGGAGTACCGTCCCGATATCGTGGTGTGCGACGTGCATTTGCCCCAGCGGGACGGCACCTCCGTGCTCGCTTCGCTGCGGGAAGAAGAAGGCATGGAATCGACTCAGGTTATTTTGATGACCGGAGACACCGACAACACCTCCCAGCGGCGGGGCATGAATCTCGGTGCGGATGACTATCTTGCAAAACCGTTTACGATGGAGGAGTTTGTTCGTTGCATACGGGCGCGGGTGCGTCGGACCGAGCTCTATCGCAAGGCCGATGACCATGCCCTTGAAAAGCTCAGGGGTACGATCTCGAGGCGACTTCCCCACGAATTGCTGACTCCCCTGACTGGAATCCTCGGACTCTCCGAGGTCCTGATGGAAGAAGTGGGACAAATTACGCCGGCGGAGGTGAAGGAGATGGTTTCGGACATTCACCTCAGTGCCGAACGCCTGCACCACACGCTGAGAAATTACTTCAGCATTTTGGAGGTGTTGGACTCAGCGACTCCAACTCCCTCTGACGCAGCGCGCGCGACCGGACCGGAAATCCAGAAAGCGGTGCACGAAGCGGTGGCGATTGTGGCAGCACGGTACCAGCGCAGCGCCGATGTAGTCGTCCAGGGGTCGATCGACCGTCTCCCCCTGGCTCCCAACAACCTCTCTGCAATCATCACTGAGCTGGTCGACAACGCCTGCAAGTACTCGCTAACGGGCACGCCGATCAGCGTCAGGCTCATGGCGGACGGGGGTGGCGATTCCCTGGTGGTGTCGGACCGCGGCCGCGGAATGTCGGCTGAACAGATCGAGCAGATCGGGGCGTTTCGTCAATTTGACCGGACCAAGTATGAGCAGCAGGGCCTCGGTCTCGGCCTGACCCTGACCCAGCATGTGATCGAGCGCAACGGGGGTGTTTTTCAGCTTCAAAGCACGCCGGGACAGGGCACGACCGCCATCGCCACGTGGGCGCGGCCTGCCAATGATCCGCCCAGGTAACCCGCAAGCACCCTGATGCCCGGTGCGCCTAATCTGCCTCGCGTTCCGGTCCGAATCCCCAACGGCGTCACGAGTCACCGAACCTCAGGCCCCCTCTCCCGATCCCGCTTCAAGCCACCTGACGTCTCGACCGCTGCAGGTACTTTTGGCCGAAGACTCGGAGCACGATGCTCATCTCGTGCTTGAGGCGCTCCATCGGCATGGGTTTGTGGTGGAGCATCGTCGCGTGATGGATGCGGCCGGATTCAGCTCGGCCCTTCGGGCCGCCCCCTGGAGTATTGTGCTTTGCGACTATGTCATGCCGGGTTTCGATGCCCTGGCGGCGCTGGAGATCTTTCGGGAGGCGGCGCTGGAGATCCCCCTCATCATCGTTTCAGGGACCATCGGCGAGGAGATTGCGATCGAGGCGCTCAAGCTGGGGGCGACGGATTACGTGTTGAAGCAGAATCTGGCGCGCCTCGGTCCCGCCGTCGAGCATGCGATCCAATCGGTATCCGATCGTAAACAGCGCCGCCGGTTGGAGCGCTTTGCCCGCGTGCAGTCCGAGGTACTGGAGCTGCTGCTTCAGCGGCTCGCGTTGGGCACGCTCTCCGCGCAACTCGCGGGCCTGATCGACTCCCTGTTGTCCGAAGGGAGCCATTGCGTCCTCTTTCTCCGCGAGGACGAAGGGCTGCAGGCTCGCCTGTCGATGGGCCCGCTCTTTCCTCGAGGGTTGGCGGAGCGATTGCGGTTGCTCGAGAGGGAGAGCCCGGAGCCTCCATTGCTGGCCGCGCTGCGGAGGAGTCCGCCCCTGCCCAAGGGTCCTGTCGACCGGATCACGCCGGTGAGCGAACTTCAGACCTGGGGGTTGGCGGCAAGTTGGTCGCAGGTGGTGATGGCGGCGGAGGGGCATCGGCTCGGAACACTCGTGGTGGTGCAGCCGCATCCCGGCGCGCCATCCGAGGAGGATCGACGTATGGTGGAAACCGCGGGAAAATGGATCAGCCTGGCGGTCGAACGCTGGCGGACCACCGAGCGGTTGATTGAGACGAGCCAGCGCATGCGTCGATCCGAGGCGGATGCGCGGGAACTCGCGGCCCGGCTCACGACGCTGGTGGAGAACATGACGGACGCCTTCTTCACCCTGGATAGCCAGGGACGGCTTACCTACGTCAACCCAGCCACCGAGCTCGTCTGGCTGCGGCCGAGGGGCGAGTTGCTGGACAAAGTGATCTGGGAAGAAGGGCGGAATGTGATCGGCGATCGTGCCTGCCAGCAGTTTCAGCACGCCCTGGCCGACCGCGAAACCGTGGTCTTTGAGGATTT
>JAEUGZ010000219.1 GCA_016794725.1 Opitutaceae bacterium | reverse complement strand
GTGGCCATCGTCGAGCCGCCAATGAGAAAGAGCTTCGGCAAACGCGACTCCTCCGCCCGCAACGCAGTCACACCGATGGAGATCAGCAGGCAAACCAAACTTCGAATGAGAACAATGTGCATGGAAAGAAAGCCGCTACCTGGACTCGTCCGATCCGGCCACACTGTAGAGGCGGGCGTTCTTCATCTCGAAACGCAACCGCACCGGGCGGTCGACCGGCACCGTGACTGCCGTCGTCCAACGCACCGCCCATCGCGTCGCATCCACCCGCAAGGGTTCGCATTCCGCGGCGGCCAGACCCGCCACGGGCGTACCATCGGACTCACGCACGGCGACCCGAACCGCTCCTTGCGCGGCGTCGGCGTTCACGACCACCTCTGGAGTGGCAAATTTCAACGGGACGGTTTCGACCGCTCCTCCGGTGGGTCCGGCGTCGAGAGACGCAAACCCGTGCCGTCGCCACACGGCGAGGCCGAGGGTAGCGCGCTTCGGCGGGATCGGCGCCCCGTGCCCGGTGTTGATCGCAGTGTAGTAGATCCAGGTTTCGTCGCCCACATCGAGGTGATTGCTGGTCAGACCGAGAATCACCCCCGCGTCAAAGGCACCCGGCGCTCCGCGCGGGATCATCGCCACCCGCGGCCAGGATCGTCGCCAGGTCTCCCCATCGGCACTGGTGGCAAGCTGCACGTCAATCGGCCCGTCCTGCCCGCTCTGGCCGAGCGCCGTTTTCGTCCCCTTCGGAAGAACGGACATGACTCGAAACACCGTGGGCAGGCCGACAAATCCGCCGGCGTGTGGCAGCACCGTCATGTTGTAGATGTCAGTGCGCTGGTCCGGGGACGTCGCCCAGCGCTGATCCTCGGTATCGCTCCGCAGCACCCGCACGGGCTCGCTCCAGTTCCGGAGGTCGCGGCTGCGACTGAGCCAGACGACCCGTCCAGGCTGCTCCGGGTCGGGTCGCTTGTGATAGACCAGGAATTCTCCCGTGCGCGGATCCTGGGTCATCGACACGGTGTCACCTCCCTTGAACACCGGATTGCCGGGAAATTCGCTCCAGCGCACGCCATCGGGCGAGTGAGCCACCACGTATCCACCTCGAGAATAACCCAGCAGCTTGAACCGACGGGCCGGATCGGATTCAAATCGGTCCACCACCACCGACGGGGAATGGACATCGAAGACGAGGTTGTTTGCCTTCGACCCCAGGTAGGCGTGCAGGCCCAGCTCGGGTTTCCGCCAGGCGATGCCGTCCCGGGAGAGGGCCAGCAACACCACATCCTGCCCACCGGCCCGAAGCTGAGGCGCCGGCTTGATGCCATCCGCCCGCTGGGTGCGCGACATGTACCAGAGCATGAACTCCCCGGTGGCCGAATCGAAATTCACGGAACCGTAGGTGTAAACCCGATCGCCCTCCCAGGGTCGGTCAGGCTCCAGAACCGGTCGTGTCCGGGTCCGGGCGGGATGCACCACGCGCACGACACCGGACTGGGTGGCAACGCCCGCATCATCGACAAAGAGCAGCGGGACCCTTCCCATCCCGAGCGGCTTCGATCCTTCTCCCCGACCGCTGGAAGCCGCAACCATCAGCCACAGGAGTCCGGCCAGAAATCGGAGCGGTACGGGGACGGAAACAGCGGTCTTCACAGCAGCAACGCGACACGGATCAACGCGGTATCCAGGGTTTCACGCGGTTCTGGTGCGACATCACCGCCTCCACGGCATCGACGAGGACAAAATCCACCCCCGCGTCCAGCAGTCGGACCGCCTCCTTGGGGTCGTTGGTATAGAAGTAATTGATCCGTACTCCCGCCGATTTCAGGGCGGCGATCCAGGCCGGCAGCCGCGCATCTCGGGCGCAGTCGCGCAACTGGATGAAGTCGGACCGCTGCTCGATCGCCCCTCTCACATAGTCGGCAGGATCCGGCTTTCGGTCCATGTTGCAAATCCGCAGAGCGGGCGCCACCGACCGGGCCGCCGCGACATCGCTCCCGCGGGCCGCAAACAGGGACTGACCCACGCGTCCGGTGGACACCAGCACTTCGGCCACGCGCCGGGCGTACTGGCTGGACGCTCCGGCAAAGCGCGCATCCGCCTTGAAATCGATATTGATCCAGAGGTTGGCAGGCAGCACGGCCAGTGCCTCCTCCAGGGTCGGCACGCGCGTCCCGGCAAACCGGGAGTGGGTTTTTACCCCCGCATCGAGTCGCTGCAGCGCGGCGAGCGTGAAGTCGAGCACCCTGCCCTTGCCATCCGTGGTGCGATCGACCGTCGCGTCATGCATGAGAACCAGCACGCCGTCACTGGTCACCGCCAGATCAAACTCCACCATGTGCGCCCCGAGCCGGACCGCCTCGCGCAGCGCCGGCACGGTGTTCTCCGGATGGGTCGCACCGCCACCGCGGTGGGCGCAGAGTCCGTTCACGGGCAACGCCACCGGTTCGGCCGCCCACACACCGGCGGACACCAGCAGGAGCGCACTCACCACACGACGGAGCCAGCAGACGATCGACGGCGATTTCATGGGGCGAACGCCCGTCAAGGACGGGCGACAGGATCCAAACGCAGGCCACGCACGTCCGCGAGCTCTCGTTTCAACGGTCCATCGGGACGCAGTACGATCCGATTGACGCCCGCACGCAGCGCGAGGCGCCCGGCCGGCTGTTCGCGAAAGTGATCGTAGTCGCCGGTCGAGATCACCTCAGCGCGGGTGCGACTGCCCTCGGTTTCCACCACATAGCCATCGCCCGCCGACTCGGCATCGGCGGCAAGGTTGACCCAAACTTCGTACTCGGTGTCTGCCGGCACTTCGACGCGCCACTCCACCAGATCCTCCGCGACAATCCAGGGAGCCAGCACGTCCAACGCCGGACGATAACCGAGTTTCTGCCCGAACACCGTCGCCCGACTCCCGGGTAGCTGGATCACCCCGCCGGGTTGCGGGCGAAGCACGACCGCCTGCGGAGCAGCCTTGGTCGCAACACCGGCGACCGTCGCAAGCTCCTCCGCGGTCCACGGCAGCGTGCGCGTCGCGGTCTCCCGGCGCACAGCGGCCACCCGGGCCGGTTCGACCAGTCCGGCCCGGTCGCCCCAAGCATGGCGCACGTAGCTCAGCACTGCGGCGATTCGCTCGTCATCGAGCGCCCCCGCAGCACCGAGCCCAGGCATCGCCAGGTTCCAGGTCTTGCCCGCCACTTGGATCGGACCGTACACGCCGTGGAGGAGGATGCGGATGAGGGGCTCAGGCGAACCGGACACCCACTCACTGCCGACCAACGGCGGCGCGAGGTTCGGGGCGCCGGTGCCGGTGAGTTGGTGACACGGGGCGCAGTACATCGCAAAGACCTCGCGTCCGCTCGCCACGCGTTGCTGTTCGGCTGGCGTCAGCGGCGTCTCCTTGCTCGCCGCCAACACACCCGCACCCGGCCAGGTGAACAACTCCACCAAACGGACCGCGCGTTCGCGGATCGCAGGATCAGCACCCCGCGCGAGCCCGATCAGACGCGAGGGTTCGCGCGCAAGCGCCATGGGTTGATTGCGCCGCTTGCTGCTGAGTCCGTACGCCATCACCGCATCCAGCGCGGCCGCCTGCTGCCAGTGGTCCGGACCTTTCGCCTCGGCCAGCGCATCGAGCAGGTCAGCGATTCGAACCGGATCAGTGGAGTCGAGCACGCACTGCGTCGCCAGCGCCAGCAGAGCCGGCTCGCCCTCGCCGATCGGGCCGCGTCCGGACGACTCCTGCAACAGGAGTCGGACAATCCCCAGTTCACGATCGCGCAGCCCGGACAGGGCCGCGACTCGGAACAGAGGATCCCCTCCGTCGCGTACGAGACGAGTTACTACTTCCAGCGCTTCGGGGGATCGCAGCGCACTCGCGGTCAGGGTCGCCTGCAAGCGCACCGGGGCACTCGGGTCCTCGATCGCGCGGGTGACCCGCGCGAGCAGTTGCGCCTCGCGGGCCGGGTCAAGGCTCCGCTCGGCCAGTCGGATTGCCGCGGCCCGGACCCACTCGTCCGGGTCTTCCATCGCCGCCGCCAGGGTGGAAGCATCGAGTGCTCTGCACCCCTCCAGGGTCCACAACGCGTGCAGACGTCCCAGCGGATTCCCCCCGCGCCGGACCAGCGTTAGCAACAGGGGCACAGCCGCCGGATCACGACGCTCGACCAGGAGGCGCTGGGAGGTGAGCCGCCACCAGCCGGTCGGGTGACTCAGGTGTCCGACCAGCTCCGCCACCGTCGCCTGGTCGAGCCGCGGGGGCCGCCGGTCAATCGGACGGTCGACGCGCACCACCCGGTAGATCCGCCCCAGATTCTGACCGGCATCGAGTTTGCGGTCGCGCACCTGATCGCTGATCCAGGGCACCATGAAGATCACATGCTCGATGATGCCGCGGGCCAGGTCTGCGAGGTACAGCGCTCCATCGGGACCGACGCGCGCATTGATCGGCCGGAACCGCTCGTCCGTCGAAGCAAGAAACTCCTGCTCCGCGGGGTAGAAGCGGGACGCCTTCGGGCGCACACCCGGTTCGAGTTTCAGGCGTCCGACGAGATTGCCGCCCGCTTCGGGAACAAAGACATTGCCCCGCGCCTCCGGTCCAAACTGATCGCCGTCGTAGTAGCAGGTCCCCGACGCGATGGTGTAGGTGCGGAGGCGTCCGTCCTCCCGCAGTTCCATCGCTCCGAGCGTGATTCCCGGAGTAACCCGGATTGGATACACCTGCTGGGCCTCGATGGCGATGTTGGTGTCGATGCCCGAGGCACCCCGGCCTGCCAATGCCACCACGGCGGCGAGGTGGGGATTGCGCAGGAGGTACTCGCCCGGGAACAGGTTGGCGTGGAGGGCAGAACTCTCGCGGCAGGTGAGAAAGCGACCGGACTCGTCAAACGTCACGCCGAATTGCCCGCTCCGGGGAATCGGCTCCTCCTCCAGCTTTCCGTCCACCCAGCGGTGGCGGACCGTCGCGTCGGCATTGTGCAGCCAGTTGTCGATGCCGTAGCGGAGACCATTGGCGGTATGCTGTGGATTGCCCGCGACCCCGAGCTTGCCGACCTCGGTGCGTCGGTCGCAGCGCAGGTCACCATCCACATCCTCGCAGAACCAGAGTTTCGGCGGCTCCTGCAACAGGAGTCCCCCTTTTACAAACGCGAACGACCTCGGCATGACGAGTTGGTCGAGGTACACGGTGCTGCGGTCCATGCGCCCATCTGCATCAGTGTCCTCCAGCACGACGAGCCGACAAATCGGGTCGGCTTCTCCCGTACCCTTGATGTCGCGCATATATCCCTGGAACTCCGCGACCCACAGGCGACCCTGGGGATCGAACTCGAAGAAAACGGGGTTCTGCACCATCGGCTCGGCCGCGACGAGCTCCAGACGAAAGCCCGGAGCGATCCGGAAGGTCTTGAGCGCCTCCTCCGGCGTGAGCGGCGGCGCCGGAGGTACATTCAACGACTTGAGCAGCTCCGCCGCCTTCTCCCATTCCGCGCGGCCCGTCAGCATCGAGGCGGGCCGGGTGCGGGGACGCTCGGCGGGCACGGCCTGGCCGACCACTGGCGTGGGCTCCAGAGCCAGCCACGCCGCCAGGGAGGACAGACCCAGGATCAAACCGCGACGCAGACGTGAGGTGGGACAACCAATGACAGAGATCATGGAGCAGGCAAAGGGGGTGTACGTGAAAATTGAAAGCGTCCCGCTGTCACCACCACCTGATCCACGCCGGCATCGGTGCTGATCTCCACCGTTTCCGGATCCACCTGTCGCACGCCTCGCAAGCGCGACAGGCCGCGAAAGGGCTCGAGTACGGCGATGAAACGGGTGGCCGCTCCGGTGCGCCGCGCCATCGCAAAGGGCACCGGCACGGTCAGATCCTGGCCCAGCCCTTCACCCAACACCACGGTGGTACCGGCCCCCCCCACGAGCTGGAGGCGAACGCCGTCGGTCGCTTGAAGAAAGGTCACATCCCAGGCGTCAGGGGTCTCCGCCGCGCGGCACGCCGCGAGGTGCTGGTAGCCATGATCGACGGGAAACGCCGCATAGGGAGTCAGGGGCAGGGACGAACTCGCTCGTCCGTTGTTGTGGTAAATCCAGTCCATGCGATGCGTCGCACCGTCGGTCAACGCCACCTCGACCACATCAAGCAGGTACCCCGCAGTGTGAACCAGGAGCCGCTCGATCCGCGCCTGCGGATAGACCGGACCCGCCTCCATCCGGATCGCCGTCGCGGTTGGTCCCGGGTGCCACTCCAACACGCGGCCCGTGGATTCTGCCTGGGTGGTTTCGTCGATCACGACGGTGTTGTGCGACACCGTCACTTTGTCCCAGGTCTTGTGCGTCTTGTAGGCATACGACTGGGTCCCGGGATCCACCGCCTGCATCCGACCGAAGGCGAAACTGACGAAATTGAGCTTGTCGTGATGCCCGTGTCCCCCGCCGTGCGCACCGAACTTCACCGCCACGGTGTGATCGGACCCGGTCGCCCGCAGCACCGCAATTCCCGCTTCGGCCATCAGGGTGCTGATCGGCTCGAGTGGCTCGGTCGTGCCCGGGTGGTCGGTTCCCCAGGCCAGCGATTCCAGGCTGCGGTCGGAATCGCGGAGGAACGGGAGGTAGCGAGCGTCGCCAAAGATCCGGTATCCCATGTCAAAGTACCGGGCGTAGGCGCGCAACGCCGTGAAACCTGAGTCGTTGAAGTTGGGCAACGTCCCGTCGGGCAGCATGGCGGCGATCGGGGCATCGAGCATCCGCTTGAGGCTTCCCGCCTCGGGCACGGGAATGCCGGCACGGGCGGTCATTTCCCGGAGCAGGAAAAGGGGTTCCATCGTGTAGAAGTGATATCCCCACGAGCCCTCATGCCACGGACCCTCGGCGGTGATGCCGCGTCTCAATTCATCGCGAAATCCGTACTCGGCGTTCACCGCCAGCTCGATCAACGCCGGATCGCGCAGGACCAGTCCCACCGCGAGGTGGGCGGCGTTGTGGCGCACGGTCCAGTTGCCCAGGGACCGCTCGCGCCGCGCCACCACGTCGGAGGCGCTGCGCAGGAGATCGCGCTCAAACCACGCGCGATCCGTCTCGCCGAGGGTCTCCCGGATGAGGTCATAACCAAACGCCAGCCGCGCCACCCAATCCGCCTCATTGAGCGTCTGCGAGGTGACGCGCCCGCCGGAGCGGCTGCCAATCTCCGGCCAGCCCTTGTGGCTGCGGATCGGCATCGTGGGGTAAACCGCCGCGTACGCGGCCAGGATGGCCCGCGCCTTGGCCGCATAGGCGGCATTGCCGGTCAGCCGGTAGGCGAGCCCGAGATCCCGGACCGCGAGGGCATTCTCCCCGTGCCGGCGGGTGTAGATCACATAGTCGTACGGCCAGCCATGGTAGTCCTTGGCGCAGCGTGGGCAGCGATTGTGTCCGGGCTCGAACGTCAGGCGCGCGCCGTCGTCGGGACAAATGTAATGGCCACCCCAGCCGCCGCCCTCGGCCGGCGCCTCCCACTTCTCCAGACCGTATTCGATATTATGTGACGTCGGCCAGTCCTCGGCCCGGCGCACCAGCGCGTCGCGCAGGGCGGCGGCCCACGGCTCGGCGCGCGCCAGGGCGTTGATGCGGGCGAAGTCGGCGGGATTGAGCAGCAGGCCCGGTTCGTCGCCTGTTCGCGCGGCGACCGGCAGCAGCGCCGCGAGGACGAGACAGACCATCCCCGCCAAGCGACGTGCTGCGCCAGACACCGTGCAATCCCTCGTCCGCCGCTCAGAAGCGCGCCTGCACTCCGGCCGAGATCGAGCGCGGGAAAAGATTGGTCTGCGCCCAGCGATCATCGCGGTAGAGACCACTGTAGCGGCCGCGGTTCTCCTCCGTCAGATTGATCACATCGAGGAAGAGATTAAGGTTTTCTCTGACCGTGAACCGGGCGAAGAAATCGAACTGACCGCGCCGGCCAATGAACTCGGAGCTGGAGGGGTCACCCGTGTTCAGGGAGGCGAGGTACGTGTCAGCGTAGTTCCACATCAGACGGAGATCCCAGCGGCTGGAGTTGTAGGTCAAACCGGCGTTGCCGGAGCGCGGGCGCATGCCGGTGAGATTGTTCGCGAAGGGCAGGGTGCCGACCACGCCGTTGTAGTCGCCCTCGCTGGTGAGCACGGTCCAATTGGCCATGACACCGAGGCCCCGCAGGCCGCCCGGCAGGAAGCTCAGTTGCTGCGAGTAGTTGAGCTCCATGCCCGTGACCTCGCCGTCGCCGGAGTTGATGCGGCTGTTGCCGGTCCAGCCCGCGTAGTCGCCCAGGTCGAGGCCAAACTCGTTGCCGACGATGCGGAATGAGGTCGCGGTGACGTAGTTCTTGATGTCCTTGCGGAACGCGCCGATCGAAACGAGGCCGACGGGCTTGAAATAGTACTCCACACTCACGTCATAGTTACTCGAGATCTGCGGCTTCAGGGACGGGTTGGAAAAGCTGACGGTCTGACCGAGATCGTTGATCGAGAAGCGGCCGACGAGATCGGCGATGCGCGGACGGCCGATCGTCGTGGAATAGTTCGCGCGGACCGTGAGGTGCGGGATGGGTTCGTAGCGAAACTGAAGATTCGGGAACCAATCCACGTAGTCGGACTCCACGGTCCGGAACGTGGCAAACCTGGCTTCAGGCGTGGTCGCGCGGGTGTTTTCAAATCGCGACGTAATCTCTGCCTTCGTCTGCTCCACCCGCACCCCGGCCGTCATTTGCAGGTTCCGCGCCAGCTTGACCTCGCCCTGAAGGTAGGCGGCCGGGATGGTCTCGCGCGTTTGATAATCGTTCTGAAGCGAGTTGGTCACCGAGGTGTCGAGGTTCGCGGTGGTGAGGGGCAGGGCCGTCGCATTGTAGGTGAATTGCACCGACGGCCGGGCCGGCAGACCGGAGGGCAGATAGCTGAATCCGATGTCACGGAACACCGCTTTCGTGTCGATGATCGGTGTGGCCGCGTAGCGACCGTCGAGCCAGCCATGCTGAACCATCACGCGATACCGGCTGTAGTCGCCCGCGCCAAGCGTGCCCGTGATCGAATCGGCATCGCGGTCGCGATCCTGCTGACGGACGCGGAAGCCGGTCTTGAGCTTCACCGGAAACCGCCACTGCGCGAAGTCGCGGGAGGCGTCGAGCCGGGCGCTCGCGATCTTGTCGGAGGCGTCTTCGTGCGTCCCGGTGACCGCGATCGAGAGCATGTTCGTGAACGGGTCGGTGGGCGGCGGCACGGCGCCGGCGAACGTGAGCGTCGGGAATTCCTTGCTGGTGCGACGATCGTAGGTGAACGAATAGAGGTTGTTGCTGCGCGCCGTGGCCGAAATGCGGTCGAGCGGACGGAACGAGTCCGAATACGTCAGCGCCCACGCCAGCTTGACCTCCCCGATCGCAGTCTTGCCGTTGAGCTGGAAGTTCCAGGTGTCATTCGGCGTATAGCGGAAGTCACGCCCCGAGCGGTAGCTCGAACGGCTGAAGATCCAATAGTCCGTCGTGGAGTTGGCCGCGTCGAAGGTGAGGTTGTCGGTGTACTGCGGACGGTTTTGATCCATGACATTCACGAAACGGGTCCAACCCACCGTGAATGAAACCGAGGATTCCTTCGACAGCCGATAATCGAACTTGGTCTGGAAGGCGACGCGCTTGTTCAGATGATACTCCTGGTCGGCGTAGAGCACCTGGCGACCGACGGTCGGGCTGGTGTAGTTCCAATTGGCGGCAAACGTCGAGCGGATGGTCTGCAGGCCGTCGCCGACTTCCTGATATCCGCCGGTGACCGAAACACCGAGCTTGCGGCCGAAAAGCATGAAGACATCCGAGTAGTCCAGGGAGAAATTGGGAAAAAACTGGCGACCGCTGCCGGAGGGGTCGAGGTGCTTTCCCATCGTCTCATTGTAGGAGGCGGAGGCGTTGAGGACGATCGTCCGACCCGTGCGGTCGAATCCGCTGCGCGTCCGCATGTTCACGACACCACCGAGCGACTCGGCATCCATGTCGGAGGTCGGGGTCTTGATGACTTCTACGCTTTCGATCGAGCCCGTCGCGATCCCGCTCACCAGCTGGGACCGGGAGTCGGGGTTCGCCGCTGCATAACGCGATCCGTCCATCGTGACCGTCGTAAATTCCGGCGAAAGGCCACGCACGGAGATCGCGTCCACCGCCGAACCGCCGTATTCGCCGACCACGCCGGGCATGCGCTGAAGGAACGAGCCCATGTCACCCTTGGCAATGTTGCCATAGGCATCGGTCGAGACGGAGTTGCCCACGGTGAGCGCGGCCTCCTGGCGGGCGATCGCCGCAGCGTTGCCCTCCCGGATGCTCGACACCACAACGGACTCCAACACATAGTAGGCTGCGGTGAGCTTGAAGTCCTGCGTCGTCTCGCCTCCCGCAGGCACGGTGACCGTGGCACTCGCGTCATCCAGTCCAGGATACGTGACATTGAGCGTCACAGGCCCCGCGGGCAGCCGGGCGAGGACGTAGGTGCCGTCCCGTTCCGTCAGCGCGTTGACCGTCGACCCGGACACGCTGACGACGGCGTTCTCCAGATTTGCCCCGGTCGCGCCATTGTAAATTCGGCCGCGCACGACGCCGCTTGCCGCAGCCTGCGCATAGCCAGCGGGCGCAGTGGACAGGGTGGCGACGAGACCTAACGCAAAACACGCGGAGAGACGAAGGGCTGCGGCGGGGATCGAAATCAAGCGGAGGTAGTTCATGACACAGTGAGGGAACAGAGACGGAGGAAGAGGTGGGGGGTCACAGTCCGACGAAAGGGCGCGGTTCCGGCCAGCTGGCCGGCGATCCGGGGCGATGACGGCGAAGCCGGACGGGGCAAGGCGGGGCTGGCCGCGAACGGAACAACGTAAAGCCAAGGCTCACGGAGCCGGAAAAGAGCCTACCGCTTTCCTCGGGTCAAGAAATATTTCTCACGAAGCCGTGCATATTTCCCAGATCTGCGGTCGATTTCAGCACAAACGGTTCCTAACTCAGGTGCTGCTGTGGGCGACCTCGTTGAAGTCGTGACGAGACCGACCGGCCCGGCCTTCGATTTTCTTGGGCAACCGCAGCATGTTTCCCCGCAGGGCCAGCGACCCCGCCACCAACGAGACCCCGTACCTTTTGGTCCGGAACAACCGTCAATCGGACGTCCAAGTCGACGCACAGGCGCGGCCACGCCAACACTCTCCCCCTGACCCTTTCTCGGGTCACGATGCCATCACTTCCCGATGTCACGTTTTCGAGAAATTTTCTTGCAGAGAAGAAATTTTCCCCGCCATCCTGACCTCGTGATCTCCGAAACAGCTCGTGGCGCACGGCGCGACTTAGCCATCTCCCTCTTCACCCAAGCGGATGATCTCGGCAGGGCCGCTGCGGCCAAATCTGCGGAGATCATCGCCGACGCGATCCACGCCCGCGGCCAGGCCCGCATACTCGTCGCCACGGGTAACTCCCAGTTGCATCTCGTGCGGCATTTGACGGCCATGCGCCTCGACTGGAGCAAAGTCGATGCCTTCCACCTCGACGAATACGTTGGCATTGGCGCGAACCACCCGGCCAGCTTCCGCTTTTGGATTCGCACGCGCTTCACGGAAAAGGTCAGCCCGCGTTCGATGCACTACATCATTGGCGATGCCCTTGATCCCGACACCGAGGCCGCCCGCTACTCGCAGCTCCTCCTCGCCGCCCCGATCGACCTCGCCTTCGTCGGCATCGGCGAAAACGGTCACATCGCGTTCAACGACCCGCACGTGGCCGACTTCAACGACCCGCTCACGGTCAAGCGCGTCGAGCTCGATGCCGCCTGCCGCGCGCAGCAGGTGCGCGAAGGCCACTTCCCCAACGACGCCAGCGTGCCGCGAGAAGCGCTCTCCGTCACCTGCTCCGGCCTCATGCGCGCCGCGCACTGGGTCTGCTCCGTCCCCGAACTGCGCAAAGCCGACGCGGTGAAGGCCGCGCTCGAAGGGCCCATCGATCCCGCCTGCCCCGGTTCGCTCATTCGCACGCATCCCAGCGCCTTTCTCTACCTGGACCAGGAATCGGCGTCGAAACTCACCCGACGCTTCCCCACGGCGGCAGTGACGCGCTAGGGTTCCGTCTGAACCGCGCCGTCTCGCCTTGACCATGTCCGCCATCCAACTCAACGCCGCCGATACGGTCGTTCTGGTCGGCTACCTGCTCCTGGTTCTCGGCATCGGCTTCGTCGCCAGCCGGCAGATCAAGAGCGCCGACCATTTTTTCCTTGGGGGGCGGAAGTTCAGCAAGTGGGTCATGATTGGTCAGAGTTTCGGCACCGGCACCCACGCTGAAATGCCGGTATCGCTCTCCGGCGCCGTCTACAACATCGGGCTCTCCGGCATCTGGTTTCAGTGGAAGAACCTGTTCGTCACGCCGTTCTATTGGCTGCTCGCCCCGCTGTTCCGGCGGTTTCGGCGCACGACCATGTCCGAGGTGTTCGACGACCGGTACGGGCGCTGGATGGGCGCAATCTACACCGTATTCGCCCTGCTGTTTTTCACCATCAACCTGGCCAGCATGCTGAAGGGCGCCGCCAAGGTCATCGATCAGGCCCTGGGGGGTGGGCTTCCGGTCGATCTGATTGTCGTCGGCATGACCTGCGTGTTTGTCCTCTACAGTTTCACCGGAGGGCTGCTCGCCACCGCCTGGACGGACCTGGTCCAGGGATTCCTCATCATCGCGCTTTCCTTCATGCTCATTCCGCTCGGCTGGCATTACGTCGGCGGCATGGAGGGCATGAAGGCCACCCTCGGCCCGGAAAAATTCAAACTCGCCGCCCCCGAGGGGATCGGCGTCTGGACCATTGTGGTTTTGACCATCAACGGGCTGGTCGGCATCGTCGCCCAGCCCCACCTCATCGCCTCGGTCGGCACCGGGAAGGACGAAAACGCCTGCCGGGTCGGGCAGTTCTACGGCAACATGGTGAAACGGGTTTGCACGATTGGCTGGGCGATCGTGGGACTCATGACCGCCACGATCATTGCGCGCGGGGTGTTTGGCGACACCAGCCTGCGGGATCCCGAAGAGACCTTCGGGTACGCCTGCCGTCACCTGCTTTTCCCCGGAGGCATTGGATTGCTGATCGCCGCACTGCTCGCCGCCAACATGGCCGGGTGCTCGGCGTTCATGATCGATTCGGGCGCGATGATCACCAACGGCATCTACAAGAAGTACATCAACCCTGACGCCCCGGACCGCGTCCGGCTGCTGATCGGCCGCATCGGCGGCGTGCTCGTCGTCGCCTGCGCGGTGCTCTACGCCGTGTTTCTCATCAAGCGGGTGCTGTACTCCTTCCTGCTCACCGAGACGATGGCCACCTTCGTCGGCATCGGCGTGCTCGGCGGCATCGTCTGGACCCGCGCCAACCGCTGGGGCGCCGTGGGCAGCATCGTGGCCGCCATGATCACCAACTTCACGGGCTACGCGTTGACCAACCGGCGTTTCGACTCCTGGGATCCGACGATTTTCCTCACCGCCCTCGGAGTCGGCATCGTCGCCTTCGTGGTCATCAGCCTGCTCACCCCGCCGGAGGATCCGCAACGCACCGCGGGCTTCTTCAACCGGCTGCACACTCCCTCCGACTCCGACGCCGACGACGAACACGCCGGCCGGGCACCGACCGCCGCCGACCGCCGGGCCCACGCCGAGGCCGGGCGGCTGCTGATCCTTGTCAACCTGCTCTCCCTGCGCCGTTCCGCCAACGGGGTGCCGCTCTGGCGCGCCTATCGCACGGACTTGAAGGGCTTCACCATCGGCGTGGCTTTGATCGCCGCCCTCATCTTTGCGTTTGTGATTGTGATTCGCCTGTGACTGCCTGCCTGACGCCTCCCGTCTCACCCGCGATCATGGCCAAGAGCCCCAAATTGCACGATCTCGCCCGCGAGGCGAACGTCAGCCCCGCCACCGTCTCCCGCGTGGTCGCCAGCAACCCGACGGTCAATCCCGCCATCCGCCGGCAGGTGCAACGCGCGGCCAAAAAGCTCGGCATCGACCTCGAGGAAAAACGCAAGGGCAAGTCCAAGGTCCTGGCCTTCCTGCTCGCGAATCGCGACGTGCTGCACAGTTTCCAGGCCCGGGTGCTGCTCGGCGCCGAGACGTACTGCTCGCAACAGAATTGGGAGCTGATGTTCATGTCGTTTCGCTACGCTCCGGAAACACCTCCCGAAGCCCTGCACCTCCCCCAGCTGCTGAGCAATCGCACCAACGCCCGCGCCGTCATCCTCGGCGGGAGCAACTACCCCAATTTGTTCCGCGCCCTCGACGCCCGGGGGCTGCCCTACGCGGTTCTCGGGAACAATGTGATTGGCGACTGGAAGCCCACCGGCTGCGACATCGCCTACTCCGATGACATCGCCGGCGCCGGCGAAGCCACCGCCCATCTGATCTCGAAGGGACACCGTTCAATCGCCTACATCGGCAATCTGCAGCTGCCCTGGTTCAAACGCTGCGCCCTCGGCTACGAACAGGCCATGGCCGCCGCCGGGCTCGCCGCACGCACGATCGACATCCGCTCCGACGGCAGTCAGCTGGGCTACCTGGCGACCAAGACCATTTTCGCCAAACACCGCGATCTGACCGCCATTCTCGCCGGCTCCGATCAGGTCGCCGCGGGCGTCTACGACGCACTCCGGGAAATGAACATCGAGATCCCGGGCAAGATCAGCGTGGTCGGCTTCAATGACACCCAGGGCAGCCTGCTCTACCCGCCCCTGACCAGTGTACGCGAGTTCCCCGAGGATCTGGGCCGTCACATGGCCGAGTTCGCCTTGCAGCGGCTGCAGAACCCGGACCTCGACACCCAGGAACTGACCATTCCCACCCAGCTCGTACATCGCGCCTCCGTTGGTCCGCCTCCCGTTCTCACCGGGGACTGATCCGATCCCGCGGGTGGCCGGCCGCGGTCCGGGTCCTTCTCCCATTGTCCACCGTCCGGACCCTTCCTTCGCTCCTCGCCTGCATCCGACCTGCCTCGTTTTGACGTAGAGAAACTTTCTCACTTCTGAGACACGGAAAATCGGCCTTTCCCTGCGCCATTGACCCATTCCCTGCCATGCCTGCTCCCGTCGCCTCCTCCCCTGCTTCGTTCGACCGCCGCGCGTTCCTCAAAGGAGCCTCCACCCTCGGACTGGGCGTCGCCCTCAGTCCAGCCGCCGTCCTGCAGGGGGCCGGCCCCGCCGGCACCCCACGGCGGCGCTACGCAATCGTCGGCAATGGGTCGCGGAGCATCATGTACCAGGAGGCGATCGAGCGGGACTTCCGCGAGCACGCGGAACTGGTCGCCCTCTGCGATCTCAACCCGGGCCGGCTCGAACTCGCCCGCGCCCGCTCGCAACAGCTGGGTGGACGCACGCCGCCGGCGTTCGTCGCCGCCGACTTCGAGCGCATGATCGCCGCAACGAAACCGGACATCGTCATCGTCACCACCATCGACGGAACACACGACGACTACATCGTTCGCGCCATGGACGCCGGTTGCGACGTCATCTCCGAAAAGCCCCTGACAACCGCGCCGGAAAAGTGTCAGCGCATCGTCGACGCCCGCGCGCGCACGGGACGCAGCTGTCGCGTCACCTTCAACCTGCGCTACTCGCCCCCCTGCACCCACGTGAAGGACCTGCTCATGAGCGGTGAGATCGGCGACATCCTCTCGGTCGACCTGCACTGGATGCTCAACACCCGCCACGGGGCCGACTACTTCCGGCGCTGGCACGCCCACAAGAAAAACTCCGGTGGACTGATGGTGCACAAGGCCACGCACCACTTCGATCTCGTCAACTGGTGGCTGGGTGGCGTGCCGGAGTCGGTCTTCGCCACGGGCAAACGCGACTTCTACACGCCCAAGATGGCCCGACGCATGGGGCTGACCGGCGCGCACGAACGCTGCCGCACCTGCCCGGAAACCAACCGGTGCAGCTTCTACGTCGATCTCGCCAGGGACCCCACGCTCAAGGCCCTCTACCTCGACCATGAACAGCACGACGGCTATTTCCGCGACCGCTGCATCTTCCGTCCTTCGATCGACATCGAGGACACCATGAACGTGCTCGTGCGCTACAACACCGGCGCCACCCTCGCGTATTCACTCAATGCCTTCAACTCGTGGGAGGGCTACACCATCGCCTTCAACGGCACCAAGGGCCGGCTGGAACACAGCGTCGGCGCCCCCAAGCCCGGCGGCCAGCCGGTCAGCGGAGCCGCCCGGATCGCCATCATTCCGCTTCGCGGCCCGGCCCGGGAGATCGAACCCTGGACCGGCGTCGGCGCCCACCAGGGGGGTGACAAGGTGATGCTGGAGGACCTCTTTCTGCCGTCGCCCGCCCCGGACAAGTACCTGCGCAGCGCCGACGAACGTGCGGGAGCCGCCTCCGCCCTCATCGGCATGGCCGCGAACCGCTGCTTCGAAACCGGCCAGCCCGTCACCATCAAGGACCTGGTCCGCGGTCTCGGAGCGCCCACCTACGCCCCGATGCCATCCCACGACATCCCCGTGCCCATGCCCGGCTCCGGTCCAGCCTGAGCATCCCTTCGCGTCGCCCATCGCCACCTCCTCGCCGGCCCACCCCGTCGTCCGTCGCATGTTCCTCCGTCGGCTTCTTGCCCTCTCCTCGATCCTGACGGTGGCCTTGGGTCCCCTGCCTCTCTCCGCCACGCCGCCCCCTCAAACGGTGGAGGGCTGGCTGAAGGAACTGCCCGCGAGCCCCGAGTGGGAAACCTGGCTCCGCGCGCAGCCTTCCCTTCCCGATCTCAGCGCCCTGCCTGGCCAGGCCTGGCTGCCCGACCCGCTCCGTCGCATCGACGGCACACCCGTGCGCCGGCCCGCCGAGTGGCCCGCCCGGCGCGAGGAATTGCTCCGGTTGTTTCAGCACTACGTGACCGGCACGATGCCACCCGCCCCTGGCAATGTGCGGGTGGAATCACGCGAGACCCGCCGCGAGGGCTCGGTGACCCAGGAGAAGCTCGTGCTCGCGTTCGGCTCCGATCACCGCGCGCGGCTCCGGGTCGAATTGCTCATTCCCGACGCTCCGGGGCCGCGCCCCGTGTTCCTGACCCAGGAAAACCACCGCGCCTGGGCGGTCATCGCGGTAAGCCGGGGTTATATCGGCTGCATCTACGCCGGCGCCGACTCACAGGACGACGCGGTCGGCTTCTCCGCGGTCTGGCCTGAGCACGACTGGTCGCTGCTCACCCGCAGGGCCTGGGCCGGAAGCCGTTGTATTGACTATCTTGTAACGCGTCCGGAGGTCGATCGCACCCGCATCGCCCTCACCGGCCATTCCCGCAACGCCAAGCAGTCGCTCATCGCCGCCGCCTTCGACGACCGCATCGCCGCCGTGATCTCGAGCAGCGCCGGGGCCGGCGGTTCCATTCCCTACCGGCTCAGCTCGGAAACGCAGCTGCAGGAGAGCATCGAGATCCTCACCCGCCGGCACGCCGACTGGATGCACCCGCGGCTGCGGTTCTTTGTCGGACGCGAGAACCGGCTGCCCGTCGACCAGCACGAACTCGTCGCCTGCATCGCACCGCGCGCCTGCCTGCTCTCCATCGCCCTCAACGACAGTGTGGAGAACGTCTGGGGACTCGAACACACCTGGCGCGAGGCCCGGCGCGTCTACGAGCTCTTCGGCCAGGGCGATGCCCTCGCCCTCCGGCACCGGCCGTTTTCCCATGCCACGCGGGTCCAGGACATCGAGGCCTACCTCGACTGGCTCGACCTGAGGTTCGGGCGCGGCCGGATCGACCCCACCACCCCGCCTCTGTATCCAACCTACGACGACTGGCAGCGCGCGAGCCGCGAGGTCATCGACCCGGCCCGCCTGCCGCTTCCCGCCTCCGCCGATGTGCGCACCCGCGTGGCCTGGCTGCTGGGCGAGGCTCCGCCGCTTGCCCCGACCCGCCCGGACCCCTACGGCAGCGAACCCGAACATTGGGCCCAGATGCTCTACCGGGGGCCGCTGCCCAAGGAGGTCGAGAAGGTCAGCCTGAACTTCGGGCACTACCTGGCCGGTGACCTCTACCGTCCCGCCGTCGTTCCCGGTGCATCCGCCGTCAAACTGCCGGCGGTGATCTGGCTGCACCCGCATTCCGTGCCGTTCGGATACATCCCGGCCTACAGTGCCATTGATCGCCGGCTCTACCACGACTGGGTCAAGGCCGGATTCGCCGCCTTCTGTTTCGACCAGATCGGCACGGGCAGCCGCATCGAGGAATTTCGCCACTTCTACGACCGCCATCCCCACTGGTCCATGCTGGGACGAACGGTGGCCGATACCCGCGCCGCCGTCGACGCCCTGCTGGCCCAGCCCTTCATCGATCCCCAGCGCATCTACCTGGTCGGGTTCGCCACGGGCAGCATGGCCGCGCTGCACGCTGCCGCGCTGGACCCGCGCATCGCCGGAGTGGTCGCCGTGGCCGGCATCACCCCGCTTCGCACCGACACCCTCGACAAGGGCACCGGCGGGGTTGCCCGGTGGGCGCAGTGGCTTCCGCTCGTGCCGCGGCTTGGCGCCTTTGTCGGGCACGAGGCACAGATCCCCTACGACTATGACGACCTGCTGGGCCTGATTGCTCCGCGCCCGGTGGTGCTGCTCCAGCCGTCCGTCGACTACCAAAGCACCGCCACGGACCTGGCCGTCTGCTTTGCTCGTGCCGAAAAGAGCTACCGGCAGCAGGGCCGGCCCGGCGCGCTTCAGGTCATCACCGTCAACGACTACCTCCACTATTCGCGCAAGGTCGCGGATGAGGTCGTACTCCAGCTCAAGCACCTCGCCACACCATGAACCCGGGCGCGTCCTTCGCCCGGCTGCTGTCGCTTTGCCTGCTCTTCGCCCTCAGCTCACCCCTCGAGGCATCCCAGCCGGTATTTCAGCTGGATCGCCCCCACTCCACCGCGGACAAACCGCAGTCCAAGCTCTGGTACGCCGACGCTCACTGGTGGGCCCTGTTGCCCGGCAGCCGCTCTCCGACCCTCTGGCAACGGGGCCCCTCGGGCTGGAAGGAACATCCGTCGCTTCGCACCGAACTCGACGGCCTGCCGGGGCGCGCCGACGTGTGGTGGGACCGGGAGGGCGTAACCGCAGCGTGCGTGGAGGACGCCACGATCGCCGTGTTGCGTCTTCAATCGGTCGGCCAGCCCGTCACCGCATGGAAACCCGAGGTCCTTGCCCGCTGGACGGTCCCCGGCACGGGAGCGCTCGAAACCGTCACGATCGCCCGTGACAGCACCGGTCGTTGGTGGATCGCGGCTCCCGTCGACGCCCCGGCTCCGGCCGACGCCAAGCCCTCTGCCCATGGTCCTGATCGCGATGTGGTCGTCTGGACTTCGGTCGATGCCCGCACCTGGCAGCGGCTCGACCCCCTCGCCCGGCGGGTGAGTGGCGATGACCTCTGCACCGTCACCGCGACCGCCGACGGCATCGGGGTCGCCTGGTCCGACCAAAACCGGGACCAGATGGGTTTCGCCCGTCATCGCTCTGGCGCCGATCCAGCCACCTGGGAACCGACTGAAACCATCGCCGCCGGCAACCGGACCGCTGACGACCACCTGCACGCGACCCTGACCGCCGACGGCACGGTCTGGCTCGCGACTAAAAACAGCGTCGATCTTCGCGGCGAACCGCAGCTTGTCCTCCGGGTCCGTCCTCACTCCGGTCAATGGCAGAACCTGCCCTACGCCCCACGCCTCGAGGGCGTGGAACCAAGCCGGCCGGTGATCGTCGCCACGCCCGACTCCGATCTCCTTTTGCTGGGACACACGGTCTATGACCGGGTTGACCCGAGTCGCGGTCACATTGAATTCGCCCCCGTGAACCGCAGCCGTCCTCAGGGACCGACCGCCTTCACCCGGGTGCTGATTCCTGACGCGGGGCTGGCCTCGCGTATCAATGATTTGACCACACCCAAACAGCCGTTTCCCGCCGACGGTCCGTGGATCGTGCTGGCCTCCGACGCGCAGGGACGGGTCTTCGAGGCCGACCTCCGGCCTGTTTTTGCAGCGGTCACGGTTGACACCGCTTCCCGCGCCGCCGATCTCGCCGGACCCTTTCGTGCGACTGCGGCCCAGCCACCCCGGCGCCACCGGGGCGAGATCATGCGCAGCCTGGAACCGCTGATGCTCCAGCAGGCCCGTCATCTGGTCTCCGAACTGCAGCCGTGGAACAACGAACCTGGCACCGCGCTCCTGCCCCTGCTGCGTCGCACTCCTTCGAGCGAAAGCGGCATTCGCCCCAACGCCCACACGGCCAAGGGACTCGCCGTGATCGCCCGCCTGCTCCCGCCGGAGGCATTTCCCGCCGGCTTTTCTGCCGCCAGGGCGCGCACCCACGCCCTGGAGTTGGTACGGACCCTCGTCCGCACTTACGGCGCCGGGGGCGAGACCTGCAGCGATGGCAAACCGTGGCGCGCCCAATGGCAGTCCGCCTATTGGGCCGCACTCGCGGGCGAGGCCTGCTGGCTGCTCTGGCATGACCTCTCTCCGGATGAACGCTGGCTGGCTGCGCGCATGATCTGCGACGAAGCCGATCGCTTTGTCGGCGTCGTCCCTCCCACCAATCTGCACCGTGACTCCAAGGCCGAGGAGAACGCCTGGAACTCCCAGATTGTCTCGCTCGCCTACAGCATGTTCCCGTCACATCCGCGCCACGCCCTTTGGCGCGAGACCGCCATCCGCTGGATCGCCAGCGCCTTCGCCCGCGATGCGGACTTGCAGCGGACCGACCGCGTCGACGGAAAACCGCTCCACGCATGGCTGGGCGGGGGCAACCTGCTCGACGACTTCACCCTCGAAAACCACGGGCGAGTCCACCCCGACTACCTCGCCTGCACCTACCTGCTCTCGTCGCAAGTGCCCCTGTACACGTGGGGCGGCCACGAGCCGCCGGAGGCCCTCCACCTCAATGTCGAGGCGATCCACGGCGCGCTGAGTTGGCTGTCCACCCCCGAGGGCAGCGTCATCTACCCCAACGGCCAGGACTGGGGTCTGCACCGAAACATCGACTGGTTCGAGTACCACGCCACCATCGCCGTGCTGTACCAGGATCGCACCGCCGCCCTGCTGCTGCGACAGGCGCTCGACACCGTGCAACGCATGGCCGCGCGCAACCCGGACGGCCCGGTGTACCTCCCCGGCGAAACCAAACTGGCCTCCGACCAGGCGATGGTCCTCGAATACGCCGCCCATACCTATGCCCTGATGGCCGAACGGGGGGAAGGACCCGCGCCCGTGGGGGAGTCGGAATTCCTGTCCGCACACTCCGGAACCCGGATCTTTCCGCAGGGCAAACTCGCCGTCATCCGGACCCCACACTCCATCGCGACGTTCTCCTGGGGCGCCCAGGTCATGGGTATGATCCTTCCGCTGCGCCGCGATCTCCTGATGACACCCGAAAGCAGGGGACTGATTGGATACGTCGGTTCCGACCGCACCTCGCCGGAAACTCCCGAGCTCCGCCACATTGCGATTGCTCCGCTGGAGGCGGGCTTCGGGCTCACCGGTGTGCTCTCCCGCGGTGGCGGCGCGTTCGAACAACGCTTTGGTTTCCTAGCCCTGCCCGACGGACGCGGGGTCTATGTCGATGTCGTCTCCGCAATCGGTTCGGCGCGACCCGGGGTGCTCGATCTCGGCACGCTCGGCGTGCTCAACGACGTCGACTGGCCGTGGCACAACGGCCGGCGCACGCTTTCCCATGCGGGCGGCAGCCAGGCGTTCTCCGCGGCCCAGGCCTCCCGGGACGAACCCGTTGTCATCGACTCCCCGTGGTTTCAGATCGACGGACTTGGCATCGTCCGCCTCGCTGCCTCCGCGCCGGCTCGCTACGTCCCCGCTCCCACCAGCGCCGCCGGGCGACTCGAGCAACGGTTTCACCTCAACTCGACTCCGCCCGCCGCCCTCTCCGCCACCCCGCCCGGCCAGCCCGTGGCTTACGGCGCCTACGTCTTCCACCCGGGCGCCTCCCCCTCCGAAACCGCAACCTTCGCCGCCCGCTCCCGCCTGGAAAGCCCCCCCGGCAGCCTCCAGCCCCGCCTGCGCCTTGACGACAACACGCTCGTCTCCTTCGACCTCTCCACCCTGACCCTCACCCTTCACACCCCCACCACGGTGTCATCCCACAGATGACAGCGGCAGCCTGAGATCCGGACCAGCAACCGCTCGCCGGGAACACCGCTGGCCCCAGTGTCATCCGTCCGATGACACTCACGGGGTGGGCACCAGGCAGAGTACACCCGCCGGCCATTCCTCCCCTGTCGCAGTGTCATCCCACAGATGACACTGCGAGGGCGCAGTCGCACGGGACCTCACCGACGCTTGTCGGGCGTGCCGATGCTGTAGGTGAAGTACACCGCGCGCCGTTCGCTCAGGAGCCGGTTCGCGCGGAGGTAGTCGCGATCAAATACATTGTTGAGGTTGATGCCGAGCGAATGGTTCGCCCAGCTGTTCTTCAGCGCATAGCGCACCCCGACGTTCCAGATGGTCGCTGAAGGCACGGTCAGCCGCCACTGGTAGGTGGTGCGCGTGAGGGTGCGGACGCCGTTGGCACCCGTCGCATAGGTGTCACCCGCATTGGGCTGCTCGACCGGCGTCTCCGCCACATGGGTCACACCCAGATTGGCCGAGAACCCCTTGAGCGGTCCGCGCGCCGGACTGTACTTGAGGTACGCGCTGCCGTTGCGCGGTGAAATGCCGGCCACCTTGCGGCCGACCGCGAGCGGAAAGGCGGTGCCGAAGTCGGTGTAGATCGAATTGACGTCGCCGTAGCTGCAGCCGGCGAACAGCTCGTCGGAAATGCGCCAGTTAGCGTCGATTTCCCAACCGCGGACCAGCTGGTCTCCGTCCCGGCGCTGGACCGACACAAAGTTGCCGGAGCCGATCGGGGTTTCCTCGATATCGTTCACCGTGACGTTGTTGCGCACCGCATAGAATCCGCTGACGGTGAAACTCAACCGGTCTTCAAAGAGCGATCCCTTGAAACCATAGTCGTAGCCTTCGGCCGTCTCGGGCTCGAACGAGGCTTCGGCGATCGTCGCCGGCGCATCGGACTGGCTGACGAAGTAGCTTTCGCTGTAATTCGCGAAGACGCGGATATTGGGAGTCAGCTTGTAGTTGACGCCCAGGTTGGGCTTGAGCGCGGTGATGCGCCGCTTGATCAGGTCGCCCCGCGCGTATCCAGGAATATCCGTCAGCCAGTCGCGATCGCGCATCAGCACCGAGTCATAACGCGCGCCGGCAAACGCGAGCATGCGTCCGTCGAGCAGCGCCGCCTGGTGACGCACCAGGCCGCCGAGCACGGTGGCCCGGATCTTGCGGATGCGGGTGGACACCTCCTGGCCGGCCTGAAACCACTTGGGGAAATAGGCGATGTCCGCGAGGGGCCGCAGATTGGAATCGAGCCGCACCGTTCGCACCGCGTTCCACGCCACGATGTCGGCGTTGTTCGCGGCGGCATAGTTGCGGGTCGGATCCCAGCGGTGGTAGTCGTTGTAGTCGATCGTCGCCAGGGTGCGGTGCTCGATCTTGCGATTGTTGGTCCAGTAGTGGGCGAGGACGTCGCCCTGGAACCCGCCGCCATCCTCGACGATCAGCGTCTTGTTCGGTGTCGCGCCGCGCGCACTGGTGATCGGTGTGGTTGCGACCGGGGGGTTGATGTTGATCGCCCCCCAGCCGGTGTTCTGGTTGTAGTCCCAGCGGCGCGCGCCGTAGTAGTTGGCCGAAGCACGAACGCTCCAGATGTCGCTCAGGCGCTTGTCGTAGTTGGCCGTCAATCCGCTGTAGCCGCGGTTGAGCTCGCTGTTCGGCCCGAAGGGATTGTAAGCGGCCAGGTTCTTGGCGTAGCCCACCGCCTCGTCATCGTTGACGGTGGTGGTGCCCTTCTGGTCAATGACGAGCGGCGCCGCATTGTTGGGTGCATGGCGCATCTGGAGGAAGTACTCGCCGGAAATGAAGAAATTGGAACCGTCGGGGAAGGTGTGGGACAGCGCCACGTAATACTCCTGGTTCCGGTTCCGCGCATAGGCCTGGTCAAAATCGCGCTGGTAGTGGCTGGCGGTGACGATGTACGCCGTCTTGCCGAGCTTGCTGTCGAACAGCGGCCCGGTGCTCTCGAGCGTCACCCGCTGCGTGCCGTAGTCGCCGTAGTTGAGCGTCAGCTTCTGGCTGGCCT
>JAEUGZ010000217.1 GCA_016794725.1 Opitutaceae bacterium | reverse complement strand
CACGCTTGTCCTCGCTCGAAGTCAGGCCCAGGGACATCAGGACGTCCAGGTCAGCTCGTATCGATAATACGGAACCTTTCAGGGCTGGAGACCGACAACCCATTCGCAGGCTTTCCGTTTTGCGCCACGGAAACATTGCTTTAAACGACCACCAGAATCTAGCGATTCGCGGGACGGCCACCTAACAGCATTTGTGGAAAGTCAGCCGCCTTCTCGCCGCCGCGGGCGCGGTTGCGCAGATTGTTGATCTCACCCGAAGGCGGATTGAGCGGGATCTGCATTCCGCCGAGTTCCTCCATCATGGAGTATAGCCGCTTGGACATGGCCGCGACGGTCGGTTGGTGTGCGGGGTCGTGGACGAGGTTCCTCATCTCATCGGGATCCTCCTTCAAATCATAGAGTTCATCGCAGTCCCACAGCCCATAATAGGTGATGAACTTGTAGCGTTCGCCGCGCAGGGCAAACACGGTGGGAGTCTGTGGATAGTTCCGTTCCCAATAGTAAACGTAGAGGAAATTGTCACGCCACTCGACCTTTTCGCCCCGGAGCAGCGGCACAAGGGAGCGGCCGTCGAAGTGCGAAGCGGGCTTGAGCGCCATGGCTTCCATCAGGGTCGGAGCGATGTCGATGTTGGCGACAACCTCTTCGACCACCGTCCCGGGCTTGATCAGGGTCGGGGCACGCATGAGCATCGGCACGCGGATGGAGGGCTCGTAGGCAACACGTTTGTCAATGAGGCCGTGCTCGCCGAACATGAAACCGTTGTCGCCCATGTAGACAACAAGCGTGTTCTCAAGCACCCCCATCTTCTCGAGTTGGGCGAGCACCCGGCCGACGCTGTCGTCCACAGCGCTCAGGGTCTCGCCATAGGCCTTGTAGTACCCGTCAATGTCGAGGTCGCTGTGATAGGGGAAGTCAACACCGTGCCAGCTGTTGCGTTGATCGCGGAGCCAGCGCGGCTGATTTCGGATCGTCTCTTCGGTGAGCGGCAGGGACTTCGGCCGTGTCCAGGTGCGCTGGGCGAACCTGCCGCGATGACGCTCGGACGGAGCGAACTCCGCGTGCACCGCCTTGTGAGACAGATAGAGGAAAAAGGGTTTCGCGTCGGGCTTCTGCTGCTTTAGCCAGTCGACGGCGTAGTCGGTAAGTTCATCGGTCATGTAGCTCTTGAGCGGCACACGTCGACCGTCCACATTGAGGGTGTAGTTCTTGCTCGGTGCGTAATACACACCTTGGCCGCGGAAGCTAACCCAGTGGTCGAAGCCCGGTTGAGGACTGTCGCCGTCGACACCCATGTGCCACTTGCCGATGAAGCAGGTGGCATAGCCCGCCTTTTGCAGGTATTGGGGGAAATAGACGGTCCCGGGTGGGATGGCGCGCTGATTGTCGATGACGCGATGCCGGAACGTGTAGAGGCCGGTAAGAATGGAGGCGCGACTGGGCGAGCAAAGGGAAGTCGTGACCATTGCATTCTTGAGGTGTGCGCCCTCACGGGCGAGTCGGTCGAGGTTCGGTGTCTCGGCCAACGGATGCCCCATGAAACTCATCGCATCGTAGCGGTGGTCGTCGGCAAGGATGAACACGACATTGAGCGGCTTGGAGCCCGCGATGCGCGCAGGCACGATCTCGCTCGGCACCGGAGTGACGGGCGAAGCGGCGAACAAGAACCCGGCGGACCACGCAAGACCGGCCCCGAAAATCAACGAGGTGAATATTTTCATGACAAATCAATGGGTTGAAAGGGAGCGGCGGGCGATGGTTCCAGCGTGGCTCAAGCGATGCGGAGAAGACGCCGGGGGCGACCTCGGAGCGAGGGCTGCGACCGGCACACCTTGTCGTTTGCACCCTGCAGCACGATCGTTCAAAGACCTCGCTGTAGGGTGAAGCGTTTGATTTGCCCGGTGAAGGGCCGGTCGGGCACGCCAGCGACCACCGGATGCAGCCCGCCTTGACCGATCACAAGCGGAGCCTTGGGTGACTCGGAGAACGGCAGCGGCAAGGAGACGCTTTCCGCGAGCACGCCACCCACCAGAAGCACGAGGCGATTGTAGTCGATCACCACGCGAAGCTGGGTCCACTTTCCGAGAATCGAAGCCGGTCCGTCGATGACCGTGGACGTGTCGATCCACGACTTGCAGTGCACCGCCACGCCCGGGCGACCATCCTGGATGAAAACCTTGTAACCGTAGTCCGCCGTGGATTGCACCGCGATGACGCCGTCTGAATCCGGTTTCACGGTGATGTCCAGACGGAAGGGCCAGCCGGAAGGATCGATCGCTTTGTGAAACGGCACTCGGACAGAGGCTGAAGAACCGTCGAAGAAGGCGCTGTCCTCCCGCATCTGCAGATTCTGCGGCGTGAAAGGCACGCCCGAATTCGCACGGTCCACCCACGAGCCGCTTTGGGCGACCAGGTCGAGCTGGACGCCCTCATCGCCGTTGATACGCGGAAAGTTCTTCGGAAAGGCGTTGGGACTCCAGCCGGAAAAGATCTTGGCCTCCTCGAGCTGGGACTTCATGGAGGCGTGCAGACCAGAATAGCGGGGGTCCACCGCAAGGTTATGCATCTCGTGGGGATCCTTCTCCAGATCGAACAGCTCATCGAGGTCCTTGATCTCCGGATAAGTGATGAGTTTGTAGCGGTCCGTTCGCAGTGCGGTCATGGCGGGAATCGAGTGCACGAGTTCCTTCCAGTATTCGTAGAAGATGGCGTTGCGCCACCGAGGGTTCTTGTCTTCGAAAAGCGGCCTCATGCTCGCACCCTGCATCTGGGGTGGCACGGGCAGTCCGGCGTAGTTGAGGATGGTGGGAGCGAAGTCCGCGTTCGTGACCAGTTGGGTGACCGTCGAGCCCGCCTGGATACGACCGGGATACACCACGAGCATGGGTATGCGCAGGCTTTCTTCATACGCGAGGCGCTTATCCCAACGGCGGTGCTCCATGTGAAAGTACCCGTTGTCGCTCGCGAAAACAATGAGGGTGTTATCAAGCGTTCCGCGCTCGCGGAGCAAGTCGAGAATCTTGCCGAGACCCTCATCGACGGCGGCGAGGCACCGGAGCTGGTCGACGTACTTGTTGTGATCTTTCCACGGTTCAGCCGGCACCGATGCGGGCAGCTTTTCCTCTTCGTACTCGCGGGTCCGGTAGTGCCAGCGTACCTCACGCGTAGCCTGACGTCGCTGCCACGCCGGCTTGTCGGCGAAGTCTTCGGAATAGCTCGGCGGTTCCAGCAGTTTCGCATCAGCACCGTAGGCCTCCTTGTGTCGCGTCGCGGGCACGAAAGGTTCGTGCACCGCCTTGTGTGAGAGCATGAGAAAGTAGGGCTGTTCCTTTGGCTGACGCTGGATGAAGTCGATGGCGTAATCGGTCAGCAGGTCGGTCGTGTAGCCTTTGTGCTCCACCTTCTTGCCATTGATATTGAAGACCGGATCGTTGTAGACGCCCTGACCTTTGAAGCTGAGCCAGAAATCGAAAAAAGGACGCGGCGCGCCCGAGTTGCCCATGTGCCACTTGCCAATCATCGCCGTGCGGTAGCCGACTTCCTGGAGGTATTTCGTGAGCGGCGGTGTGACCTCGGGATTGTAGTCCGAAGACTCGTTGTCAATGACCCCGTGCCGGTTCGCCAAGGTGCCGGTGACAAACGTCGCCCGCGAAGGGCAACAGATCGAGGTCGTCACGAAGGCGTTGGCCATCAGCGCACCTTGCGTCCGCAGCCGGTCGATCGTGGGCGTCTTGATGTAGGGATGCCCCATGTAACCAAGGGCATCCCAACGCAAGTCATCGATGAGCACGAACAACACATCCGGCCTTGTCGCCGCAGCTCGGGGCTGTGGAAGAAGGGCGACAAGACCGAGCACCGCAAGCAGCGGCATTTGACAGAGGAATCGACGGGTCATGGCAGAAGGAGACGGGGGTTACCCAGCGTGGTTGGGGTGAAATTCACGAAGGAGATCAACCTGGGACGTCCCCATGGAGCGGGGTTAGAACGCCCGGCGCAAAGTCAAACGGACAACAATGAAGCGCACCAAAATAGTCTGATTTATGGAGTTAGTTCAGACTATTCTTTCTAAATTGGGTCACACTCTGCTAATATTCTTTTATTCAATGAGTTACTAAACAGTTTTATGATCGAGACCGAGATGAAAGTGGACCTGGGGTCGCTCGATTCCGAAGGGTAAGCGCGATCAAGCGGCGAATCAGTGACTGAATCGTACCGTGCCTCCGGGGATATTCAGTGGCAAGCCGAAATGGTCGTTTATCGGTATTTTTGTTCCCTTTTCGTTCATTTTAATTTGCCTTTGTCACCGGCTGACTCGACCTTTGCGCACCATGCTCTCCAAGGCCTTTCAACTTAACCGTTACGTGGGTAACCCCATCCTCAGCCCGCTTCCCGGCTCCCGCTGGGAGAGCGAAGTCACCACCAATCCCGCCGCGTGGTACGACGAGGCGACGGGCGAAGTGAATCTCATCTATCGCGCCGCCGGACACGACGTGGAACACCGTGTCCACTTCGGACTGGCCGTGAGCAAGGACGGCTTCAACTTCCGTCGCATCAACCCGGAGCCAATCCTGTCTCCGCTGGCCGGCAGCATCGACAACGGCTGCGTGGAGGATCCCCGCATCATTCGGATTGGCGACTGGTACTACATCACCGCGGCGACGCGACCCTTCCCCCCGGGCCAATACTGGCTGAACGAAAACCACCACGCCCGCCCGAACGCCCATTTCCCGCCGGACTTTCCGGTCGCGTTGCGCAAAAACCTGACCTCGACGCAGCTCTATCTGACCCGGGATTTCAAGGAGTGGATACGGGCCGGGCGATTGACCAACGCAAAGCTGGATGACCGGGACGTCATTATCTTCCCCGAAAAAATCAACGACAAGTGGTTCACCATCCACCGTCCGATGCAGTGGCACGGCCAAGGTTTTCCGAATCCTCATCCCGCAATCTGGATCGCCGAGTGCGAAGACCTGCTCGAGTGGAAGGACATGAAGCTCCTCGCCAAGGGTGAATATCCGTGGGAACGGAAGATCGGCGCCAACAACCCTCCACTCAAGACACCCCACGGCTGGCTGCAGATCTACCACGGAGTCGGCGCCGACAAGCAATATCGACTGGGCGCCCTCCTGCTCGACCTCGAGAACCCGATGAAAGTCACCCACCGCACGCCCGAGCCGATTTACGAGCCGACGGCACCTTACGAGAAGGAGGGCATCTACAAGGGAGTATGTTTCCCCTGCGGGCACGTCGTCATGCACGGCACCTACTTTCTTTATTACGGCGGGGGCGACGTGCATTGCTGCGTGGCCACGGCCCGCCTGGACGAATTCCTGCTCCACCTCCTCGCCAATCCGGTTCGCTGAAGAACGCTTCCGTCGAACTAAGCCTGAGATGCCGCAGCCTGGCCGGAAATCGCCGCCTCGAGTTCGAGCTCCATCCTGCGATCAATCTTGTAGAAGCAGGTGACAATCGCGGTGAGCACTGCAAACACCGCCGGAATCAGGCTCATCTCCAGGCGCAGGATACTCAGTGTGGCCGAGGTTTGCTCCGCATTGGCCACGTAGCCCGCTCCGCCGAGGAACATCAGCGCGATGGCCGGACCGACGGTCCATCCGATCTTCTGCGAGGCCGTTCCGGCGGAGAAGATCACGCCAGTGGAGCGATGTCCGAACTTCACCGCGCCATAGTCGGCCGTATCGGCGATCATCGACCAGAAGATGGGCATCATTGGCGCGGCCACCATCGCAATAAGGAGCTGGTTCACCAGCATCAATGGGAACGAGCTCACCGGGATGAAGTAAAACCACACCAACAACCCCGCAAACAGGAGATTCAGGATCACGTAAGCGCGCCGCTTGCAGCCGATCATCGTGCAGAGCGATTTGCTCAACAGCACGGCAATCACCGCCATGACCGAGTTGTACAGGAGCAACGACGTACCCCACGCTTCGTTGCCCACGTTATACTTGAAGTAATGGAGTGTGGTCGTGGCGCGAAACGCCTGGCCCATCACGGTGAGGATGCTGATCCCGATTACGACAAGCCAAGGCCCGTTGCGCGCCAGCTGTTTCAGCTCTTCCCTGAACGACTCCTGCTTCTTCTGCACCTGTCGCACCCGTTCCTTGCAGGCCTTGAACGTGAAGAAGAACAGTGCACCGGCGAGCAGTGCCACGATGACCATCGCACCGGCATAGCCGATCTGAACGTTGCCCCGGCCGATGGTCTTCACCAGGTAAGGCAGCATAAGCGTGACCACGAAGATGCCCGCGTTGGCGCCCACGAAGCGGTAGGCGGCGAGCACGGTGCGCTCCTCGGACTTCGCGGTCATGACACCCAGCAACGCACCATAGGGCACATTGATCGCGGTGTAGATCATCATGAGCGTCGTGTAGGTGAAGTAGGCATAGACCAATTTCATCGTCGGGCTCCAATCGATCGTCGTGAACGTAAGGACGCCAAAGATCATGTAGGGGACAATCATCCACAGCAGCCACGGCCGGAACTTGCCCATCTTCGTTTCCGTGCGGTCCGCGATCGCCCCCATGATCGGATCGTTGATCCAGTCCCATGTCCGGACGAAGAGCAGCATCGTGCCGAGCGCGGCCGGGGCGATGCCGAAGACGTCCGTGTAGAAAATCGCCAGGAAGTTCATGAAGATGCCGAAATACAGACAGGAGGCCATGTCTCCGGCAGCATATCCCAACTTCTCGGTCCAACCTATCTTCATGGCCGGATCATGCTGGGGTGAGAGCGTCGAGTTACTCATTGGTTTTGGGGGGCACCATTCTTGTGGGTTGCTGGGGTCGGGGGTGAAGCAGAGTCAGAAATTCGTCGTGCTGCGCGCCGCGCGGTGCACATCGCTGCGCCAGGGATTATCGCGTCCTGCCATCGTAGGTCACGCAGTCCTCAATCCAGGTGGCAGCCATCTTGGCATAGGTCGATTGGCTCGGGAGCGTGCCGTGCTTGGCCCGATAGGCTTCGAGGTACTTCCGTCCCCGCGCAAGGAACTCGTGGTGGAGGAACCACACCGGTTGCTTCACCCCTTGGTCGTCAATCAACCAATAGCCGCGACTCTTGCCCGTCGCCGGCTCCACCTCGTTGCAATAGAGCTCCCAGTAGAGCACAAACGGACAACCCCATTCCAGCGCCCACTTCATGATGGACGCCGTATACTTCATTTGGAGGTCCGCCTCCTTGAAGGCTGACAACTCAAATCCGTATTCGCCGATGAATACCCGCCTGCCCGGCAAGTCGCTCTTGGGCAAATGGGCCTCGATGTAGTTCAGCGCCTTGAAGACGAGCGCACGCCCCGCCTCCCCACCAAGCACCGCGGCCGGTTTAGTGACGTCGTAGCTCGACCACGAAACAAAGTCGGTGCGGATGTGGGGCAGCACCCGGTTGACGATGGTGGGGCGGTCGCTGTCCATCGCCTTGCGCACATGATTCAGCTCGATGTAGAAGTGCACCTTCACGTTCGTATGCGGCGTGTCGCGCCGCGCGTCAGCCACCGCCCTCTCCCGCAGTGTGAACCACCGAATGGCCCCCTTGATCGCCTCGAACGTAGGGTCTTGGTCGTAGTCGTAGTTCTCCAGCAGCATGTGCCAATCGCCTTCCCAATTCCCGAGAAAGAACGTTTTCCCACTGCCGGAGTAGCGTTTCAATAGGTAGGCCGTGAGGTCGTAGATTTCGCGGTAAATCTTCTCGGCCTCCTCGTCATCGATGTATCCGGTCGCGAAAGCCGACTTGGAATCAGCAAACGGATAGACCCAGAGCATGATGTTCCGGAATGGCAGACCCATCGCTCGATCGAAGGCCGGTTGCGCCCTCAAGAGATCCATGAGGGAGCGAATTTCCGCATTCGGCTCGATCCTGTAGTCCTTGGCGTAGCGGGGGGTGAGGGCGAGTTTGAGCGTGTCTGCACCCAATGCGGCAATCTGGCTTGCCGACTCCTCCACCGCACTGTCCGAGGAGAATTGATAGCGGACTCCGATGCTCTGCGTTCCCACCGCCAAGCTGACGAAAGGCGCCTCCATACTTGGTTCCGGAGCCTCGGCTCCAGCCGACGCCGTGAGCGAAGCCACCGCCGCGAGCGAGACACGCACCACGGTGAAAACTTCAGAACGCACGTCCATCGCCCGCACTGTGAAGCCGCCAAGGATCGATTCAAGAAAAATGACAGTTTATTGGACTTCTTATCCCAATTTTAACCGATGCGCATCCAATTTACCCTTGTGCAATTCGGATCGGCTGGTCATCCCGGTGTGCAGAATGCCAAGTGAAAAGCACGAACATTCCCGCAACCGGAGACAGACCCGAGTAAAGCGAGTGGCCCTGCTACTCGAATCGGGTATGGCGTTCGATCGCGCAATCGCACGTGGCGTCGGTCACTACATCCACAGCCATACCGGCTGGATCATTCTCATGGATCCGATGACAGAAGCCTCCATCGACGGCTTAAGACATTGGGCACCAGATGGGATTATTGCCAGCACCCGGCTCCGGGCAATCCGGGAAATTGCCACCCTCACCGACATCCCCATCGTCGGTTTCGGCACCTATTCCAAACGACATGACGGCGACATTAAATTCCCGATCGTCAGTTCGAACCAAACCGAGATCGGGCGCATGGCGGCACGCTACTTCATCAATAAGGGCCTGCGTCACTTCGCCTTCTGCGGTGGCATCGAAACCGCCCAGTGGTGCCACGAGCGTAAAGCCGGTTTCGTCACCGAACTCGCGCAACAAGGTTTTGGCTGCGACGTCTACCAGCCCGAACCCAAATCGGTCGCCAGCATGCCAAGCGCCATCGTCTCGCTCGGTAGCTGGCTTGAGTCACTCCCCAAACCGACTGGCGTCTTTGTCTTCTTCGATGGTTGGGCGCGATGGGTCCTGGACGCGTGCGTCCTGCAAGGGTTGAACGTTCCGCAGGAAATCTCCGTCCTCGGCGTGGACAATGATCGGTGGCTGTGCGATCTCTCGCAGCCGAGCCTGAGCAGCATCGACGCGAACGTGGAAACCGCCGGCTACATGGCAGCCGACCTTCTCCACAATCTGATGTCCGGACAGCCGGCACCCGCCGGAGTGACTTACATCGATCCCGCCAAGGTGGAAGAGCGAGATTCCAGCAGCTACCTCGCCTTTGAAGATTCGCAGGTCGCCTTCGCGATCCGCTATATCAAGGAGCACGCCTGCGATCCGATTGAACCGGCCGACGTACTGAAGGTCACGGGCATGTCAAATTCGACCGCCTACCGGAAGTTCATGAAATCTCTGGGCCGATCAATCCATGATGAGATTCAGCGCGTTCAGATGGAACGCGTGCAACACCTGCTCACCTCAACCAATCTGAGCGTCACCGAGGCCGCACGTCAGTCGGGATTCCAGAACATGCGCTACCTCACCAAAGTGTTCCGCGACGCTACCGGCATGACTCCGACCGAATACCGGCGGAACAAAAGCACCCCGGCACTGGAGAACAGCGCCTAGGCCTTCCAGAGCGGTCGCCCAACCGCGCCTCGTCGTTCAGGGATCACGCCAGCCCCTGCCTCCAGCGGGGGCCCAACCCGGCGGGAAATGCCGCACTTTCTCTGGATCGGAAAGCGGAACTCGGATGGCAGCCCTCGCGGCACAATCTGAACATTTTTTATCTCAATTAATCGCTTCGGCCCACTACGCGTACTGTATATCTCACATTTACTGCCTTAGATTAATGATTTAAGTGATTTGGTTCATTTTTTATTGCACTGATTGAGCACTTTATGTCCCTTTTTAGGTCACGCTCACCGTCCAGCCTCCCCCATCGTGGCAACGCAGGTGCACCCCTAGCACACGATCCGCCCCGAAACATCCGAGCCCTTGCCCGCACTTGGCCCCGCCCCACCAAAAAACCAATAACCCATCCATGCACCCATCGCCCAACCCCCTAGACCGTGAAGTCTCCGTTCACGCCCCGCTCGGCAGTGCGAGGCAGCACCCTGCCACGGTCCGCGCGCGCGAAACGGCCGTGTCCCTCGACTTCACTCCGAAGTTCCTGCCGGCACGGATCGCGACCCTCGCCGTCGTCTTTGCACTTTCGCTACAAGCGCAGCCAAACGCGACGGTCGAGGAAGAGGTCGTCACACTCTCGCCGTTCACGGTCAGCAACAACGCCGACACCACGTATGGCGCCCGGCAGGCGACGACCGGTTCCTTGGTCGCTCTCGATATCGCCAAGTCTCCCTTCACGATCATGGCGATCGACGGGCGCATGATCGAGGAGCTCCAGCTGATCACCTACGACGACGTCGCCCGATTCACCACGGTCAACAGCACCGCCGGCCAGAACGAAACCGCCAACGCCCGCGGTTTCCCCCTGCAGGCGCTTCGCAATGGATACGCTCCGGGAGGACGCGTCTATATCACAGCGGCCTACGAACGAGTCGAGATTTTGAAGGGCCCGAACTCCGTGCTCTACGGCCTCTCCAACCCAGGCGGCGGCATCAACTACATCTCGAAGCGACCGACCTTCAAGAATGCCACCAAGATCACCGTCACCACCGGTTCCGATTCGCTCATCCAGGGCATGCTCGATACGACCGCCCCGATTGAGATCGGCGGCAAGAAACTGCTCGCCTATCGCCTCGTCGTCGGAGCTTCCGACAAGGACGGTAGTTTCCCGGATCAATTCGCAAACTACGACGTCATTGCTCCATCCTTAACCGCCCGCCCGCTGCCCGGCCTCGAGCTCACGGCAGAATACGAAAAGCTCCACCGCGACCGCACGACCCTGAACCCGGCCCCGCTCGTCGCGGGCACGTTCGACCTCACCAACCTTGGTCGCGGGCGCAATATCAACTTCGCCGGCGCTGACAGCGTCGAGCGCAACACCCAGGACGCCTACAATCTGAGTGGCACCTACTCTTTCCAGGACTGGCTGACCGTCCGCGCCCAATACAACGTCAGCAAGCGCATTTACCCGGGTTTCGCGACCTGGAACCAGGACAACGCGACCCAACGCCCGCAATTTAACGACAACTCCAACAGCGTCCGTGGTTACAATTCGGATCTTCTGCTGCGCTACGGCTTCAAGAACAAGTTCACGGGCAGCCTTCTCCTCGGCTCCGAGTTCAACACCAACTACTTCCTCACGCCACAGTATCGGTTCACCAACAACAATGTGGCGACGAGCGCCCTCTTCCCGGGTGGCATCGCCAATGCGACTCGCGCGCAGCTCCGGTTCCGCAATACGGCGGATGCTGCGAACGGCTACCCCATCGCTACCCTCGCCGACATCAAGCAGCCCGCTTACTTCCGAGGCAACGGAGGCGACGTCACCTCCGAGTTCACCAATCACCGCGCAGTCAATACCATCAAGTTTTTCGACGAGCGCCTGATGGTGCTCTCCGGCTACTCCTGGGCCGAGGTCACGAACATCGGAGCCGCCCCGACCCGCACCGTCCAGTCGCAAAAGGCGAACCCCTATCAGCTCGCGGCCATGCTGGACGTGCTCCAGAACCGCGGCTCGGTGGACTACGTCCGTGTCTACGGACAAAAGGCCACCAGCTTCCGCAACCAGTTCGCCCGCGACGCGTATTTCAACCCCGTCCCCCCCAATCGCGGCAAGATCACTGAGTTCGGTGTGAAATTCGGCCTTTTCAAGGACCGCCTCACCGGTTCATTCGCGTACTTTGACCAGCAGCAGGTCAACCTCGCTCAAGCCGTGCCAGCCCAGGCGGTCGACAATCCGGCAACCCCCGCCGACGAGCGTCAGACCGGGATCTCCGTTGCATCCGGCCGCGAATCGTCCGAAGGCGTCGAGTTTCGATTGGACTACGAGGTGACCAAAGCGTGGACCATCGCTCTGGATGGTTGTTTCTTCCATGGCGGTGTCGTCGAAGACGAAGTCGCCGTCGCGCGCAAAGGACTCCCGCTAGCCAACGCGCCGACGCGCTCGATCGCCTTCATCCAACGCTACAGCTTCGGCGAACGTCTCAAGGGTCTCTCGATCGGCCACTCCATCAACTACAAGAACGCCTACAGCACCGCAAACAACAACGTGGCCAACAGCCTCCGCGTGGTGCCCTCGGCCACCCTCGTCGACGTCTTCGCGCGCTACAACACGAAGCTCTGGGGCAAGCCAGTTAATCTCAATCTCCGCGCGGCCAACATCATGGACGAAAACTACCTGCTCTCAAACGGCCGCTGGGGTGAGCCGGTGTCATGGACGTTCAGCCTCAACACGACATTTTGAAGCGCCGGCCCATTCGACGGCGGCGGCGACTTCAAGACTGGTGGGACGGAAGTGATGCCGGATATTCGGCCAGGAGCCGCCAACCTTCGATCCCAGGCTGGGATCGCCTTTGGCACACGACCTCGGCCGACGCGACCTCGGGGCAGGATTACGGCGCTCAGCCTTGATCCGAGTGTGTGGAGCGCAGTGCCCAACCGAGGCAGGTGGGATCCCCTCCACTTGCGGGTTGCGCCGTAAACCTCATCCACAAGGTGCGGCCTGCGCACGCAATCTGCCCGCGTGGTTGATCTGATACTACCAGGAATTCGTGTCCACGGTGAGTCTCCTTCTCCGATCAAACGACACTTCAGCGAGTGAGTCGGACGCCAAGTTCAAGACTCTGGGCGTGGATGGCAGCGTTGCATGCTCCAGCCTCGGCCATTCTGCCATGGGGCACGTTTTCTGGCGCCGCTCGCGAAGCAGCCATCGCCCATGAGACCGCGGCAGTTCCCAACGTCCGCACCCCACTGCTCCTGGCCCGCACCGCCTCAAGAATCGGGTTGGTTTCAAGCAGCGAGTGGGCTAGGTGATCTGGTCCCGCGATGTGTGCGGTCTACCTATGAAGCATCTCTTCCGGCTGTGCCTCGCCTCTCTGACCCTGATCGTCGTCGCCCGCAGTGCCCCACCCCAACTACCGGGGGTCGGAGCAGCGATGCAGCGGGCCATCGATCAACAGGTCATCGCCGGCGCGGTCACCGTCGTCGTTTCCCAGGACCAGGTGCTGCACCTGCAGGCCACGGGGTGGGCCGATGTCGCGTCGGCCGCGCCGCTGCAGACCGACACGGTGTTCTGGATCGCCTCGATGACAAAACCGGTTACCGGCGTCGCCCTGCTCATGCTGCAGGATGAGGGCAAACTCAAGGTGTCCGACCCGGTCGCCAAATACCTGCCGGAGTTCGCCGCCCTCACAACGCCCTCCGGCGTGCCCGCCAACCTGACGCTGGCGCAGCTGATGACGCACACCTCGGGGCTCGGCGAAGCACCATCCAACTCTCCCAAGGTCCGCACGCTGGCCGAATTGATCCCACTTTACCTGAACGCACCGATGACGAGTGAACCGGGCACAACCTGGCGCTACTGCCAGTCCGGCATCAACACGGTCGGCCGGGTCATCGAAGTGGTCAGCGGCCAGTCCTTAGACGCATTTCTGCAGCAGCGGTTGTTCGATCCGCTCGGCATGACCCACACAACCTTCTATCCATCGCTCCATCCCGAGCACCGCGTGGTCACTGCCTACACGCGCAACAAAACCACCGAGAAACTCGAAGCCGCCGCGCCCCGCGTCGACTACGGCCCGCGGGACCGGCCGCCGCTCGGCAATGGCGGGCTCTACTCGACGGGACCCGACTATGCTCGCTTCTGCCAGATGCTGCTCGGCCGGGGCACGTTTCAGGGCAAACGCTTTCTCTCACCCGCCGCCTTCACTGCCCTGTCGACGGTGCAAACGGGCGACCTGCCGACCGGTTTCTTCCAAACGGATGGTTACGGTCAACACGGCAAAAACTACGGCTGGGGCATCGGCACCTGCGTGCTGCGCGCTCCGCACGACGGAGTCGCCTCCATGCTCTCGCCCGGCACCTTTGGCCACGGGGGCGCCTGGGGCACCCAGGCGTGGGTCGACCCGGTGCGGGGCGTCGCTTACATCCTGATGGTGCAGCGCACGAATTTCCCGAACAGCGACGCCAGCGATGTCCGGCAGCGCTTCCAACAAGCCGCCTCCGACGCCCTGCCGCGGCACTGATCACTCGGCAGGCGGCCGCATCATCTATACTTCAGTCCAGTGTCCCAGCAGGACCAACCCTGCACCGAGTATTTGACCACGAATGGACACGAATCCACACGAATGGAGGACGCTCCGAAACCGGCGAGGATTCGAATGCGATCTTCGTGAGGCTCGTTGGTTCACATTCGTGTCCATTCGTGGTCTCTTGTCTGAAGGCTTGCGGTGCAGGTGTAGTGCGACCCTTGCCTCAGTGATTTGAATCCGTGTCTATCCGCGTCCATCCGCGGTTTCCCACTGCCTTGCTCGGTCAAGGTGTGAGGATGACCTTCATGAACCGGCCGCCGTCCTTGGCGCTGAGGCGCTCAAACCAGGCCTTGCCTTCCTCCAGCGGGGCCACCGCACTGATCATCGGCTCCACGCGCACCACCCCACGCGCAATCAAGTCAAGACAGAGTGGATACTCTCCGGCCGAACCACAGGTGCCGTAAAGCGTCAGCTCCCGCGTCACCACCGCCTGCATCGGAAACTCCGTCTTTGGCGAAAGGTTGCCGACGAGGACCGCCGATCCTCCGCGACGCAGGGAGGCCAGCGCCAGGGTCAGCGTTGGCGAGATCCCCACCACCTCAAACGCCAGGTCCGCCCCGCGTCCGCCGGTCAGGCGATTCACCTCCGCCACCACGTCGGTCGTTCCCGAGTTGAGCGTTGTGGTTGCCCCCAGCACCCGCGCCGCCTCAAGGCGCTTGTCCTCGAGGTCAACCGCAATCACCCGCTCGACCCCGGCCCAGCGCAAGACCTGCACCACGAAGAGGCCGATCATGCCGCTGCCCACCACCACGGCCGTGATCGGACCGCCCAGCTCCGACACGCCCGCGCCCGGCTGACCGGCCCGCGGGATCACCCGCCGGACGGCATGCACCGCAATGGACACCGGCTCCACCATCGCCGCCTGCTCAAAGCTCAGGAGATCGGGCAGGCGGTACAGCACCCGCTCGGGCACCGCCACGTACTCGGCGAAGGCCCCATGCTGCTTGTACTCGGCCGGGGACACCCCCACGACCCGTCGACGGTCACAGAGGTTGCCCTGGCCCGCGCGGCAGTAGTCACAGGATCCACAATACAGCGTCGAGTCAAAGGTCACGCGGTCGCCCGCCCGCCACTTCGCCACCCGCGGCCCCACCCGGGCGATCTCACCGGAGGCCTCGTGACCCATGATCAGCGGGGGATTGCGCCGTCCGCTCGATCCATCCCAACCATGGATGTCGCTGCCGCAAATCCCACAGGCGCGCACCCGCACGAGCACGTCGTCCTCGCCGAGCAGCGGCTCGGGAAACTCGGTGAATTCCAGTCGGGACGGGGCAGTCAGCAATAGGGCCTTCATCGTGGGAGGACGACCCTATGTCACGACGGGCACCCGGTTGGCAACAGGACTTCGCAGTCCACCGCCCGCGGTCGCGTCCAGTACCCACCCAGGGACCGGAACCGGGAACGTCCCGGTGGAGGTGGGGTCGACGACCCCGCGGAGATTGGTGTCGAGTGAAGAAACCGGAGCGCAGAGGCTGGACCGGTCGGTCCCGTTGCGGCCTCGCCGAGGCCACCTCCACCAGAACCGCTGCGCTTTCCCACGCCCAGTCCTTTAGTTGACCCGCATGCGCTGTCGCGGAAAGCCCGCGAAGGGGCCGACATTCGCATCCGCGTCTATCCGCGTTTATCCGTGGTTCAAATCGGTTTTCCTGGAAATCCCATCGCACCTTGAGGTGCACGCTCCTCAGGTCAGTCCCTTGCGGGACTCCAAATCTTCCCATCGTGCAAACGCCGCGGCATGCTGCGTGTCCAGCGCATCGAGTCGTTCCTTGACCGCCGACACCGCCGCAATCGACTCTTTCTGGTAGAACGCAGGATCGCCCATCTTTCGCGTCAGCTTCTCCTGTTCGGATTCGATCGCCTCAATTTGAGCCGGGAGCTCCGCCAGCTCCTTCTGTTCCTTGCTCGAGAGCTTCTTCGGTTTGGATGATGAGGCGCTCGCCACCTTCTCCACCGGGAGCACCTTGGCGGCCGCCGCCTTGGCCGCCTTTTCCTTGTCCCTCAGCCAGTCGCTGTACCCACCCACATACTCGCCAATCCGGCCGTCGCCTTCGAAAACGAACGTGCTCGCCACCACGTTGTCGAGGAAGTCGCGGTCGTGGCTCACCACCAGCAAGGTCCCTTG
>JAEUGZ010000176.1 GCA_016794725.1 Opitutaceae bacterium | reverse complement strand
ATTGGTTCCGGTGGTTTGGACGGTGACGCCGGGTGAACCGGAACCCCCGACTCGCCGCGCAGGATGGCGAGGGCCTGCTCGAAGATCGGATGGCCGGGGCCGCTGGCGGGCTTCTCCGTCTCCTTCCCAACCGGAGGAGCGTGCTGGGAAGAGGTGGCGATCCGGCCGGCGGTCGAAATCCCCTCTCCTTGGTCCTCCGCCCGATTCGACCGGGCGGTGTTCCCGGAAGCGCGCGAAGTGAGTGGAGTGACGCGGTCAAAGAGGGTTTCGCCGCCTGACGGTGCCTGGGTTTCCTCGGGCATAAAGGTCGTCAAGTTTGAGAGTCGGAGGGGGAATAAGCCACGATTGGTCCGCGAAAGTGCGGGTCGTCAGAGACAAACACGGGCGCCCATTCCGCCGTCTGCCACGCGGCGAGGCAATCGTCGTCATTGGTAGGAAGGGGAACTATGGATGGACGCAGATGAACATGACCAGAACGCTAGGTCGCAATCTCAGGTTGCGCAGCGAACAGGCCAAAGCCCGAAAACTTGCCGCCACCGATACAGATAGGGCCGGGCACTTCCAGCAACGAGCCGTCCGGACTATGCCATGTGATGCGCACGTGGACGCGGCGATAGCGACGATGCTGTTCGGCCACTTCGTATTGCGAGGCGTGGGCGGTGCCGGGCCAGTAGCCCGTGCTGCGCCAGTCGAGTTCGGCGTCGCGGGCCAATGCTTCGGAGAAGCCGGACTGAGCGATTGCCTTGCGCAGCAGGTGCTCGATGCGAGCGTCGAGCTTACGGAGGACCTCGGCCTTTTCGTCGGCGGAAAGCGGTACGGCGGAGTCATCAAGGCGGCGTCGGAGTTTTCGTGGGTCGTCATAGCCGGGGAGGATGACAGGCGTGACGGTAGCCCAAGTAGCTGACTGCTCGAAATAGGGACGAATCGCACCGTCTTTGCCGCCTTGGCGAAAAATGACAGCAGCGGTTTCCTGCGATTTCTCGTCGGTGAGTTCCTGACCATCGAGGCGATGAGTGAGACGGCGGAACTCCTGCGGTACGAGGTTGCCGCGCGCAGTCACCAGGACGCGGCGGATGCTGCCGACGACGCGTTCGCTGCCCTCGCGCATTTCAATACTCGGCAAGGGAAGAAAAGAGATGCGTCCGTCTTGCACCGGCTTGTGGGCGTCGCCGCGTGTTTCGCCATGACCGAGGATGATGCGGCGAGCGTCGTCATTGCTCCAGCCGACGCTTCGCACGATTTCTGGTTGGCTGGCGATATGGCGGAACATTCCTGCAACATGAAGGCCGCGACGCGCTGCGTCATAAGCGCGGAATCCGCTGTCGTCCGGCTTTCGCAGAACGAACACGGCTTGCAGAAGCTGCGGAGCTTGAGACGCGGAGCAGTAGCTGGTGATGCCAAAAATGGTGAGCGGGGGCACGGGCACCAACCCGCCGTTCGCGGTGACACGATTGAGAAACGCATGGTGACGATGATTGAGATCGTCCAATGTGCCGGCGGCGGGAGTGCGAAGCGGCGTGCCCGTGCCGTTTGCGCCAGGTTTCCAGTGTTCGCCGTTCAAACCCCGTGCCGCGCTTTCGTCGAGAATTGAAACATCCGCGACTACCAAATCCACACCCCAGCCGACATGGGTAATGGAGCGGACAGCGGCGGTGAGAGTTTCGCGATGCTCATCGAACCCGGCGCGCGCAGTGGCCAGCGGCCAAACGTAATGCACTGCCGCTTCGTCGGGCACTGCCAGCGGGCGGACGGATTTTTCCGTGCGATAGTCGGCGATGCTGCCTTCACCTCCGCGGGCCAATGATTTGCCAACAAGGTCGCCCACATTGTCGGGAACGTAGAGCCGGTAGCCTTGCGTCGCGTGCGCGGGAGGCGCGGCGATGACTGGCGGCGGAAGTTGCTCCAGCCAGCGGAGCGCAGCGTCGGCCTGTCGCAGCCGCCCGCGTTCGTTCCAGCGTGCGGCGGACGCGGCGACGATGGCTTGGTAAAGACGCAGCGGCGAAGGAGGCCACTCGGGTTCGCCGTGGTCGGCGCGTCCGTGAAAAGCCCCGCCGAGAAAGCGGATGCTGATGCAGAGGTGGTCCGGCATAACATTGTCCGGTTACTTGGTCTTCTTGGCCTTCGCGCCGGCTTTGCCTTCCTTGACCAGTAAATCTTTCTTGGCCCGTTCGGTATCAAATTCTACTTCTCGGTTCGAACCAACACCGAACGCCTTCGCGGCTTCCTTCGCGTATTCCAGCGCGGCCTCGTGCGTGACCGTGCAGACTTTGCGTTCGCCTGTTGGATAGACCTCATTGGTTTGACGCGGCTTGTCTGGGTCGGAAACGAGGATGGTTCCTTGCCGAAGATACCCTGCTGGAAGGCGAGTGAAAGCGACGAGCGCGAGCCCGAGGATGTAGCGGCGAAGCGCAAGTGTTGCGTTCTTGTCCGAGCCAGCAGAAATCAAATTCAGAGCGGTGAGCGCGAGTGTCGCATCTCGCCGGATACCGCCTTTGGCGATGACCCCACCGTGCGATGCTGTTGCTGGGACGTGAACGAATCCGCGCTCGGAGTAGGAGTCCTTGGTCGCCTTGTCGGCTGGTTCGTCGAGCAAACCGCCGCCGATGTAATCCGTCGCGGGCACGAATTGCGCCGATCGTGTGAGCTTCATCACGTTGAAAGCGCGGATGGTCGAGGACACCAGACGCGGCATCTTCGCCTGCGTGTCGCGGGAATCCCAGACGCCAAACACGAGCGAGGTCGGTGCGATTTTCGCGAGCGCAGACGCATCACCATCAAGCACCTTTTTGAACGCATCCTGTAGTTCTTGTTGGAGCGCAGAGCAGCGGACAATGGCATCGCCGGCGCGGTGCCCAGCCTGAAGCAGGCTCACGGATTTAGCGCCTGCCTTGATAACAACCTGCGGCACGAGGGTCGTGTAGTCGGGCTCCGCAAACATCGGCTCGATGCGGTTTGCTTGTGAACCAACACTGTCTATCAGTGCGATGTTTTCGCCCTTCGGGTCGCCATCTATGTTGTAACCACCGGCGAAACCGTCACCGGCGGCAAAGGTGGGCGGGAAAAGGACTCCGTCAGCCCCCTCGACCGGGACTAGATATTCACGGATGACCAGCGCGGCAGGCCCGCTGTTAGTGAGGTAGTGGTCGTATTGAGTGAGTTTGGTGCTCATGTTTGCTTACTGGTTGTTGGTTTTGCTGTGATGAAAGCCTTGTGCTTGCGCTGGCCCGTGCGGAACCAGCTCTCGAAACGATAACTGCGTGACCCGACGGCGGGTAAAAGCCCTGCGGCGGCAGGGGATGCAACCTCGGGAGGGAGTGGCAGCGTCCACGTGTGGTAGTCGAAGATTCGCGGCTTGCAGGTGGGGACTGGCCGCACGCGCTGAAGGCCGACGAGGCACAGAAACTCCACCGCAGGTGAAGCCATGGTCGTCACGCCGAGGTCGTTCGGTGCGAACCCGACATCGCGCGAATGGGCGTTCGGACCGCGCCGGGCATCGAAGTAAAACGGCTCGACCTTGGTTAGCGCGTCGTCGGGATCGAAAGCTACAGTTCCGATGTTGAGCATATCCTCGGTGAAAAACTCCGGCGCACGCATTGCGTGCTGCATGGCCCGAGCGATGCGGAAGCTCTCCATGGTGCCTGCCCAGACTTTGAGGTCTGATGAAGCTTTGCCGCCGGCCTTCCACCAATCGAGACGCACACAGAAAGGCGCGGACAGTAGAATGGGCGACGCTGTGGTGTCGTCAGGGTCGAGTTTTACCAACTGCGTCGCGACGATGCTGGTGACGAGCTTTTCGAGCGATGGCGCTTCAGAGATCACGAACCTATTTGCTTCAAAGTAGCCAGCCGCGCCCGGGTTGATGCGCGCCGCCAATTCCAGCAGCCCGCAGCAGGCAAAGAATTGGCCGGGATTCGTGACATCCACGCGGATGCGGATGGTGTTGGCGGATTCACTCATGGCGTTGGGTCCGAAAGTGGTTTGATGCCCGCACTGGCGGCGTAGTCCGCGGCGCGGAGCAGGGATTCGAGGTAGGCGAGACCCCAGCGGCCATAGAGGCGTTGCAGCCGAGCGAAGCGGCGCGGGACTTCGGCGACGATGCGCTGGGCATCGTCAAGCGCGGCGTCGGGGTCGAAGGATTCGTCCAACGAGAAATGCGGACGCGCCCGTCCGTGATGCGCTGCGATGAGGTGGAGCACCAAGTCTTGCCCGTTCGGCGACAGCTTGCGGAATTCGGCCTCTTTTTCGGCGTCGAGCAGCGAGCCGAATTCGTGGCGATACGGCTCCGAAAGCAGGCGCGGCGTGAGGTCCGGTCCGGCTTTTGCTAGCCAAACATCGGCCTTGGTGTTGCCGATGCCGCGCTGCCAGTAGAGCCGCCGCTTGCCGAAGTCGTGGAAACGCGCTGCGAGGATGACGCAGTGTGCAAGCGGTGCGGGCAGGACGAGTTTTTCAAGGATCGCCCGCGCGTGCGCCTCGACCTCTTGGGAGTGGTCGCAGAGAGGGATGGATTGATCCGCGCTTCGCAGGCTTTCCGCGCCTGCTGATTTCGGAGCCTCCAGCCAGAGCCAGTAGCGGGTTTCGAGAGCGCTTTCGGGCATCTCGTCTAATTCTTCGACACCTCGCAGCGTGTCTATGACTCTAACGACACGGAGGCCGCGATGTTCGACAGGCACCTTCGGGTTATTGTGGAAAACACGACAACGGATCGGCTTTTCATCCGGTCCGTGGAGAATGTCGGCGACATCCAAATGCACGTTTCCGAGCGACTCTCCATCCAGCAGGCCGCGTTCAGACAACCCACCAATCGAGGGCGGGAGAAGAACAGTGGCTCCGTGGAGCAGGGCTTGCGTATCTTTTCCCAGAAGCTCCTTCAATTGCCTGGGGACGACTTCCCCGTTTTCATCAACGATCCAAACAAACCTCTCCGCGTTGCCGACAGCCGCGTCCGCCAGTTTCTCCAGCTCAGCTTGCACACGGTCGGAGCGGTCGCGCAGCAACTCGTGAGGTTTGAGTGGGAAGTCGGCGAGTAGTTCTCCAGGCGGGTAGGTCGCGGCGAGCACTTCGTTGATGATGTCTACTTCACGGCGCCAGGCGACGTAGGTTTCCGGCGCTTCCCATTCCGATTCACCGTGCAGATATGGCGCAACGGGTGGACGCCCCGGCAAAAAGCCACGGATGCTCGTCATCGCCCAAGAGTCCAAAAGAATGTCCGTCGTCGGCCGAATCTTCGGTGGCGGGCTGAAAGCGGCGCTACGAGCACCAGGGTCGAGTTGGCCGAGCGCGTAAGGGCTGGCGCTTCGCTCCGGTTTCACGAGCAATTCACGGAGCAAGGCGAGCGTTCGCAAGCGGGCGTCATCCATTGCGTCCTCGGCTTTGAACGTCTCGGGGTGAACGACATCGATCGTCGAGTCGGTGAGTTTGCCGAAGCGGTTCACGCGCCCGAACCGCTGGGCCATGCTCTCGAACGTCGAGAGGTCGCAGATGAGTTCATCGGCGGAAAGATTGACGCCGACTTCTCCGGCACTGGTGGCGATGAGATAGACCGTGCCACTCGCAGGCTCCGCCGCGGGCGTATGTCGGGATGACGGCGGGAGAAACCGGGCGAACGTCAGATTCTCTGGTAACTTGTCGCGCTCGTTTCCGCGCATGGTGCCGCTTAGCGCGACCACGGGCAGCTTTGCTTTGGCGATTGCTGCTTCGACCTTCTGAACGACCTCGACAGAACGCGCGAAGATTAGCACTGCCTGCCCGGAATCACGACGCGCCAGCGCCAACTCGGTGAGTTTTTCCGTAAGCTGTTTCTCGTCCGGGATCGGAATCAGTCGCAACTGCTTCGTGGCCTGAATTCTCCGCCGCACGGTCTCGTTCGCTTCGTCAGCCTCGCTGAGTCGCAGCGGAGGTGCGGAATCGGCCGACACCGTATTGCCACGGTATGTGGCCGAGAGTTGTAGAACCCGCAGCGCGCGGCTGTCACCGCCACGCTTTTGTTCCTCCATGATGGAATCTAACAGGGCCTGAAAGGCAGGCTCCAAGTGCGCCTCATCATGCACCAGCAGTACATCCTGCCCAAGCAAAGCGGCGTGATGCGGGCGCGCCTTAAATCCACAAGTGTAGCGGCTGAAAAGCAGCCCGCTCCCTATCATGTCCACCGTGCCGACGATGACCGCAGGCCGTGCTGGGTCCGCGCACCACTCGCGGTTGTCTGCGAACTGCCCGCGCAGCGTGCTGAGCGCCAGCGGCATTTCTATGGGTACCGCACAGAGGCTTTTAAGCTTGGCGAGCAAGTCCGGCATTTCCCGCAGCCGCTCGCGCAGCCGTTTCACCTCATCGGTTGTCTGATCCACGACCGTTCGCCGGTTGACGACATAAACCAGCCGCCGAGGCACCTTGTCAGGGTGCGTGAGCAGCGCAATCAGCCAGACAGTCACGACCGCTGTTTTTCCGAGGCCGGTGGGTATGTCAGCCAGCGGGGGAAACTCTCCGCGAGCGAACCTTTCATAGAGAGATGCTTGCCACGGAAACGGCTCTGAGTTTGTAAGCGCAAAGAATAGTGGCGGGAATTCGGGCATGGTGACTTAGGGCTTTGGCGTGGTGATGACGGCGCGGATGGTGCGGCCGGACTAGGCGGAGAGGGGGCAGGCAAAGCACGACTGCGAGATGACAATGACAATGTCGCCAACGGCCAAACGAGCTTGGCCTTTGTCAGGTGCCGGACTTGCAGTGGCTCGTTGGAAGAACTGGTCGTAAGTCATGGGGAGGTTGCCGGTGGTGGTAGCTGTTCGAAACGATGTTGCCAGATCGCGCTCAGGGACTGCCAATCCGGCCGTGCGGCCGCATCGTCCCGGAGCCGTTGCGGTGCCCAGTGCGGAACCGCGGCGACGATCCCATGCTGGCGGTGGAAATGTTGGCGGTACCGCAGCCCTTGGTAGGCGGTGCTCAAGTCCAAATCCTGCTGAATCATGA
>JAEUGZ010000169.1 GCA_016794725.1 Opitutaceae bacterium | reverse complement strand
ATAGGCAGCACGGTCCGCAAACGAACTGGCGGCCTTTTTCCAGTCGGTGAAATTCAGGTAGCCACTGGTCTGCCGGTGTCCCCCAGTCTGACGGTGTTCGGTCCAGACCATGACCAGACGATCCGCCTCCGGGAAAGGCAGTGGCCGCAGCAGGACGGCGTTCACGATGCTGAACATGGCGGTGTTCGCACCCACACCGATCGCCAGGGTCAAGACGACCACCAGGGTAAAACCCGGATTGCGGCCAAGGGCTCGCACCCCCAGGCGCACATCGCGCGAAAAGGCGTCCCACCACCCCGGAAATCGGGCATCTCTCGCACGCTCCTGGATGCCGGCGACGTGACCAAACTGCCGTTGGGCGGCCCACCGGGCTTCGCTTTCCTCCATCCCGCCTTCCCGGTTGAGCTGGGTCTGCTGCTCCAGGTGGTGCCGCATTTCCTCCGCCATTTCCTGCTCCCAGCGTTTCCGCCGGGCGAGATTCAAGAGGCGTTGCAACCACGGCTTCATGCATGCCCCTCATTTTGGAACCTGGAATCATTGCGCAGGGCGAGCGGGCGCAGCCTCGCTAACGTCCGAGCGGTCCCGCCCGCATGCTGTTGGTCAGCCAGATTCAGCGCCATGTTTCCCCCTAGATATCCTAGGAGGGAGCCGTCACTCCCCTAGAATGTCAAGAGGAGAAGAGTATGGCAGGCTCCACCGTCCCAGCCGGTCACGCATTCTCCTGTTACGCCTCATCGTTCCGGTCACTAATTAGTCCTCAGCATGCGACAGTCGGCAGCGATTTTGGATTAACCTAATTTCCGCGGTTGAAACGAATCGATCCGTTCATAAACCACGGATGGACACAGATGAACGCGGGTTCGGTCTACAAGCAGTTCTTCACCTTCAAGGTGAGTGCCCACTTTGGCTCAACTCGTTTGTATCCGTGTTGATCCGTGTCCATCCGTGGTTGAATCGCGGTTTTTAGGATTAAAAAGCGCCACTCATGTCGGAGAGGAATCCACATTATCTCGGCTCACGGTCAGTCGCGACCGACCACCGGCCCGCGGCCAACCTCCATCCCGCAGCTCGGAGTCAGACTCGGGCCTTCTTTGGCTCCTTTTGGACTCCCTTTGCAGACCGACGCGTGACGTTCAGAAATTGTTCGGCCGCAGAGGTCATTCGCGCTGGCACCCAGGCCACCCCCAGCACGAGCGGAGAGGGCAAGGGAGTGATGGGGATGAGTTTGATTCGAGCACCCGTCGTGAGCTCCAGGCTCTGCGGCAGGATCGCGACGCTCAAGCCTGTCTCCAGGGCCGTCACCAAGCCTACTCCGTCGTCATGTTCTTCAACGATGGACGGTCGCGCGCGGGCACCGCTGAAGAGTGCACCTAGGTAAGCGTGGTACTCCGGATACGCCTTCCGACTGTAGGCCACCAAGGATTGGTCTTTAAGCTGCTGGGTTGAGATTGAGCGAAGCTTGGCCAAGGGATGATTTCTGCCGACGGCCAGTCGCATGTGGTCGCGAGCGAACTCCTCGAAATGCAACCCACGCAGCATAGCGCGTGTCGGACGAACGAGAAAGGCGAGCTGTAATCTACCCTCGTGCAGTCCGGTCAGCATTTCCTCCGGCGACAGGTCATACAGCTTCACTCGAACGCCCGGACATTGTTTTCGGAAGGCACGAAGGGCTGGCGGAAGGAACTTCACCGTGGGCATGGGAGCGTAACCCACGTTCAGCTCCTCACGCAGTCCGGAGGCAACATCTCGAGCTGCTTGCACGGCCTCGTCCGCTCGTCGCAACACCGCCTGCGACTCGACGAGGAAGGTTCGCCCCGCTTCAGTCAGATGCACCGATTTCGCACTCCGCTTCAGGAGGAGAAACCCGATCTCGTCTTCCAGATCCCGAATCTGCCGACTCAAGGCCGGCTGCGAAACGTGAAGATTCAGGGCCGCGCGCGAAACATTTTCTTCCTTCGCCACGGCCACGAAATATCGGAGGTGGCGCAATTCCATACCCGCCCAGCATGCCTTTAGGTTATGCTGAGGCAAGAATCATGGTCTTTCTCAAAACCACCCCGGGTGTGGCATACTCAGGGCCATGAAGACCATCTCCATCATCGGTTCAGGCAACATCGGCAGCAATCTAGCCCGACTTTTTGCCTCCACGCACAACGTCGTTCTGGGTTCGCGCAATCCTGAGCAGACCCGCAGCAAGTTCACGGGCATCACCGTCACGGACTACGCCCAGGCCGCCAAGTTGGCCAACATCGTCGTCCTCGCGGTGCCCTTTTCCGAGGTCACCGCCATCGCCGCGACGATCGGCAGCCTCGCCGGCAAGACACTCATCGACGTCACCAATCCTCTCACACCGGACTTTATGGCCCTGACCGTTGGCCACACGACATCGGCAGGCGAAGCCGTACAGGCTACCTTCCCGCAGGCACATGTGGTCAAAGCCTTCAACACCGTGCTCGCCCAGGTGCTCGCCAAGGCGGTGTCGGGAGCGAAGTCGCTGCCTTCCGTCCTCATCGCCGGCAACCACGCCGGGGCCAACGCCGAGGTCATGCAGTTGGCCAAGGACGCCGGCTTCGGCGCCTTCGACACCGGACCGATCTCCAATGCCCGGTATCTCGAACCTCTCGCCGAGTTGGGAATCCAACTGGCCTATGGCAAGGGTCATGGCGGCGAAGTCGGCTTCACGTTTGCCCCCGTCGCCTGATCCGATCATGATGAAGCGCCGGACCGCGACCAAGGTCGCCGCTCGTTCACCGGCGTAGATTCTCCACCGTCAATCTGCATTCTGAGATCAATCCAAAGGAGTCATCCCATGCCCGTCGTAAGAGTCGCCTGGTTCACCGGCAAAACCCATCAACAAAAAGCCAAGGTGGCCTCCGAGATCACCGATAGCATTGTCCGCAACACTGGCACCGACGCCAAGTACATCTATGTGCTCTTCGAGGACGTGGAGGCCAGTGACTGGGCCGGCGAAGGAAAGCTCTTCGGAGGGCCTTCCCATTCGGGTCCAGCCTGAAATCCCCGGCGGAGCTGCAGAGGCTTCCCGAACAGAATATCACCCCACTCCACCATGAACTACGTTCTGTGGCCCCTCTTCACCTCCCTCGCACTGGGGTTGGCTTCCCTTCGCGCCGAGTCGATTGATTTGGCAAAGGTACCGCTGAAACCGGTCCAAGTGTCGGTCTCCCACGCCGTAATTCTGGGTCGGAACGCGGTGCGGGTCACGAAAGATCCTGGAATCACGAAAGTCGACGAGGCGACCTTCGCCTGGGTCGGGGGAACGAACTTCAAGGACGGAATCATTGAGATCGACGTGCTCGCACGGCTGCTAGCCGACGCTCCGGACTGGGCGCGCGGGTTCATTGGAATTGCTTTTCGCATCAACGACGCCAGCTCCCGCTTCGAGAGCTTCTATGTACGGCCCACCAACGGGCGGGCGGATGATCAGTTGAGGCGCAATCGTTCCACGCAGTATTTTTCATATCCTGACTACAAGTTTGACCGTCTCCGGAAGGAGTCACCTGGACAGTATGAAGCCTACGCGGATATGGGGCTAAACGAATGGATCACGATCAAGATCGTGGTGCAGGGTGCCCAGGCGAAGATGTACCTGAACGGCAAGGACCAGCCCGTGTTGGTTGTCAACGACCTCAAACACGGACCCGACTCAACGGGCGCAATCGGACTGTGGGTGGATGTAGGGACGGAAGGATATTTTTCCAACCTCCGAGTCCAACCGCGGTAACGAGTGGGTTGGGAACCGCACCGACAGAGCCGTGGACGAGATCGGGCATTGCGAAAAGTCAGGCTGGCGCCGGGATGTCCGTTGGCTAGGGTGCCGCAGTGACCTCCAGCGGCCAATTTCCCGACGAACAAGGCACGGACGGAGAATTCGAACGGCAGGACGACGCCTTCCGCGACTGGGTGCGGGCGGACGGCTCGACGCCCTACCCGCCGACTCCGGGCCGCTATCACCTGTACGTGTCGCTCGCCTGTCCCTGGGCCCATCGGACCCTGATCGTGCGGCACCTGAAGGGGCTCGACACGATGATCGGCGCAACGGTGGTCGATCCGGTGCGGGACGAGCGGGGGTGGGCTTTTCGCGACGGACCCGGCCATTCGTGTGACCCG
>JAEUGZ010000124.1 GCA_016794725.1 Opitutaceae bacterium | reverse complement strand
TGGCTGGTAATCCCGTTTGACCAGCAGGGACGCCCGGCCGACTGGTCAGGCGAAGTGTCCTCTTGCACCGGGTTGAACCACTTCCACCGGTCCGTCATGAGCGACGCGCCGAATCGGCCGACGGCAGGAATGGGTCCTGCTGTTGCCGCCACCCGCACCATGAGCGCGTCCTTCCCTCCCACCGTCACCCCGCTGCGCGCCTGGCTGGTTGTCGCCCTGCTCATGGCCACGGCCTGCTTGAACTACCTCGACCGCCTGATGGTCACCACCATGCGCGGCTCGGTCATGGAGGCCATTCCCATGACGGAGGCGCAGTTTGGCCTGCTGACGACCGTCTTTCTGCTCGTGTACGCGGTCTGCAGCCCGTTCGCCGGGTACTTCGCCGACCGTTTCAGCAGGAGCCGCGTCATCATCGGCAGCGTTTTCGTCTGGTCCGTGGTGACCGGCCTGACCGCCTACGCACGCACCTACGAGGAACTGCTCCTCACCCGTGCCCTGATGGGCATCAGCGAAGCCGCCTGCATGCCGGCTTCGGTGGCGCTGATCGTCGACTATCACCGCGGCTCGACCCGGTCGCTGGCATCGGGACTGCTCCTCGCCGGCGCCATGATCGGCGCCGCCCTCGGGGGACTCGGAGGCTGGATGGCCGAGGGTCACGGGTGGGCTTACGCCTTCAAGGTCTTCGGTGTCGTCGGCGCAGCCTTCGCCGTGCTCCTGGCCTTCTACCTGCGCGACGCCCCCGCCACTCCAGCCGCACCGGAGGTTAAGATCCCGTCCGCGCCTTCCGTCGGATTGGTGGAGGCATTTGTCAGCCTGTTCACCCACCGGCCGTACCTGCTCATGCTGCTCTACGCCTGCCTGCTGGGCGTGGTCAGCTGGTCTGTCGTGGGCTGGATGCCCACCTACATCAAGGAGCAGTTCAACCTGTCCCAGGGCAACGCCGGTCTCTCCACCACGCTCTACCTCAATCTCGCCGCGCTGCTGGGCATGCTGATCGGCGGCGCCTGGGCGGATCGCTGGAGCCGGACCCAGCCGCAGGCCCGCATCCTCGTGCCCGTGATCGGTCTGCTGGTCGCGGCCCCTGCAGTGCTGCTGACCGCCAACGCGTCCTTGCTTCCGCTCGCACTCGCCGGACTGGTCGGCTACGGGCTGGCGAGGAATTTTGCCGACGCCAACATGATGCCGATCCTCTGCCTGATTGTGGATCCGCGCTATCGGGCGACCAGTTGGGGCGTCTCCACCTTCTTCAGCTGCACGATCGGCGGCGCCGGCATCTATGTCGGCGGCATGCTGCGCGATGCCAAGGTGGACATCAGTCGCGTCTTTCAGTTCGCCGCCATCAACCTGATCCTCTGTGCCGGGCTGCTCCTCCTGATCGGCCGTGCCAGCCGGCGTACGGGTGCCGACGGACCGACGACCTGAACATCGACCGGCTGCCGTGTAGTGCATCGATCCCCACAGAGGAACGTGCGGCCAATGACTTGAATTTCACCAGGACGATGGGCGACGTTGACACGCTGCGGCGCCGGAATCATCCCCTTGTCCACCATGAGAGCGTTCCCCCTCGCGTTCAGTTTCGCGTTCGCACTTTTTGTTGGCGCCGGTTCGACCTTGGCCGCAGCCACGGAACCCGCCGCCCGTGCCGGCTACGCCATCGGCCGGGTGACCATGGAGGACGGAAGTCCGCTCTCAGGTGACATCCAGGACGTAACGATCAACATCAACGGCGTGAGCGAAGCCGGAGAAAAGGTGCACTACTCTCCCGCCGTCAAGAACGGCACCTACAAGCAGAAGCTGGTGAAAGGTCAGTATTCCTTCGGCCGGAGCACGGTGAAGGTGAAGTTCGGCGAGCACACCTACTTGTTCGTCCTCGTGCCCAAAGGTTCGCTTTGGAACAAGAGCCAGGACGCCGAGGACGGCCTGGTCCAGGACTTTGTTTGGAAACTCACCGGTCGCGCCGAAACGTACGGAGCCCAACCCGATCCCAACAACGCGACTCACTGGCATGGCATGAACATCGGCATGCGTTTCCAGACCTGGCGCTCGGACACCAACAAGGCGCCCGGCATGCTGCCGGAAGGCAGCAAACTGATTTTCACCCTCGTTCCCACCAGCCCCAGCATTGACGGCCGCGAACTCAAGACCATCACCGTGGAACGCGACTGGCGGCCCAAGGGCAGCCCTTCCTACAACGACGACCTGCACGACCTCCCTCCCGCCAACTACGACCTGAGCGGCGTCGCCCGGCTGCCGGACGGTTCCACCAAGCCGCTCCTGCTGCAAGGAGCGGGACACTACCCGAAGTTCTTCGAAAAGGTGAGCGTGGTCATGGGCTACGACAACATCCTCGGCGGCATGTGGAAACAGCCGATTGGCTGGGTCGTGGACTAAAACCGAGCGAGCCCAAGGGCTCGATCCCCCGGTCGGGACAGGCGCCGCTCCCGGGCATCCTCAGGGTGAGCGAACGCGCGTCACCTTCACGCGGCCGTAGTCAACGAGCCGCCCGTCGCCGCCTGCAAGGGTGAGCCCTGACCAGGTCGAACCGCTGGCGACTCCGCGGAACTGGGTCAGGCAGCCCGCGGAATCTTTCCACACGAGTTCACGCCAGGCCCCTTCGATGCGTCCGCTCACCCCGAGGGTCTGGCCGTCGATTTCGACGGTGCCCGATATTCCCCCGTCCGTGGTCTGGCTCAGGCTGAGTGTAATGGGTTTCTCACTTCCCGGGAGCGCCGCTCGCCACGCCCCTTTCCAAACCTCGGCGGCCGTCGACCGAACGGGAGCGACCGCGGCCAGCACCAGGAACACGCACCACCCCAGCCGGTTCATGGCGTCTTCCCCTTCGCCTTGGCAGCCTGCGCCTGCTGGCGCTCCACCTCGCGCTGCACTTTCCGCATGATGAATCCCCAGGTTCCCCGCGATCCGTCCACCGCTCGCGCCAGCAGATCGTAGAGCGCGCTCGAATCCGGACGCCCGACATTTCCACCGACCACAATCGATCGATTGAGGCGCCGGAAACCCTGCGCGTCGACCGGGGACTCCAGCAGGCGCATGCGCCCCAGGATCAAACCCACTTCATCGCGCGCACTCAGATCGAACCGCAGGTCGAGCGGCCGGGCCGCGAGCGGGCTCGAGGTGGCCGGCACGTCACCGGTACCCAGCAATCGGGCCTGCGGCGAATCGAACCACACCTTCGACAAGCGAATCGCTCCCGTGGCATCGCGGCCTCCTTCAATCAGGAGGCGGTCCACCGGCATCTCGGCAAATTTCCGCAACAAGCGGCCGAGCGCGCGCAGTTCGGGCGAGAGGGTAACCAGCCCACCCATCACCAGCAGCGTGGAGGCGGTGCGCGCATCCGGGCTGGTCAGACGCACGGTGCCCTTCCCCTCGACGCCGAAGTCAACTTCAGCCCGTTCCAGCAGTTCCCACAACCGGTTGCCCCGACCTTTTACCTCAGAGCGCAGGTCCACGCGCGCGTCGAGGGACCCCAGCTCCTTCGGAAACACGGTCTGGGCCACGCGCGCGGTTTCAAATTGGTGGAGTTGCAGGGCTCCCTTGAGGCGGTGATCACCTTCTTCGCCGCCGGGAACATAGTCGATGGCGAG
>JAEUGZ010000107.1 GCA_016794725.1 Opitutaceae bacterium | reverse complement strand
CCGGAGATCGCGCCTAAGTTGACGCCCCTGCGCGGCGGCGGGAGTGCCTTCCGGGCGCGATTGTCATTTCCAAGAATGTGTGCAAACGCCCCCGCCCGTCATTCGTCATTCGTCATTCGTCATTCGTCATTCGTCATTCGTCATTCGTCGAGTCTGCGTTCGCCCTTCACCCTTCACTCTTCGCCCTTCCAGCCCCCCCGGGCTGGCGGGCGGGCTTATCCCATCACAATCATCGCCACACCGGCCAGCAGGCCGAGCACCGCCGGGAGTTTCTTCCAGCCGTTGCGCTCTCCGAGCCAGAACAGGCCGCCGACAAAACCCACCAGCACGCTGGTGCGGCGAATGGCGGTGACCACGGAGACGAGCGCCTCGGGGTTCCGCAGCGCCCAGAAGTACAGGTAATCCGACACCAGCAGCGTCAGCCCAATGAACGGAATGCTCCATCGCCAGTGAAACTCGCCGCGCACCCACCACCGTTGCTTCCAGCCAATCACGATCGGCAAAAACAGGAGCACGAGGTAGAACTGGAACCACGCCTGTACGGTCGAGGCACGAAACTGCAGCGTGCCCATAAGGTGCTTGTCATAGAGTCCACTGACCGAGCCGAGCAGGGTGCCGAGGGCGAGGAAGCCGATCCACTTGTCCCGGTGAAAGGCAATCCCCTCCGCGCGCCCCGCCAATGACAACGCCCAGAACGCCAGCAGGATCACCACCACTCCGACGGTCTGCCAAAAATGCGGACGCTCGCCAAACAGCACCAGCGCCCCGGTGAACGTCCAGAGCGGGCCGGTCGACCGCACCGGGCCCGCGATTGAGACCGGAAGGTGTTTCACGGCAAAGTAGGTGAACACCCACGAAACCGCCACGATGACCGACTTCACCAAAATCTGACCGTGCTGCCTCCAACTGAGCGGATCCACGGTAAACGCGGCCGCCAAGGTGCCGGGGCTGACGCGATCCACCGCGATCAGTCCGGCCCACACCGCCGCAGAGCAGACCGTGCCGAGAAAAATGACCGGGAAGACGGCGTTGCCCCCGACCGCATGCTTGTTGCACAGCTCATAGAGCCCAAGGAAGAAGGCGGCGATCAGGCTGGCCAGGATCCAAGTCATGGCGCCAGCCGCGGAACCGGAGGGGCGATGGGATCGCGTCGCGGCCTCGGCGAGGCCACCTCCAACGGAGAGAGGGAAAACGAGGTCATGCGGTGGCCGCGCCGACAGCGGCACGCCGGGCTTCACTCAGCGCCAGACGTCGGCGAACCCGCCAGCGGTGATTGGCGTCGACAATGTAGCCGGCGCACGAGGGCGCGCCACAGCGACACCGGTGGTTCAGGCTCTCCGCGTAGGTGTAACCATAGTCGAAGGTCAACTCGGTCCCGGGCGGGATATCATCGATGGCCAGAATCCAGATGCGACCCCGGATGATATCGGAGCGACAGTTGGGTTCGCAGGAGTGGTTGATGAGACGGGCCGGGTTGCCGCGGTTTCGTCCATCCACGTCATACCGCCGGTTGAGCTCGAAGATGTACACGCAGCCATCCCCCCCGCGTTGCTGACGCCGGGCACGCAGGATCTCGCGGCGGGCGGACTCGGCCTTGGTGATGCGTTCGCCCGTGTACTCAATGATCTTTGTGCCGGCGGGGATGAAGGTGCGCGCATACACCCCTCGACCATGAATGGCGGAATCCGCGGTGACGACCCAGGGAGAAGCCGCAGCCCGCCGGGCACGGAGCTTGGGGGACTTGGAAACGGACTTGGAAATGGCCACGCTGGCAGACAAGGTCGGCCGAGCCGTTCGGGGGCAATCCGTTTTTCCAGGTCTCGCCTCGACCGGACCGGCTTTCCTGCCGCACGGATTTGCCGCGTCTCCCGCCAAAGCCGACCTGGAGCGGGAAACCGAAGGGTTAGGGTTAGGGTTTGACGAGGGGACCGGTCTGAGGTCGTTGTTGCCGCCATGGCCACCTACACCGCAACCCTTTCGTGGGAGCGGGGCTCCCAGCCGTTCCTCGATCAGCGCTACAGCCGGCGCCACCGCTGGCACTTCGACGGCGGGATCGAAGTCGATGGATCCTCGTCGCCGCACGTCGTGCCCCTTCCGATGTCAGCCACCGACGCGATCGATCCCGAGGAGGCCTTCGTCGCCAGCCTGTCGAGCTGCCACCTGCTCTGGTTCCTGTCGATCGCAGCCAAGGCGGGATACGTGGTGGATCGTTATGAGGACGCGCCGGTGGGCCTGATGGGCCGCAATGCGGCCGGCAAGCTGGCCATGACCGCCGTCACCTTGCGACCCCGAGTGACCTTTTCCAGCGCCGGAGCCCCCAGCGGGGCCGCCCTGGCGGACCTGCACCACCAGGCGCACGCGTCGTGCTTCATCTCCAACTCCGTCCTCACCACGGTGACCTGCGAACCGCAGCCCTGAACGGTCGCGCCCTGTTCGCCCGCGCGCTCGTCCTCACCCGCGCGAGTGCAGGCCGACCCGGTTGCCCTCGCAGTCCTGAAAGAACGCGCAGTAGCCGATCTCGGGAGTGATCTGGAATTTCGGCACGAGGACCTTGCCACCCGCCGCCTCCACCCGGCCGAGAACCCCAGCGAGGTCAGCG
>JAEUGZ010000106.1 GCA_016794725.1 Opitutaceae bacterium | reverse complement strand
TTTGTGCCGGTCGGTCGGGTTCGCCGGATCGACTAGGGGATTTCCCCGATGCGGCGGAGCTCCAGGTGGACTCGGAAATCGAACGCGGGACCGGTAGTTCCGTCGCGGTCTTCCCGCGACAGCGCATGGGCGTCAACGTTCGCGCAATCCGAGGTCGGCGTCTGGTGGAGGTGGGGTCGCCGACCCCGCGGGGATTGGCGTCGCGTGAAGAAGTTGGGCAATGGAGGCGGGACCGGTCTGTCCCGTCGCGGCCTCGCCGAGGCCACCTCCAACGGAAACGTTGCGATTTCCCGCGCTCGGTCCTGACTAGCGTCTGGCGCCTTTGATCGCGTTGGCCAGCTCTTCATCCGTGGGAAGGAGTGTGCCATCGTCCTCTCCTTCCTCGAGGGTGACGTCCGGTATCCGATTGAATGCGATGCGAATCGGTGCGTAGCGGAGCGCCCCAAGGGCTCCTCCGAAGACGACACTGTTCTTGCCCAGCTTGCGGTTGATGTGGTCGACCGTGGCGTGCAGGGCCGAGCGACGCTCGCCGGTGTCGGCGATGCCAGCCAGCCCGCCCGTGTGGTCTTGCTGCGGCGTCAGTTGAAACAGAGTGACACCGACCGAGAGGAAACGCTGCGACTTGGGTCGGCGCGACCACAACAGCTTGAGCACGCGGATGAACTCGAGCGTGTCCTGCGTTTCGAGGAATGTGGCGGCGGTGCTCCAACGATCACGACCCTGAAAGCGGATCGCCAGGTGCAGTCCACCAGCGAAGTACCCGGAGTGACGCAACCGCATGGCCGCCTTTTGCAGCAAACGATGCACGGTCGCATGTGCGCCCTCCTCGTGTCGCAACTCGGGTGGCAATACGTGGGAGTGTCCGAGACTGCTGGTCTGCGTGGCGGGCCGCAGCACGAACTCCCCGCGTAGCCATCGCCACATGCGCTCCCCTTCAATGCTGCCCCAGATGCTGTGAAGGCGATGGGACGGTGCAGCGGTCAGGGCCTCGACCGTGGTGATGTCGGCGGCGCGCAGGCGTTTCTCCAGATTGGCCCCGATGCCGGGAAGATCGCGCAACTGGAGCGCATGGAGAACGTTCGGTAGATCCTTGGCCTCGATCACCACCAGCCCGTCGGGTTTCTGCATGTCCGAGGCGACCTTGGCCAGCCATGGGTTGGGAGCGATACCCGCGCTGCAGGTCAGGCAGGTGCCGGCGAGCCGGGTGATGGCGAGTTTGATGGCCTTGACCACGGCGACGGCTTTCTCGCGGTCCCGCCAGCTGGGAGGCAGTTCGCACCAGAGTTCATCGATCGACAGCACCTCGGAAACCGGAATGCAGGTGGACACGGCTTCGATCAGCTTTTCATGGTAGCGAATGTAGACCTCGGGTCGCGACTCCAGGATGACAATGCCGGGGCAGAGCAACCGCGCTTCGTGGACCGGGGTGCCCACCTTCACCCCTCGGCGGCGCGCGTCGTAACTTGACGCGATGCAGGAGGTTGCTTCCGAAAGGAGCGGGGCTACCGCGACCGGTCGACCGCGGAGCTCGGGACGTTCCTGCTGTTCACAGGCGGCAAAGAAGCCGTTGTAGTCGAGGACGAGCGAACGCAGCATCAGGAAAACGGTCCGGACCCACCCGAGAAACGAAATGAGGAGGGAAGTGCTCCGGCCACGGAGAAGCGGTCCGCGTACGAATCGCGATCAGGGTACGGTGGTGCCAACGAACGCGACTTTGGGTCGAGACCGAACGCCTTCAATCTCCAGAAAGAAGCTCCCCAACATTCCTGGCACGATCCGGACTTTGCGAGGGGCTGGGTCCTTGGGGGTCACATACGAACTGCCAACGACCCGCCAGCGCTGACCGTTGGCCAGGGAAAAGACAGTCCCCGGACTCCAGCCGGCAAAGGGGCCGACCAGCTCGGTTTCGACGGTTTCGTATTCCACCGCGGTCCCGGGTTTGAGGGTGATCTTGCTCAACCAACCGGGTTTGGCCGCGCTTGCGTCCGACGAAGCGGTGGGTGGGGGTGTCGGTTTGGGTGCGGCAGCCAGTGCCTCGGCGCGGGCGGCCGCCTCAGCCGCCTTCCTTTCCGCCGCAATGCGCTCCGCCTTGGCGCGCGCCGCTTCTTCCCGGGCCTGCGACAGGTCGTCTTTGCCTCGACGGCTGATCAGTGCGTCCAGTTTTTCCCGCTCCGCTGGGGTCAGTTTTCCCAGTCCTGCGGCGGCAAATTCCTCGGGTGTCAGCTGCCGGGTGAAAGGGGTTTCGGCCGCCAGCCCCCGCGAAATAAGCGCCGCGCACACCACAACCATGCGGAGGCTGCGACTTAGCCGACTCTGGAACGAAAAATGAAAAGTCTTCATAAACATAAGGCGGTTGCCCGTGGCTGACCGCCAAAATTCATGGAAGAGCCGGGAACTCCGCAAGCTCCGCAATCATTTTGACGCCTTTCTCGGTGCCAAGGGCCTGGCCGTGGTGAACGTATTCCAAATTGGGTTAACGTGATAAACATTCCTTGGCTTTTAATCTCTATGAAACCTCTTTTGGTCGAGGGGCCGCTACCCCTTGTCGGCCTTTCAGTGCGCTCCGGCGTTTTGAATGGATTTCCAACCCCGTCTACCCCCCATGACCCAGAAAGTCATTGTCAGGACTGCGTTTTATTTCATCGCGGCCATTTTCGGCTTTGCCGGGACCGCTTTTTCCCAAGGAACCGGCACCGTCTCGGGCCGCGTCTACAATCCCGGCACCCAGGAGTACGTGCGTGATGCCGAGGTGGCAATCGAAGGAACGAATCTGCGCGCCTCGACGGAGCCCGGCGGTTTCTTCACCCTCAACAATGTCCCCCCGGGTGAACAAACGGTCACTGTCAGGTACTCGGGCTACGCCAGCGCCTCGGTCACGGTCAACGTGACCGCGGGAGAGACGGCGACCCGTGACATTGAAATCGTTCCGGTGCGTGCGCAGACCACCGCCGGCGCCAACGAGGCGATCCAGCTGAGCACTTTCGTGGTTTCGAGCGAACGCGAGGGAAACTCGAAGGCGATCATGAGCCAGCGCCGGAACATGAATGTATCCACCTCGGTGGCATCCGACATCTTTGGTGACGTCACCGATGGCAATGTCGGCGAGTTCCTCAAGTTTCTGCCCGGGGTCGACCTCGACTACGTCGAGTCGGAAACCCGCGGCCCGCGTCTGGGCGGCATGGATGCCCAGTACGTGGGCGTGTCCTTTGACGGCATCAAGCTGGCCAGCGCCGATGCCAACCGGACCGGCGATCTCGGGCGGGCGACGAGCTTCGAGGCCTTCTCGATCAGCAGCATCGAGTCCATCGAGATCAGTCGCACGACCAGCCCTGACATGGACGCCGATTCACCGGCGGGCACGATCAACATGAAGACGCGCCGCGCTTTCGACCGCAAGGGACGCCGGATCGGTTACAATGTCAGCATGAACCTGAACTCGGAGGAGTTCACGCTCAAGGATACCTACGGGCCGGATGGCACCCGGCGCCACAAGGCTCTGCTCAACTACGGATTCGACTATTCGGATGTCTTCCTCAACCAGCGCCTGGGCATTGTGCTGAGCCACAGCCATGCCAATTCCTACACGGAGCAGTACCGCCACAACCTGACGTTCAACCGCACCCCGTTTGCCGGCACCACCGCCAATCCGAATCCGGATCCGCGTCCCTTGGTGATCACGGCGCTCAACTTCAAGGATGGTCCGAAGAACATCGAGAAGGACACCTACACGATGACGATGGACTTCAAGGCGTCGCCCAATCTGGTGCTGTCGCTGGGCGTCATCTACAACTACGCGTTGGGCGAATTCTACAACCGCGAGCTGACCTTCAACGCGGCCACCAACAACGTCACGAACAATACCGGGCGTCAGTATTCGCTCGGCGACCTGACTCAGGTGCGCACGAACGGACTGGCCGCAAACACGTCCCGCAACGTGTCCATCGGTGGAAGCAATGCGAGCAAACGCACGCACACGATCACGGTGGTTCCCCGGTTTGAATACAAGCGCGGCAGCTGGACGATTGACGGCGCCACGACCTATTCCCGGTCGTTCAACAAGTACGAGGCGCTGGAGCGCGGGCACACCCGGTCCGAAGTGGTCAATAACATCACCAGTGACTGGATCGCCACCCGCTCCGACCTGCAGTCACATGAGTGGACCGTGCAGCAGACCTCCGGGGCCGACTGGTTCAATCTGGCCAACTACACCAATCCTCGCCTCACCAACGAGGGCCGCTATGCCAAGACCGAAATCTACAATGGGGAGTTGAACGCCCGATGGGTGACCCCGTTCCGCCGTTTCCCGGTGGCCATCAAGTTTGGCGGCAAGCTGAACGAGGAATATCGCAAGAACGGAAACACCACCTCCTATGAAAGCTGGTCCTACATCGGGCCGGGCGGCGGCACCACCGGCAGCTGGGCGGCGTATCCCAATGCCCACACCTGGGATACGGGTTCGGCCAATGTCCTTACGATCAAGAACATCGCCGGTCAGACCGGCATGATTCCGAGGCCCGATCCGAACGCGATCGCGACGCTCTTCAGGGATCATCCGGAGTGGTTCGTGAACAATGCAACTGCCGACAACTACTACAATGCGTTCATCGCTCCCCGACGTGACACGGTGCAGCTGGTGACGGCCGGTTATGCCATGACGGATATCCGCTTCTCCAGCAAACTCCAGGTCCGCACCGGTCTCCGCTGGGAGAACACGGAGAGCGAGTTCCGCGAATATGACCCGCTGACGAATCTCGAGGTGCAGGCGGGCGGATTTCCGGTCAACACCGCGGGCCGGCCGACGACGATTGCGGGCTACCAGTATCAGTATTTCTCCCGTCCCCAGATCAACCGGACGAGTGAATACGACAACTTCTTCCCGATGATCAGCGCGAAGTACAGTTTCAGTCCGGTCTTCCAGTTCCAAGCTGGATTCAACAAGGCAATTTCGCGACCGCCCTTCGACCACATCACCGGAGCCTGGCTCATCAATGAAACGACCAACATTGTGACTTCGCCCAACCCCAATCTGCTGCCGGAGTACTCCAAGAACTTTGCGGCCCGCCTTGCCTACTACTTTGAACCCGCCGGCAGCCTCTCCATCGGTGTCGCCCAGAATACGATCCGAAACCTGCGCGAGGAGAGGACGGGGACCGCTGAGGAGTTCGGCGTGGCCGACGATCCCGATTTCGCCGGGTATTCGTTCACGTCACGCTACAACATCGCGCATCCGGTCCGCTTCCGCAGCCTGGAGATCGCCTACAACCAGTCGCTGACCTTCCTTCCCGATCCTTTTCGGGGTATAACGGCCTCGGTCAGCTACACGCGCGCCTACGCGAGCGAGCGGCGGCAGAAGCTCGCGCCCCAGCTGTTGTCGACTTCGCTGAACTATCGCTACAAGCGCTTTGGCATCCGGGCGGGAGCCGTGATGAAGGCGGATACGCCGTGGGATGACGTCTATGGACGCTATCAGCGGCACTCGATCCGCACCGACCTGGGCGGAGAATTCCGGCTGACCAAGTACGCCACGATCTACTTCCAGGGGCGCAATATCTTCAATGAATCGGTTGAATGGTACGAGAGTCCCTTCGTGGAAGGTGAAGCCGGTGCCCTCCGTATCCTGGAGAACTACGGCGCCAATTGGGTGTTCGGGGTGAAAGGCACGTTCTGATTTCGAGATAGCCCTTGGTTCGCCCGGGTGATGAACCGCGATTCAAGGGCAGTGTCCGCTGCAGGCGGGGTCGGCAGCCCCGCCTCCGCTCCGATCTCGTGCTTTGGGGCGCGCGATCCGTGGATCAATCGCTGTTCTTGGCCAACCCTGCTGTTGAACCACGAATGGACACGAATGAACCTAAAATCCGCGATTGAACCACGGATGGACACGGATCGACACGGATACAAACGAGCTACGCCAGAGCTGGCATTCACCTGGTGGGTGAAGCACTCTACACGCTCCGAATCCGCGTTTATCTGTGTCCATCCGTGGTTTATGAACGGATCGATTCGATTCAACTGCAGAAAATAGAATGAAAACAGGGACCGAAAGTTGGGAAGGATTGGTTCACTATGGGGTGAGGTAAATTCAGCTGCTCGGCGCTTCATATCTCTCTCCGGATTCGTGTGCAGTCGTGTCAATTCGTGGTTTCTCGTCTGAATAGTTGCGGCTTAGGTTGATCCGACCTGCGGGAAGTCCGTACCGTTTTCTGTGCCTCGCCGCCCGCCGCCCCTCCTCGCACCCCCCGTGGCGCAACGCCGACCCTGGACCCCCTGGGCCCTGGCGGTCGGATTGGTCGCGGCGGTGGTGGTGGTGTACCTGCCTGCGCTCGAGGCGGGCTTCATTTGGAATGACAGCGACTATGTGACCCGGGCGGAGCTACGGAGCTGGGCCGGCCTGGGCCGAATCTGGTTTGAGGTCGGCGCCACGGAGCAGTACTACCCACTGCTCCATAGTTTCTTTTGGTGGCAGCATCTGCTTTGGGGGGATGCCCCGTTCGGTTACCACCTGGTCGGGGTCCTCCTTCATGCCGGCAACGCCTGCCTGCTCGCGCTCTGCCTTCGACGCTGGGAGGTCCCCGGGGCCTGGTTGGCGGCGTATGTCTTTGCCCTGCACCCGGTCTGTGTCGAGTCGGTCGCCTGGGTGGCTGAGCAGAAAAACACGCTCTCGCTCGCATTCTATCTTGGTGCAGCGCTGGCCTACGACGCGTTTGACCGAGGTCGAGGGAGAAAGGCCTACGCGTTGGCCACCGGTCTGTTCCTGCTGGCGCTGCTGAGCAAGACCACCACGGCCACGTTGGCTCCGGCCCTTGCCGTGATCCTGTGGTGGCGGCGAGGTCGGCTGGCGTGGCGGCGCGATGCGTTGCCGCTGCTGCCATGGATGGCGATGGCGACCGTGGCGGGCCTCTTTTCAGCCTGGGTTGAGCGCACCTACATTGGAGCGGAGGGTGCGGAGTTTACCTTGGGCGGAGTGGAACGCCTGCTTCTGGCCGGTCGCGTGGTGTGGTTCTACGTGGGCAAACTCGTCTGGCCGGTGGACCTGGTCTTCATTTATCCCCGGTGGTCGATTGCCACGGACGGTTGGACCCAGGCGTTCGCTCTCCTGGGGGCACTGGCTGCGCTGGCCGTGGCCTGGGCGATCCGGAGGCGCACCCGCGCACCCCTCGCGGCGGCGCTGTTTTTTGGTGGCTCCCTTTTTCCGGTGCTTGGGTTTTTCAACGTCTATGGTTTCCTGTTTTCCTATGTCGCTGACCATTGGCAGTACTTGCCCTGCCTTGGCCTGATCGTGCTGGCCTGCAGTGCCGCCACCCGCTACGCCTCCGGCTTTCCGTTGATCGCCCGGGGGTTGGCGGCGCTGGTGACTTTGGCGGCGCTGGGAGTACTGAGTTCGCGGCAAAGCCGCATGTACCGCGACATCGAGTCGTTTTATCGGACCATCCTGGCCGACAATCCTGCGGCGTGGATGGCCCATAACAACCTGGGCAGTCTCCTCCGTGAACAGGGACGATGGGAGGAGGCGGAACAGCACTTCAAGGAGACGCTCCGTTATCGGCCGCACTCCGCCAAGGCCCACCATAACCTGGGCACGCTGGCTCAAGATCGGCGGCGCTGGATCGAGGCTGTCGACCACTACGGGGAAGCGGTGCGGCGGGCTCCCGGAAATGCCGACTATCACAATCATCTGGCCGGGGCCTTGCGAGAGGTGGGTCGATTGGACGAAGCGGTGACGCATCACCGGGAGTCGCTTCGACTCGATCCTGCCTCACACGCCGCGCACAACAACGCCGGTGTGACCTTGCGTGCCCTAGGGCGACTGCCCGAAGCGCTCGCCGCGTTTGAACAGGCGGCCCGGCTCGAACCCCGGTCCGCCCCGGCTCAGCTCAATCTGGCCCTGACCTACTCCCTGATGGGACGGGAGGCCGAGAGCCGGCGTCACTACGATCGCGCACGGCAACTCAACCCGGCTTTGCCCGCGTTGCCGCGCTGAACAAGGCAGGGGGCTGCGCTGAGAGGGGCGCGATCCAAGGTCAGCGTCCGTTGGAGGTGGGGTCGTCGACCCCGCGGAGATTGGCGTCGCGTGAAGAAATCGGACCACGGAGGCGGGCCCCGTCGGTCCCGTCGCGCTCACCGAGGCCACCTCCAACGGAAAGGAGCCTCTGAGGCTCACCTCGAAGTCCCCTCAAATTTGGCGCGGACGTGCCGATCGTAGTTCTACGGTGCGCCGGCTGGTAGTTATTTCCGACGACTAAATCGACTCCACGCTTGCCAACGAAAATGTCGAGGAGTCAGGTAGTCCGACCGCATCGCGCATAACCTGTTTCTGCCTTTCCTCTTGTCGCATGGCCGGTCGCCTTACCGCTCTTCTTCATCCTTCCCGTATCCGTCTGCACGTGCAGGCCTCGAAGCGCACGGTCGCGATCAACGAGGTGGCGCGCTTGTTGGATGGGCATCCGGATGTGACGAACTTCCAGGGTTTCTATAACGAGCTGCTCGCCCGGGAACGCTTGGACACGACCTGCCTGGGCAACGAAGTGGCCCTGCCTCACGCGCGGACCGAGCATGTTCAGGCCATCGTCCTTGCGGTCGGTCGGAGCGATAACGGCATTCTCTTCGAAACGAGCAACCAGACGGTTCGGCTTATGTTCGTCCTGGGTACACCCAAGTCGAATCCTGGCGATTACCTGCAGGTTGTCAGTGCCTTGTGTAAACTGCTGAAGGATCCCGCCAATCGTGACGCCTTGATGCAGGCGACTACACCGGAGGAGTTCATCGCGGTGGTGCGCGGGGTGGAAGAGCGGGCCTTGGTGTCCACCGCCGCGGGTCGATAAGGTCAGCTGGCGGGCATCCCCGAGATTCCGGCCCCTTTCACCGGACTGGATTTCCACCGGCGCTCGGGTCCGTTGGGCAAACTCCGATTCAGCCTAAAATCCGTGATTGAACCACGGATGGACACGGATCGACATGGATACAAACGAGTTTCGCCAAAGCTGGCTTTCACCCTGGTGGGTAAAGCACTCTACACGCTCCGAATCCGCGTTTATCTGTGTCCATCCGTGGTTTATGAACGGATCGATTCGCTTCAACTGCGGAAAGTGAGTTCAGTAGTGGGGCGGGCGTTCGTCGGAGGCGAAGCGATCTTCGTCGCCAGGGGACGACGGCTCGATCCGCAGCCGCAGGGTCCCTACCTCGATCCGCAGCCGCTCGATCTCCTCATGGAGTTCGAGCATGGCCTTGTCTTGGGCGGTGAGGTGTCGCTCCAGCCAGGCCACCCGCTCCTCCAACCGGTCAACGCGTTCGTTTGACATGGGGACCCGGTGATTTGCCCTGGGCGGCCAGGGTGGCGCGGAGCTTCTCCAACTCAGGAGCGATCACCCGGTTGTAGCAATCGGGGCAAACCGAGTGACTGAACTCAGAACCGGTGCGGGCATTGATGTAGGTTTCGATCTGCTGCCAGTAGTTGCGGTCGTCACGGACCTTTTTGCAGTACGAACAGATCGGCAGGAACGCCTCCAGCTGACGCACCTGGGTGGTGAACCGCAGGATGCGTTCGGCCACCCGCAAACGCATCCATAACTCGGTCAAATCGACGGGTTTGGTCAGAAAATCGTCCACCCCGGCCTCGATCGATTCCCGCTGGTTGGTGTCATCGGCGGTCCGGGCCGTGAGCAGGATGAAATAGGTGTAGTCGGTATTGAGCCGGGAACGGACACTGCGCACGAGCTCAAGTCCGTCCATCTTTGGCATGGTCCAGTCGCTCACCACCACCCGCGGGGGATCGGTTTCATCGAGCAACTTTAACGCATCCTCACCGTTGGACGCCTCAATCACCTCGTGTCCCAAACGGACGAGGGCCTGGGTGAGGATCTTTCGGGAGGAGGTATCGTCCTCGACAGCCAGAATTTTCATGCGATTTCAGCGTCGTTTGAGGCGAAGCAGATGCCAGAAGGCGAGCAAACTTGTTCCAAGTTGGTAACTTCTGAAGATTGGCGGAATTCGTCAGGTGGCAAGCAAAGCGGCGAGTGCATCGGGTTGGGACACAGGAGCCTGGCATTCAAAATCGTCGCAGACATAGGCCGTGGCCGGTCCGGGGGTGGCTGGGAAAGCGGCCAGCCACGGGGAGTGAGACAACCACCAGCTCCGATCCGCCGTGGGATCAAGGACAATGACGGTGCCTCGCGCCCGAGGGGCGGCGTCGACCACGCGGATCAGGGCGCGCAGATCCGCGGCGTTCCGGGAACCGACCAGCACCACGTGCCGCTTCCGTGCGAGCGCCCGCTCGACGGCGGTGAGCATCGCCGGCAGGGCTTGGGGATGTTGGGTCCATTGTCCCTGAAACGCCTTCAGGGTACGCAGCGCCCGGGCCTTGAGCGAGTCGCCGTGCAGCCAATCCGAGAGACGCAGCAGGTTGCTGGCGGCCACGGAACTCGGGGCCGGCTCGGCGCCGTCGTAGTCCTCTTTCAGTCGCAGGACCAGGTTGGGGTCGTCCGCTGGCGCAGAGAAATAGCCACCGCGAACTTCATCCCAAAAGAGGCGATCCATCGTCGCCTGAAGTTGGACCGCCCACTTCAGCCAGGTTTCGTCGTGGCTTGCCTCGTACAGGTCGAGCAGTCCCGCGGTCA
>JAEUGZ010000393.1 GCA_016794725.1 Opitutaceae bacterium | reverse complement strand
GCCCGGGGCTGGTCCGTCGCACGACTCGTCGCCGTCACCAGGAACGCGCGGGCCCGCTCCCGCTCATTGCGCGCGAGTTCGGCCAGGCCCAGCTCGGCGAGCAGGGCGGTGTCGCGCGCCCCGCGACGATAGGGCGCGATCAGCGATTCCCGCGCGTCCGTGATCCGGCCGGCCAGACGCAAAACCTGGCCCTTGATCCGGCCAACATCCGCATCACTCGCCTCGCGCACCTCGAACGGGCCCGGAGGTGGAAGCTTCTCCTTACCGTCAGCCCGCAGGCCGGCCACCTTGTAGCGCGACCATTCCGTGTAGGTTCTCAGCTCCTGCGCCATCTGCTTGTAGGTCTTCTTAAAATACTGTCGGAACAGGGCCTCGGTCACCGGCTCCCGCGACGACCGCACCAGAAACTGGAGGAAGGGCTTCTGGTTCTTGCCAAACGCGCCATAGAGCCCCCAGTGCACAAAGGCATAACACTGCAGCGCCCACCGACCGTTCCTCTCGCCTCCCGGAGTGAGCACTCCGGCCTCCGGGGCGAAAATCTCCTGCATCGGCAGCAACCCCTTTTCCTTCAGCGCAAGGTTGAAGGTCGGCTCGCGTTTGTCGGCACCCTCGAAGCTGTTCTCCTGGTCCAGTTTTCCCACGGTGATGCTGGTATCGGTGATTCGGATGTCCGCCAGCAGCTGGCAGAGTCCCTCCTCAAACCACGCCGGCGCGGGCGGATCGACCTGCGAAAGCACGAGGTGGATGTACTCGCGGTAAAGGGCGCGATAGGGATCACTCTGGATCCCTCCGATGTCGCTGCCGGACGACAGGGACGGTCCCTCCAATCCGGGACTGAGCATGTCAGAGGCGGATACCGTGTCCGGCAGCCGGCCGGAGAAGTCGACGACGATGGCCGCGTGCTCGCGCAGCTGATAACCGGCGCTGTACCCCAGACTGCCGCGCGACACCACCTCCTTGGGCAGGAGGTGCGTGTAGGACTCCGCATGGTCACAGAGCACCAGCAAGGCGGGCGGCTGACGACGAAAGTGTCCCACCGGCCACACCAGCGAGATCGCGTAGTGGAAACGCTGAAACTCCTCAACCCAGTGCTTCGTCTGTTCCGGAGAGCCGTCCGACAGCACCTCGAATCCGTCGATCCGGGTGTAGCGCCAGGACTCCGGCGGCAGCGGATCCATGGTCCCCTGCACCGTGTACTCCGGCAACTCAACCGGCTCCCGGTTGATGGTGGAGGTCTGCGCCCACGCACCACTCCACGCTCCGAGCAACGCGATGACAAGACGGAGCTTCATGCGTGCCCCAGTCTGGCCCTGCCCGCCCTGAGCTCAAGCCGCAAGCAACCTGCCAGAATGGAACCGCGAATCGGGCAGTCGCCCATAGGAGTCCACCTAAGCCGGAACCCTGCAGTTGAACCACGAATGGACACGAATCTACACGAATGAAAACAGGGACCAAGCGTGGCGAGGGATTGGTTCACTTTTGGGTGGGATAAATTCAGGTGCTCGACTCCTCGTATCTCACTCCGGATTCGTGTCCATTCGTGGTTTCTCGTCTGCAGGGTTCCGGCTTAGCGCGAACCAAAGTCAGCGTCTGGTGGAGGTGGGGTCGCCGACCCCGCGGAGATTGGCTTCGCGCGCACAAACCAGGCAATGGCAACGGGACCGGTCGGTCCCCTCGCCTCTCCGTTTAGGTTTCATTCGTGTCCAGTCGTGGTCTCTCGTCCGAGGCGTACCGACGCTTGCTCCACGTGCCCATCCGCGTCTCAGCAGGTTTCGCCTGTAGGATTGTCAGCGATGAGAATACTCCCATCCTGCCGCGTTCTCCCAACCCACATCATGGAGCGACTGCTTCAGACGTTTCGCGACTACCCCGCCGCCGCCGGCGCGCTTATCTTTGTCACCATCACCAGCGGTTTGGCCCTGCTCTTTTCCTGGCTGATGCTTCGCTCCGGGATGTCGTTGCGCCCCCTGGTCTTCTTCTTTGGGTTCCTTGCGCTCGTTGCTTTACCCCAGGGGGTTGTACATCTCCTGGACGCTCTTGCGTACGCCCGGGCCACGGAACCGCTCCGCGCGGCGTCGGCAGTCGAGGCCCCGGTGGCCGCACCCTCCACCCACGCGCCGGTGGCCTGGGATCTCATTTTCGGAGCCGACGCCGATCCGAGCCTCATCACCGACGCCAAGCGCAGCCTGGGCGCGATCCTCGGCGAGGCCGAGGAAGCGAAACTGTCGTTCCGCGCCAGCGGCGAATCCGCCCTGGCCTCCCGATTTTCGGATGAGGCGGCAGCAGCGCAGGCACTCACCGCCTACCGTGCGTTCTTCCAACTCACCGGGGTGTCCGGCGACGACAGCGACGGTTGGACCGGCCGGCGCTACAACGGCGGAGGCGAATGGACGCAGGTCATGGTGGCGGGGCGGGAGCTCTAGGCCTGGTCCGGAGCCTCCCGCGCCAGCGTGGAAGGCCCGCGCGCGCGGGCACTCGGTGCTCCCCGCGGCGGATCGGTGCCGGCACCGCTCGATGACCCTTCCCGCCGCCAGGTCTCCAACCGCATTCGTGACAACAAACCCCTGCTCGCGGCGTTTGTCGGCATCAACCTGATCGTTGCCGTTCTTTGGTTCTTCAAGGGAGCGGCCTGGGCGGGGCGCGAGTCACCCGAGTCCCACCTGACCCCGGTGCCCTTTTCCACCCTCCGCAGCCGGCTCCTGGCCCTCAACCAGCGCGATCGCCCGCTGCTGGTCACGTCCGGGCGTGACAATGCCACGCTGGAGGTCACCTGGAATCTCGGGGAGCGCCGCTGGGTCGATGCCCTGCAGGCCAACGCGGCCAAGCGTATCCACAAACTTACGCTCCGGATCGATTCCGACAGCCACACGGTCCGCATGCGGGAGTACCTGAGCCGCTGGGACGCCAAGGCAGGCGCCGGGGGACTGCAGCTCGAATGGAAGGCGGGCCTCGGCCTCACCTTTTTCTCCCGCGACTTTGAACGCGTCGGCGGCGTGCAGCTTGACCCCGCCGGCCGTCCCAACGGCGACCTGAGCCACACCGTGAGCTTCGACCTGCAGGCCATGAAATCACCGGTCGTTCAAGCCGTGCTGGCGTCCGGCTGGACCTGGCAACCGCTCATGGTGGACGCGCCTCCGGCCCTGCGCTGGCTGACGGAGTAGGAGGCCGCACCATGGGCTGCACGATCGACCATCTGAGCGTGGACCACTCGTTGACCATTCTGCGGGACTTCCGTGACGCTCGTGGGACAAAGCACCGCGCGGGAGAGCAGGGCATGCTGAGGGTCATGGAGCTCGACTGGCCGCGGCAGGAGTTCTTCCTCGAGTGGGAACGCGAGGGAGTCCGCGAGCGCATGCACTTCTCCCTCGCCGCCAAGGAAGGTCCTCGCAGCGGGGCGATGCGCGAGTATTTCGAGATGGGTGAAGCCGAGCGCGTCGTTCGTCGCCCGAAGCCGCCGCCCCCTCCGCCTGCGCTCACCCCGGCACTGGTCACTGAGCCCGGTGGATACGACGCGGGACTCCAGCGCGTCTGGGCCCTGGCCGCGCGGCGTCGCTTCGCCGAAGCGGAGGAGCAGGTGCGCGCCCTGGTCAGGGAAGGCGGTCCGTTTGGTGAACGGATCGAGCGCGCCGCCACCGATCTCGGGGGCCTGGCCGAGGCGTATATCGGAGAGGAGGATCGCACCGTCTACACCTGGCTTCGCGAGCGGTCCATCAGCCTCTGGTACTCCTGGGGCGCACAAGCGACCTCCGGCGGCGAGGGCACCGTCCGCGCCCGGGAGATCCGGACTGCCGAACGTCGTTTCGCCGAGTTGGAGGCCCGAATCGCCGCGGCGAATGCAGAACCTCCCCCTCAAGGGCCGACGCCCGAACACGACGGACCCGGTTACGACGGTTGAGCGATTCCTCACCCCACTTAACCGGACCCATGCAGTTGAACCACGAATGGACACAGATAAACGCGGATTCGGAGCGTGTAGAGTACTTCACCCACCGGGTGAATGCCAGCATTGGCGTAACTCGATTGTATCCGTGCCGATCCGTGTCCATCCGTGGTTCAATCGCGGATTCTAGGCTGAAGGGTTGCGGCTAAGGTACGACAGGAAACGGGGTGCATGCCCGGCCGGCTCCTTCCGGATCGAACTTTGCGCCATCGCGTCTTCGCGCTTCTCCGATCAACCCGTCACCGCGAACTGATGCCGCACGTTCACCGCGATGGCGAAACCGCTGGTGACAAGAGTCGGCCAGCGGAAACGGCCGAGCATGTCTGCCAACGGGCCCTCGAGTCCCTGCCGATCCTCCGCCGTACTGCCAAGGGAGATGATCCAGGCGGCGAAGAGCGGTTCACGCACCGTGTTGTCCTCCCAGCGAAGTCGGGGATTCCGCTTCTCCCACAGGGGAAGCTGGCTGCGGCCGAGAATGATCGCCTCGTCACAATTCACCTGGGGTTTCCAGCTGGGGTTGAGGGCCCGCCAGTCGCCATCGAAAGCCTCAGTCGGCTCCGCCGGGTGCTCGTGGACAGGCGCAAGGTGCGGCCGGGCGGCGCGGGCATTGAGCGAGAGTCCCCGGGCATATTCGCGACGCCAGCCGGGGTCGGTCTCCAATTCCCACAATCCGCGAAGCGCGGCCTGCGCGAGGCTGGACGTCCAGAGCGACCGCGAAACACTGGCGGTCTCCTTGGTCGGGATTACTTCCGCCGTGGAATTCACAAATTCCATTCCGGCCGAACACCATTCGATCCGGGTGCGCTGCTCCGGCCCGATGCGCTCCTCCGCCAGACGACGGTAGTTGTCCAGCCAGACGGTCCTCCCGGTCAATTCGTGCAACGCGCGATTCAGGAACAACAGGCGGGTCGTGTCCTTGTGTTTTGCCCGAATGAAGCTCCCGCGGTAGCCAAACTCCAGCGGCTCGCACGGCACCTGCCATGTGTGCTTTTCCAGGGCGCGCACGCACCCCTCCAGCAAGGCCACGATCTCGCGACGCTCGCTGGGCTCAGGGAGCTCGCTGCGCGCATAGCGCCAGAGTCCGTAAACCCACGGCATGACCTGATCCTCGGAACTGGCGGGATAATACCCGCGGCCATCCGACGCAAAGCCTCGCGCGACAAACCCAGGAGTGCGTCCCGCCCGGCCCAGCGCCACGAGTCCCCGCGCAATCTGCCTTGCCTGCGCCGCCGTCTCCCGGGTGCGCCGGGCCTGCCACCGGAGGCAAAGACCGTCGAGCAGGAGCCCGCCGGTCAGCGGACCGTCGGAAATGGGGGTGCACCAACTCATGCCGTTCGGTCGCGCGGCCGCGCAGTCTTCCGGTGTGGGCAGGACCACCTGACCATCAAGCCCGGCGTAGGCGAGCACCGTGCCGTGGTCGGGGGTCACCCAGCGACGCCAGAGCTCGGCCAGCGCGGCCTCGCTCGCCGCGTCCATCCCCGATCCCACCGGAGCGCTCCAGCCCCGGACCGGCAGCAGGAGAGCCGCCGCCGCACAGCCGGCCTGGGAAATAAATCTCCGTCTTGGATACAGGATTCGGCTCATGGTTCGGCGGTCGGATGCACGGGCGGCGTGGTCAGTAGCGGGTTTCGATCTTCAGGTACGCGGTCCGTGGATCGGCCAGCGTCCACTGCCCGTCGTAAAACTCGCGATCGAGGACGTTCTTCACATTCAACCCGATCGTAACCGGACGCCCGAGAAGTTTGCCTTCATAGCCGACCCCTGCGTCGACATTGACGTACCCGGGCTGACGAATGGAGAAGAGCGCATTGACGATCGGGATGATCTCGCCGCTGGCACGGACGCCACCGGTGAAAAACAGCCCCTGAAGTCGCCCGGAGGGGACGGTGTAGCGGGTCCACAACGCGCTGCTATAGGGAGGGGCGTTGCGCAACCGCGCCCCGACAATGAAGGGCTGCGTGATATCCTGCGTGACGTTGGCCTCCCAAAGCCGGGTGTAGTTGAAGATGAATTGGAGGTTCGGCTTGGGGTTATAGTACAGCTCGAATTCGGCGCCGTGCGCCGCCTGCGTCCCGCCCGGAATGAAAAGCGGCACCTTCCCCGTGAGGGTTTCGCGGGTGAAGTCGCGCCGCACTTCGCCTTTTCTTGTCAGGTCGAAGTAGGAAACCGTTCCGGAGAGCCGCCCGTCGAGCAGCTGCGACTTGAATCCGAACTCGTATCCCTCGCCCTCGACATTGGTCGCGATTTTTCCCTCCGCATCGACATTGAATTGGGGTTCGAAGCTTCGGCTGTAGTTGCCGAAGAACGCCCACCCCTTCACCGGCTCGAGCAGGAGCCCGACCTGGGGAGTCGTTTCGGTCTGGGACAGGGTGGCAGCTCCGGCCAGCCCCGTGTTGTTCTCGACTTCGGTGCGACGCACACCCGCCAGGACCTTGGCTTTGTCGTCCCACAGCGAGATCTGATCGATGGCGTACAAAGCGGTCTCGTCGCCCGACGCATACACCACGGCCGGCTTCACGAGACCGTTGGGATAGCCGTCTCGGATGATGCGCCGGTCACCCTGGGTCAGGTGATTCCAGGTGTAGGCCCGGCCCGCCGCGGCAAAGCTCCCGGTCCGGGGAAAGTAGAGGCGTCCGCCCAGGAGGAGCTGGTGCCGGGTGCCAAGCAGGGAGAACGACGCCACTGCCTCGGCCTCCAGTGTGTTGCCGCGCGTCTTCGTTCCCCGGTAATTCGGCGCGGCCAGAGGGAACGTGCCGTTGAAGGTCGGGTATCCGATGTGTTCGAGAATCTCGAATTCATTGTCGCCATAGGCGTGCGCCAGCCGGGCCGACAGACCGTCGCCGAAGGTGCCCAGCAGTTCGGTCTGAACAAAGGTATTCCAGTCTTCCTGGAAGGCGTCCGGACCGTTGTTGTTGCCACGCACCCCACTGGAGAAGACCGTGGTCGGATCATAGAGGTCGTTGTAGTAGTCGGTCACCACGGGGGTGTTGGGGGCGACAAACTGCGCTCCCCACTGGATCAAACCCAGCGTGCTGGTGGGATTGGCCCGCGTGTAGGCGATGTAGGCGGGATTGGTCCGAGGGGAGACCGACAGCTTGTTCTCTTTCCCGTGATCGATGCTCGCCGTCACATTGAGCGAAATCGTCGAGGTGAAATCCCATTTCAACGCGGCATAGCCACTCTCGGAGCGACGATAGGTGTAGTCATATGAACCCGAGCGCTGGTCGAGCCAGTTGCCGGCCAGCCGCAGGGAGACACGGTCACCGAGCTTCAGGTTCTGATCGAGAAACAGGTTCACGAAGTCATAACTGCCGTAGGTCGCATGCGCGATGGTCTCGGTGGAGGACTTCGGCTTCAAGGTGATGACATTGAGCACGCCGTTCGGCGCGACCCGGCCGAAGAAGACAGCGTTGGGACCCTTCACGATCTCCACCCGTTCGATGAAATAAGGAACGGGATTGCGCACACTCGCGCTCAGGCGGTTGACCAGAAGCTGCGTCGCAAAGCCCCGCATCGCGCTCCCGCCGGTGCCGCTGCTGCCGGGATCACGGCGATCACCGGTCACACTGGTCGAATACAGCAGCGCCTCGCGAAGCGATCCGGCGCCAAGGTCACGGATCAGGTCCGAGGTCACCACGGAGATGCTGATGGGTGTCCGGTAAATCTCTGAGCCAATGCCGGTCGCGGTGATGGAGTTGGTCGCCCGGTAGCCGTACTCTTTTTCGGATACCACAGTGAAGGGAGAAAGCTGGACCGTATCGTCCCTGGCCGCGTTCGCGCCAGGGGACGAATTGGTTTGGGCCGACAAGGCGGTGCCGCTGAAGGCGGCGAGCGCCGCAGCGAGCCGTGACATGAGGGAGGGAGTCATGGGGGAGTTGGGGGAAGACGAGCTTTCCGAACGGGAAGAGGCCGGCATCGATCCGCGTTCGGACGGCCGGGAGGGAGGTGAGCGCTTGACGATCAACGCACCGGTCCGACGGTCCTCGGCGACCGTGAGGTCGGTGTTGGTCAGCAGCCGCTCCAGGGCATCCCGGGGTCGAAAGTGCCCGCGAATGCCTTGCGTGCGGACGCCACGCACCTGCTCGACGACGTAGACCAGTGCGCTGCCGGACTGCCGCGAAAAGGATGCGAGGGACTCGCTGGCGTCCGCCGCGGGTATTTCGAAGGATCGCGACCCTTTCACCTCGCCCTGAGCATCGGCGGCGGCGGGTGGAGCGGCGTCCGACTGCGCCAGCGCCCGGGGCAAACTTGCCATCAGGAATGAAACCAGGCAGGACGAGAGGATCGGGAATGGCAGGCGCATGGCGGCGGTAGAAACGGCGGTGGATGCCGTTGGAACCGACGATAGTGGGACCGGGAGGGCTCGGGCAACCGGTCGATCGGAGGGGTTGGGGACAGGTAACACAGGACGCTTTCTGAACGTCGCCGAAGCAGCCCGATTCCGTTACGGAGCCGGCAAACTATTTTTTTGCCCTCCGTCCACGTCGCGCTTGCCAACCCGGTCCAGGCCGACCTTCCATGCAGGCCGGTTACCCCGACCGGACATGCCGCCCCACGATTCCGAGACCACTGCGTGGTTTGCCAAAGAGGTGCAGCCGCACGAAGGTGTGCTGCGCAGTTACCTCATGGGAATCGCGCGTCCGAGCGACATCGACGATTTGGTGCAAGAGAGCTACACGCGGCTCTTGCGCATGCGCGAGGCGGGCCGACTTCGTTCACCGCGCGGGTTGTTGTTCACGATGGCGCGAAATGCGGCGCACGATCTGTTCCGCCGTCGCGGCACGGCCGCCCTCTCGCCCGTGACCGAGAATGAATACCTGGGGGTCATGGACGACACGCCCGGATCCGCAGAGGTCGTCAGCCGCGGGCAGGAGATCGAACTCCTGGCGGATGCGATCGAGGCCCTGCCCGCACGCTGCCGCGCCGTGTTCATCCTGCGGCAATTTGAGAACCTCTCCCAGCGCGAGATCGCCCAGCGTCTGGGCATCTCCGAGCACACCGTGGAATCGCAGCTGACCAAGGCACTGCGGCGATGCGAAGACTACTTTGCCGCCCACGGTGCCTTGCCTGACCGGAAATGAGTCCATGACGCCGTCGACGCCCAATCCTGGAAAGAGCAGGGACTCCGTGATTCGCGATCTCGCGGCCCAATGGGTGGTGCGACAAGACCGGACCCTCTCGACCGCCGAACGTGTAGAGCTGGAATCGTGGCTCGCCGCCGACCCGCGGCATGCCCGTGCGTTCACCCAATCATCGGCCGCCTGGCGAACATTTCGTGGACTCGGTCAGATCGTGGGTCGTGCTCATGCACCTGAGCCCGCCCCCCTTCCCCGGTCGCCTCGACCCATGCTGGGTGTGCTTGCGGCGGCCGCGGCGATCGTCCTGGTCAGCGTGGTCGCGCTCCGCAGCGTGGATCGCGACACCACTTCCGTTCCCAACCCCGCCCTCACTTCGAGCCGGTCAGTTCCCACGAAGCGGGCGCTCGCTGATGGCAGTCTGGCGTGGTTGAAAGGCGACGCCGAGATCCTCGAGGCGTTCACGGCGGGCGAACGACGGATCCGGCTGTTGCGCGGAGAGGCCTTTTTCACGGTCACCAAAGACCCTGCACGCCCCTTTTTGGTTGAAGCCGGAAAAGTGACGGTGCGCGCCATCGGCACAGCGTTTGCCGTCCGCGTGGAGTCCGAATCGATTGACGTCCTCGTCACCGAAGGAACCGTGCAAGTGACACCCCCCCCCGAGACCCAGGCATCAACCGCAGCGCCTCTCGCAGGGGACGCCTCGGCACGGGTGGAGGCGGGACACCGGGCGAGGGTTGCCTCCTCCGCCCTCCCCTATCACGAGCGGCTGTCGGTCCGCCCGGTCTCCGCGGCCGAGATCGCGCGCAGTCTGGCGTGGTACGAACCCATGCTCGAACTGGCGGGAGCCACCCTGAAGGAACTGGTGGCAGCGTTCGCGCGGGAATCGGGCCGAAGGATCGAAATCGCGGATACCGCGCTGGGCGAGGTGCGGATCGGCGGGCGCTTTCCCACGCAGGACGTGGACGGATTTGTACGCGTGCTGGAGGAAATCTACGACGTCAAATCGGAGCGCCGGTCCGACGGCACCCTCGTCCTGAGGGCGGGTCGCAGCGGCGAGCCAGGCAGCACGCGTTGATCCGTGCACCTCGGTGTCGGTGGCACACCCGGCAGGCAAGGCGATTCCACTTCGCTCAACCCAACCCGGACCAGGCGGGAATTGAACCACGGATCCCGCGGCCGCACATGCGCGGCAACGCAAGGATCGAACGTGGAAAATCGCAGCGTTTCCGTTGGAGGTGGCCTCGGTGAGGCCGCGACGGGACTGTCAGGTCCCGCCTCCGTTGTTCGATTTCTTCACGCGACGCCCATCCGCGCGGGGTCGCCGACCCCACCTCCAACAGACAGCCATCTTGGATCGCGCTAAAGTTGACGCCCAGGCGCGGCCGCGGGACGAATCGAAACGATGAAGACAGGAACGGAAAGACGCGAGGGCCGGTTCAGTTCCTGTCAAAGAGCAATCAGGCTCTCGACTCGTCCTGCGCTGGTCTGGATTCGTGTTCGTTCGTGTCCATTCGTGGTGATGCCTTCGACGGGTTCGAACTCAGCCCACAAAACTGTAATCGTACGGCTTGCGCATTTCGCGCGAGAGGTAGCGGTTGGCTTCGCGGGCGTGCTCGCCGGTGAACTTCTCCGCCTTCGGGTCCCAGGTGAGTGACTTCCGGGTGCGCAATGAAATCGCCCCGAGGTGACACATGTTGGCCGAAAGGTGACCGGTCTCGACGTCGCAGATCGGCGCCTTGCGCGAGCGCACACAGTCGAAAAAGTTCTGCATATGATCGTTGCTGACATACAAGCGGACCGAATCGGCGGCGAGAGGCGTGCGCAGCAGCTCGGGATCGCTGGCCTTGATTTCGCTGCGGTTGACCCACAACCAGCCGGTGCTGCCCTCGAAGCGGATGCCATTGTGCGGCTGGTCCTTTTCCTTGGGCCCGCCAAAGATGTTGTCCCCGTGGGTCGACATGATCGTCAGCTTCGTCCCGTCCGCATAGGTGTAGCGGACCTCGTAGTCGCTGATCGCATCGTATCCACCCGGAATGGGTTCCGTCAGGCGCGTCGACTCCACCTTGACGGGTGCGCGCTGGCCGATGGCCCAGTAGGCGATGTCGTTGTGGTGCGCACCCCAGTCGGTCATCGTGCCGCCCGAGTAGTCGTACCAGTAGCGAAACTTGGTGTGGGCCCGCTCCGGCACATAGTCGACCTTCGGCGCCTGACCCAGCCAGTAGTCCCAGTTCAGCGCGGCCGGCACGGGCGCCGTCGCAAACGGACCCTCGCGCAGGCCGGCCGGCAGCCACACCTTCACCTCGTTCAATTTTCCAAGGCGTCCATTGCGCACGAGCTCACAGGCCATCCGAAATCGCTGCGAGCTTCGCTGTTGCGTGCCCGTCTGCAGGATGGTCCCACGCTTGGTCAGCTCCTTCACCAAGCGGCGCCCCTCATCGATCGTGAGCGTCAGGGGCTTTTCTGAATACACATCCTTGCCGGCGCGACTCGCACCGAGATTGACGAGGGTATGCCAGTGGTCCGGGGTGCCGTTGATGATGACATGAATGTCTTTTCGCTCCAAAAGCTTGCGCACATCACCGTAAATCTGTGGCACCCGGCCGTCCACCGTGAGCCTCGCTGCCGCGGCCGCCGCATGGTCCGAGTCCACGTCGCAGACGGCGAGGACATTGCCATGGTTGGCGGCATTCAGTCCGTCATTCGTGCCCATGCCGCCGCAACCCACCAACGCAATGCCAGGTTTGTCGTTGGCGGACAGGGGCTTCTTTGTTTCCTCGGCAGCACTCAGCTGGCGCTCGACAAACCAGAAGGGAAGGCCGGTCGCGGCCGCCAGGGTCGCGCAGCGTTTGACGAACGAACGACGGGAGATCTCGACGAGGTTGGGACGGGGTTTCACAGCGGTAGTCTCTGCTTTTCCAAGGCAGCGGTCGAAATTATTCTGTGCCCTCGCTCGGCCCCAAGACTCACCGCAACTCGCACACGCGTTTGGTTTAAGTCGCTCTTTTAAAAAGGATAACACCCTTTTCCGACACCAATTCACCGAGTTCACCGGCTGAAGCGGAGGCACCTCCCCATCAAGGGCTTGAATCAGCCGCAAGCCAGACGCACCTCCGGAATGACGGAGACCAATTGTCTCTTATATTATTATAGAAGAACAGGTTGATTACTCAATCTCCACCCAGAACATCGGTGCGATTGATCGCGGGTGATTCCGGCATCAGCAGCCGAGCGCCTGGCTTACAGCCCCTGTAATCCTGCCTAATAGGTATTACTTCAATTTGGGGTGCCCTTGACGGAACATCATTCGTGGTGTTCTGTCTCCTCATCAGAACACTTACTTCCGCTTAGCGGAAGTTTTGGGGTAACTAAGAAAGCAAAGGCTGGCCGTGTAGGGGTACACGGCCAGCCACTTTTTTTCCGGATACGACGACCCGGTCCGAAGCCGGCCTTGCTCTCAGTGAATTCCGTCCCAGTTGGAGGTGGCCTCGATGAGGCCGCGACGGGACCGATCCGGTCCCGCCTCCGTTGTCCGATTTATCCTGGATTCAGCAGTTGAACCCCAGAGAACACAGTGAGCACTGGGCAAAATCCCAGAACAATCACAACCAGGGTGCCTCACCCGCAAAGTGAGTCGCTCGTCCGCAGGTTGGATGAATCAAGCGTCTTTCTCTGTGCTCTTTGCGTTCTCTGTGGCCCATCCCCTTCCGGATCTCGGAGTTATCGCTTGTTCGCGTAACGCCGTTTGACGGTCTCCGAAGCCATGGAGCCGGTGACCATGAATTTGTCCAGCTTGGTGACTTCCACCTGCGGCGACTCGAGCGATCCTGTCACCATGAACTTGTCCAATTTGGTGGCTTCCACCTGAGGCGACTCGAGTGATCCCGTGACCATGAATTTGTCGAGTTTGGTCACTTCCACTTGGGGTGATTCCAACGAGCCCGTCACCATGAACTTATCGAGTTTGGTGGCTTCGACTTGAGCCGTCTCCAGCGAGCCGGTGACCATGAACTTGTCCAGCTTCTGGGTTTCCTGGGTGGCGAGGGACTGAGTGGCGCGGACTTCTTCCGCCGACAACGCGGTGGATCCAAGGACCAACGCGGCAAGCAACATGACTTTGGTTTTCATAGGTTGATAGATTGAAGACTAGGGAGTCCGCCTCCTCCGCGCCGCGAGGGCCCGAAGTACGGCGGAGGCAGGGATTAGTGAAAGGTGATATATTGGATACCGCGGCGGTTGGAGTAATGATCGACGGGTTCAAGCTTCTGGGCGTTTTGCGGTTCGATCACGTACCAGCCCCGGTCGGTCAGAACGAGGCCGACCATGTGGCGCTCGCGGGTGATGCCGACCCCTGAGAAGGCCCGGGATTGAAACACCACCACCTGCGCGGCGGCGGGTGAGGCCACCCGTCCAACCACACCGGAAAGGCCGATGGTCTGGCGTAAAAATAACCCAAAGTCATCACAATCTGATCCTTCCGTCTTTCCATCGGCGACGGTCTTCAGAACCTCCACCGCCTCCTGGTAGTAGGGAATGAAGGTGTCGACCAGCCACTCGTACTTGATCACCGAGTACCGTTTGTCGAGCAGCGGCCCGAGAAAGGCGTCCTTGGGCAGCAGTTTCTGAGCAGACGTCAACAGTTCCTGGGCGGACACCGTGCCGGATCGCTTGAGCCCGGGTGGAAACGCCATCTGGGTCTTCGAGGCCTTTTCCTTTCCCCACCCCAGCGTCGTCGCGATCAAAACCGCGCTGAGCCCAATGAGGTGAAGAACACGACGAACCATGACCTAGGCACGTTGAAATTCATTCGTGCGCTGTCAACTGGCCTGCGACGAACAACGGCCAAACCCGCATTTCACGCGTCCAAGCCCCGCTTCGGCACGTCCAGCCCGCCGTGGCGTTGCCGTCTCCCCAGCCGATAACTCAGCGGGGATCCGACCTTCCTAGTGACGCCGCAATCGCGCGCCTTCGCACCAGAGGGTCTCGGGTCGGCCGGCCTCGTCGGTATCCCCCACCGCCGCCACGGTCAGGGTCTGGACTTCGCCCCCCGCCAGAACAAGCCGCAGGGTGTACTCTTCAAAGGCGTACGTGCCGGTGGAGACAACCGCGGCTCCGGCGGCGGCGGAACTCTCGCGCGAAAAGTGTCCATCGGCACGGAAGGTCCACTGGCCGTCGCGGGGATCGGCCACCCGGGCGTACACGGCGTCGAACCGCGTGCCGGCCTTGACGGGACGCGCCGGCACGGCCTTCAGCCCGCCCAGCACCAGGTCCTGCGTCTCTTTGCGCTCAATGGTCAGCCGCGGCGCCGAGGGACTGCTCCCGATCGGTCCGATCACATGCTCCGCGGATGCGCGGGCAAACGCCACATCCGCCAGCACGGTGCCACCGACCATCGCGAGCTTGAGACGGTCCTTCTCAATCCAATACACGCCTTCGTTGCTCCGCGCACCGGAGGCTTCCGCCAGCGCCTGGAGGCTGAAGCCTCCGCGGGGGGAGCGACTGAAACGCCCCTCCTTGGTGAAAAACCAGAGCTCTCCGTCCTTTTCAGCCGGAGTTGTCAGCGAAGGCGCGGCCTCGCACAAGTACACGCCCTGCAGCCCGGTGGTACGACCCGCCGGCTGAGTTGCGAAACGCACCACTCGTTCGACGGCCTGCAATGGCGCGGCCGCGCCCAGCACACCCGCCAGCACCACCACCGGTACACCCAGTCTCAACGGTTCCATGACACGCACGCTACTGCGCTTTGCCGATTCAACAAGCCCGCAATGGTCATGAGTCGCACGGGTTGCGTCTCCGATTCTCGCATCGGGGATTCCCCCTCACCGAGGCTGCTGTCTGCGTGCAGGATAGGCCGGGCGTGACAGGTCGAGCCGCCGCGACAACAATCGAAGCATCCTCCGGGGTTCCCATCAGCTGCAGCGCGCTCTCACTTTCCAACCGGTCGGGAATCACCCCAGTGACGAGCGATCTTTTCACGGAGAAACCGTGCGCTCTCGACCAGCTGGTCCATTCCCTCGACGCCATCCTCGATGCTGATCCAGCTGTCGAATCCCACCGAGCGGAGCTCCGAGAAGATCGCATCGTAGTTGTTCAGGCCGCGACCGATGGTGCCGTGACGGAGCCTCCGGGCATAACCCTCGACCCCTCCTTCCTCGCGCCGCAGATCCTCCAGCGTGCCCTCGATCAGCGTGCGGTCACTCGCGTGCATGGTCACCACCCGATGCTTGACCCGGCGCAGCAGTTCCAGCGGGTCATCACCCGCGAGGAACGCATTGCTCGGGTCGTAGTTCACGCCAAAGCGGGGATGATGGAGCCGGTCCACGAGTTCGCAGAACACATCCATCTTCTGGGCAAACTCCGGGTAGCTCCAGAAGTCGTCCTTGTAGTGGTTCTCCAGGATGAGCGTCACCCCGCAGGCCTCCGCCTCCGGCAGGCAGGCCTCGATGCAGCCGACCACGCGGTCGATGCCCTCCGCCCGTCCGAGTTCGGGACGACGCTGTCCGGAAAGCACCCGGCAGTAGGTCGCCCCCAGCTCGGCCGCCATGCGTATCCACCCTTTCTCCCGCTCGATCTCCTTCCGTCTCGCCTCCGGGTCGGGCAGGCTGAAGTCCGGCGAGCAGCAGAGCATGGGTATCGTCATGCCGGCCGACTCGACGCTGCGCCGGAGGTCAGGCCAGCGTCGCGGGTCGGCCAGCTCGCGGAATCCGCTGTAGAACTCCAGGCCGTCGAGACGGAGGGGTGCGGCCAGATCGACCCAGGCCTGCAGGGTCATGCCCACCGGGGCGCAGAGATCGCGGATGAAGGCTTTGGGGAAGGCGGCGAGGCGGGGCATGGCGTCAGGATTTGACCGGGTTGCGTCCGATAATTGGATACTGTTCAAGTTCAAGCACGGATCCGCTGATTGGACGGGACTCGTCGCCCAGCCAGTAGACCGCCGCCGTCGCCACCTCCTCGGGCCGGATCAGCCGGCCCGAGGGTGCATAGGCGGTTGGCACGTGTTCAGGCCAGTCGGTCGCCTGTCCGAGCTCGATCTGGTGATGATACTCCCGCTCGGTCAGCACCCAGCCGACATTGAGGTGGTTGAAACGCACCCCCTCCGGTCCGGCGGCGTTGGCCAGGTTGCGCGAAAGCGTCATCAGCGCCCCTTTGGAAAGGCTGTAGTCGAGCAGGGTCGGTTCTCCGTTGTAGGCGTTGACCGAACCGATGTTGAGAACCGAGCCGCGGTGCTGCTTGAGCTGGGGCCAGGCCGCCTGGATGAGCAGGAGCGGCGCGCGCACATTGACCGCCATCATTTCGTCGAAGCACGTCGCACTCGTCGTCTCCAGGGTGCTGCGGGCCACCCTCGCGGCGTTGTTGACGATGCCGTCGATCCGGCCGAAGGCCGCCAGCGCGGCGTCGACAATGCGTCGGGGACTGGCTGCGTCCAGCAAGTCCGCCAGCACCAGCACCGTGCGATCTCCCTGAGCCTTCACGACCGCCTCGCCCTGGGCTCGATCGATGCCATGCACCACCACCCGGGCGCCCTCGGCCACACACCGCTCGACCATGGCACGGCCAATTCCGGACGTGCCACCGGTCACCACAATCACTTTGTTTTCAAGTCTCATAAATCGGAAAGTTGACCCACGCTCGCGGCCTCGGGAAGGCCGCGACGCGACCGACCGGTCCCGCCTCCGAGGATCGTCCTGTTCACGCCCTGTCCTTTCCCGCGGGGTCAGCGACCCCACCTCGACCCGAGGCTCGGCCCCGGCCCGTTTCGAAAATAGAACCAACCAGGGCAGCCCGGTTCAGCTCAAACTGCGGTTGAGGAATCACTGTCTGGTTCAATCGCCCGGGGTGAGCACCGCCTTGACGATCTCTCCGTTGTGCATGCGTTCAAACGCCTCGTGCCAGCCCGCCAGCGGCCAGGTGCCGCCAATGATGGGACGCACGTCGAGTTGGCCGGAAGACATCAGGGCGAGGACCCGTTCCCAGATCGGCCAGTTGTGACTGAAGCTGCCCTGGAGCGTCACCGCCTTCGCCACGAGGGGATCGAGTGAAAACCCGAGGGGCTGCGGACCCCAGCCCACTTTGCTGATCCAACCGGCCGGGCGCACGAGGTCGAGAGCCGCCTTCAGCGCCGCGGAAACGCCGGCGGCGTCGATCACGCCATCCGCACCGAGGCCATCTCGGGCACGCGCCCACTCGGTCGCATCCCCTACGATCACTTCGCAGCCGTAACTCTTGCCGACCTCGAGGCGCACCCGGTCGCGCTCCAGTCCGACCAGCGCCACCTGGGCCCCGGCCATCCGCGCCATGGCCGCGCAAAGGATGCCAATGGGGCCCGGCCCCAGCACCACAATGCGATCGCCCGGCATGATCCGCGCCTGCTGAATGACGGCATTGTACGCCACGCAGCAAGGCTCGGTCAAAGCGGCGTGAAGCATCGGCAACCCATCCGGCACACGATGCAGGCATCGCGCCGGCACCCGCACATACCGGGTCATCGCACCATCGACACCGTAGCCAAATCCCTTGCGCGTGGGATCGAGGTTGTAGAGTCCGCGGCGTGCGAGGGGGCTGTTGGGATTGATCACCGCGGCGGTTTCACTCACCACGCGGTCTCCCTCTTTCCAGGCCGTCACCGCAGAGCCGATCGCATCGATCCGGCCGCCAAACTCATGGCCCAGCACGACGGGGTAATTCACCGTCCAGCTGTGCGAACCGGTCCATTGATGCAGGTCGCTGCCGCAGACCCCGACCGCCTCGACGGCGAGGATCACGTCCTCAGGTCCGGGCTCCGGCCGGGTGAGTTCGCGCAGCGCAACGCTGTGCGGAACGGATGAAAAATTGATGACAGCGGGGCTTAGGCTCATGAGTGGCTTCTTCCTGCCACGGGAACGTCACCGTACCCGTGCACACGGTTGCAGATCAGACGGAGGATGTCTTCCAGGTTGCCACCCGCCGTCCGGAAAGAGTCCGCGTCCACCGCGAGGGGCGCCCCAATCACCACCAGCGGGGCTCCATACTCAGGTGTGCGCACGGCCTGTTCGACGGTGAGCCCACCCACCGCCTGCACGGGCACCCGCACCGCGGCCACGACGTCACGCAACTGGTCGAGCGGACTCGGCATGCGCCGTCCACTGGCAGCGATGCCCCGGCGTTCGTCGTAGCCGATGTGATGAATGATCATGTCGCAGCCCAGGTCCTCGAGACGCCGGGCGCCCGCAACCATGTCCTCGCAGCCCAGATTGTCGCCCATCACCTGCACCCCATAGTCGCGGCCGGCTTTGACCACGCACTTGACCGTCTCCTCGTGCGCCCGCGCCATCACCACCACATGGGTCGCGCCCGCCTTCGCCATCATCTCGGCCTCGAGGTAGCCGCCATCCATGGTCTTGAGATCCGCCACGATCGGCACGCCCGGAAACTCGCGGCGGAGGGCGCGCACGCCGTGCAGGCCTTCCGCGAGGATCAACGGGGTGCCGGCCTCCAGCCAGTCGACCCCCGCGCGACGCGCCAGGGCGGCCGTTGCGAGGGCTTCGGTGAGGTCCGTGAGATCGAGGGATATCTGCACGAGGGGGTACACGGGCCGAGGAGGTAAGGCGGTCGCCCCCGGCGAGGCGAGCCGTAAAATTCGGCCCGCCCGGCAGGGTTTCCACGGGTCCCATTCCCACCCTCTGCCTTGATTTTTGGATACTTCTATCCCCGGACTCCCTCCAGCCGGGCACGAGCGAAAACGGCCGCCGCAGCACCGGCGCTGGTCACGGCGCGGTCCGCCCCCGCGCGAAGGACCAGCTTGCCTCGGATCGAATCCGCGCTGACACTGCGTCAATGTCCACGCCGATCCGCGCCCGCCGTGACGAAGAAAAGGAGAAGCGCCGCAAGTCGATCCTCGACGCCGCGGAAAAGGTCATCGCGCGCCGTGGTCTGGAGAAGGCGCACTTCGGCGAAATCGCCCAGCGCACCCGGTTGAGCCGGTCGCTGGTCTACGTCTATTTTCCCACCAAGGACGACTTGTTTCACGCCGTCTGCGAACGCGGCCTGAACAACCTGGAGTCTCGCTTCGAGGCCGCCGCCGGCGCGCACGCCAAGGGGATCGATCAGGTGATGGCGATGGGCCGCGCCTACTTCGCCTTTTCCCGGGAGGAACCGCTCTACTTCGAAATGATGACGGAACTGCAGGCGCGCGAAGACGCCAACCAGCCGGCCAGTCCCGCCGAGGAGTCGGCCGAGCGGCACGGGCAGAAGTGCCTCGTGCTCGTGGCCGAGGCACTCGCGCGCGGCCTGCAGGACAAATCGGTCCATCCGGGCATCGGCGACCCTGGCGCGACCGCCCTGAGCATCTGGGCCTTCACGCACGGGCTCATCCAGATCTCCTCAAAGAAGGCCGTGATGCTGGAGTCGAAGTTCAAACTCACCCAGCAGGACATGATCGAGCATGGTTTCGCCCTTCTCCACGGCTCCCTCGCCAGTGGCAAAGCCACGGCCGGCTCGGTCCGCGCCACCCCGTAACCGGTTGTTGCGGCTACCGCTTCGGTCGGGGGCAGCACGCGACAATCGTTGCAGCACCATGGAACGACGCGGAAAGTCAATTGTGATTTAAATTCCTATCATGGAATCGATTCTGTATTTGGAATCCGCTATTATTGACACAGTGTCAACATTTGCCATGCTGACAGCAAATGAAGGCGTCCTTTTCGCTGATTCTCCTGGCCGGCGGGTTCACCGTCGCGGCTTGGGCCGGAGTGGAGTCGGACTCCAACCGAGGCGGAGCCGTGGGCATGCCCTGGGGTCTGGCACCCTCGGCGGCGCGCGCCTACGTCGACGAGGCCATGGCTGGGAATCTCGCCCTGCAGGCGCGTACCCTCGACGTTGAAGCCGCGCGGGAGCGATTGGCCGCGGCAAGGGCGGCCCTGCAGCCCCGGGTTGACCTGCTCGCCCGCTACACTCGCGCGGACGGAGGCCGCACCATCGATTTTCCCGCCGGCGATCTGCTCAACGGGGTCTACGCCACGCTCAACGACTACCTTCGCTCGACGGGTCGTCCCGGCAGCTTCCCCCAGCTCAGCAACAGCGCGATCCCGCTGCTGCGTAAGCAAGAACAGGAGACCAAACTGCGCCTGACCCAGCCGCTCTATCGTCCTGAAATCACCCGCGGAGTCCGCGCCCGGCGCGCCGCCACCGCCGGTGAAGTGGCGTCCCTGGAGGCGTTCCGCCGCGAGCTGCGGCTCACCGTGCTGAGCAGCTACTACGCCTGGCTGCAGGCCGATGCCGCGGTTGGCATCCTCGACTCCGCTGTCAGTGTCACCACGGAAGCCCTGCGCGTCACCCGCGCCCTCCAGGAAAACGGTCAGGCCACCGAGGACCGCGTTTTGCGCGCCGAATCCGACGACCTCGCCGTGCGCCAGCAGCAGGCCGAGGCCGTGCGCGACCGCAACTCCGCCCAGTCCTTCTTCAACTTCCTGCTCAACCGGCCGCTCGACGCCTCCATCGTCCGCACTTCCGAGGCAGAACTCCGGCTCGTGGCCCGACCGCTGCTGGACGCCCCCGCGCCCACCGCGCTCACGCCCGGAGCGCGGGAGGAACTGCGCGCACTCGATGCCGCCGTCGAGGCCGCTCTCGCCGCCGAGTCCGCAGCGGCCGCCCGCTCCGGTCCGAGTCTCGACCTCGCGGTCGAAGGCGGCATCCAGGGCGAAACCTATCACACCCGGTCGGGATCAGGATTCATTCAAGGTTCGCTCGTGGCGCAGCTCGCGGTCTGGGATGGACACGAACGTCGCAGCCAGACCCAGCAGGCGCGCCTGGCCCGTCGTCAGCTTGAGCTGCGGCGGGACGAAACGCGCCTGCAGCTCGCCCTGCAGGTGCGACAGGCCTCCGACGATGTCGCCGCCGCGGTCATCGGACTGCAGGCCGCCGAGCGCCGCCGGCTCGCCGCCACCCGCGCCTTCGAACTCGTCTCCCAGCGCGAGCGCGAAGGGCTGGTCAACCAGCTCACCTTCCTCGACGCCCGCTCCGAACTGACCCGGGCGGAGCTCAATCGCGTCATCACCGGTCAGCGTCTCTTCACCGCCGCCGCCGCCCTCGACCGCGCCGCCGCCCTCTCCCCCCTGCCATGACCTCGTCCGTCTCACCGGTCCCGCCGCGGGCCGCCGCGCGTCGTATCCATCTTCTCCTCGCCCTTGTTCCGTGGTTCGCCGCCGTCACTGGCTGCACCCGCACGGAAAAAACGGCGGGGGCGACCCTGGCGCCGGCCGCACCCGCGGTGGTGGTGCGCCTGGCACCGGTCACGCGATCGGACACCGCCGTGCCGGTGCAGGTCAGCGGAGTCCTCGCCCGGAGGGACGAGGCCGCGTTGTCATTCAAGGTCGACGGGGTGGTGGACGACGTGCTCGTCCGCGCCGGAGACCGTGTGAAATCCGGTCAGGTGCTCGCCCGCCTGCGCCTCGACGAAATCGAGGCCCGGGTCGCGGCCGCCCAGGCCGGTCTCGACAAGGCCCGCCGGGACGAAGAACGGGTGGAGCGACTCCAGGCCAAGGCCGTGTCCACGCTCGAGAACCTGCAGGATGCGCGCACGGCCGTGGAGCTCTCCGCCGCGCAGGTCCGCATCGCGCAGTTCAACCGTCGCTTTGCCGTGATCACCGCCCCCTCCGACGGCCACATCCTGCGCCGGAGTGTCGAGCCGGATGAATACGTCGCTCCGGGACGTCCGGTGCTGGGCTTCGCCAGCGACGGGACCGGCTGGCTGGCCCGGGTGGGACTGGCAGCACGCGACGTGGAGCGCCTGCGTCTCGGCGACCGCGCCGAGGTCGGCACCACGTCGGGCCGAATCTCGCAGATCTCCGAAGCCGCCGATCCGGTCACTCGCACGGTGGAAGTCGAGATTTCCCTCGATGCGCCACCCGCCGGGGCGCGCTCCGGTTCCGTCGCCCCGGTCATCCTGCACCCGGCGCCGGTTCCCAGTCGTCCGGTGGTGCCCGCCTCGTGTCTGGTGGAGGCCACCGGGGCGAACGCCCACCTTTATATTGTCGATGCCGGCGCCACCACCGCGCGACGTCTCCCGGTCGAGGTCGAAGCCCTGGTCGGCACGCAGGCGTACCTCCGCACGCCGCTGCCGGAGGGCGCCCGCCTCGTCGTCCAGGGCGGCGAATACCTCCGCGACGGCTCCGTCATCCAGGAAAAACCCTGACTCCCTCTTCCACCCGAAATCTCCGCGACCGCCGAGTGTCATCCGGCCGATGACACTGGGTTTCGGGGCAAACGGGTCCGCTTCACCCAGTCCGGGATCCTCCACCGATGAAAATCACCGACCACGCGGTCAAACACGCGCCGTTCACGCTGGTTGTCTTCTTCTGTCTCGCCGCCCTTGGCGTCAGTGCCTTCCTGGCCATCCCGCGGCTTGAGGACCCGGCACTCAAGATCCCATCATTCTCCGTGGTCGCCATCTACCCGGGAGCCAATGCCACGGACATCGAGCAGCTGGTGGCGCGTCCGCTGGAGGACGCGTTCAAGGAGCTGGACGAAATCGACAAGATCCGGACCACAGTGAAGGACGGCTTTGCCTTCATCGGGGTGGACTTCGTCTACGGCACGGATCCGGACAAGAAATACGATGACGTCCTGCGCCAGGTGAACGTCGAGCGCGGGCGGCTGCCGTCGGGCGTGACGAGCATCGACGTACGGAAAATCCAGACGATCAATGTCTCGATGATGCAGGTGGCGCTGGTGTCACCCGACGCCAGCTACGCCCGGCTCCAGGATCTCGCCGAGTCGCTGCGCAAGCGCTTCGAATCGGTTCCCGGTGTGCGGCAGGCGCGCAAGCATGCCTACCCGGAGAAGCAGGTGCGCATCGCGATCGACATCGACAAGGTGGCCCAGCTTAAACTCCCGCTCGACCGGATCATCGTCGCGGTGCAGGGCAACAATGCCACCATTCCCGGCGGCGCGATCGAGTTGGAGGGACGGCGGTTCAACCTCAAAACGAGCGGCAGCTATGCCTCCATCGATGAGGTGCGGATGACGCCGGTGGCCGGCAACGGCGCGGCGGTGGTCTACCTGAAGGACGTCGCGGAGGTCGACTGGACCACGGCGGACCGGGAGGAGTTTGGACGCTTCAACGGCGGGCGGGCGGTCTTTGTCACGGCACGCCCCCAGCCGCAGCAGAACCTGTTCGCGCTCAGCCAGGGACTGCGCAAGCAGATCGCCGCCTTTGAAACCAGCCTGCCGGGCGACGTGCGCCTGGAGATCGGCTGGGACCAGTCCGGCAACGTCAATGAACGCCTCGGCCGGCTCCAGACCGATTTCCTCATCGCTTTCGCGCTCGTGCTGCTGACGGTGCTGCCGCTCGGCTTCCGCGCCTCGCTGCTCGTGCTGGTCTCAATCCCGCTTTCGCTGGCCATGGGGCTGACGGTGTTGTACTACACCGGATACAGTCTCAATCAGCTGAGCATCGTCGGTTTCGTGGTCGCGCTCGGCCTGCTCGTGGATGACTCGATCGTGGTGGTGGAAAACATCGCGCGCTTCCGCCGGATGGGGCATCCGCCGCTCCAGGCCGCGGTCAAGGCGACCGAGCAGATCACCGTGGCCGTGGTCGGAACCACCGCCACCCTGCTCTTCGCCTTCCTGCCGCTGATCATGCTGCCGGGCGGACCCGGCGAGTTCATCCGCTCGCTGCCGCTCGCAGTCGTCTACACGGTGCTGGCCTCGATGGTCGTGGCGCTCACGCTGATTCCACTTCTCGCCAGCATCGTGCTGCGCGGTGACGAAGACCCTGACGGCAACCTGCTCCTTCGCCTCCTGCACCGCGGCATCGAGCGCAGCTACCGTCCCATCCTGCACTGGTGCATGCAGCACCGGGCTCTGACGC